>NZ_CP098755.1:3422500-3750000 GCF_023746555.1 Brevibacillus ruminantium
CGCGCTCCATGAAAAATTGAAGTCCCGGAGCTTTCCCAGCAGCAATGCATTGTTCCAAGACATCAGGCATCATGGAGTCGATTAAAAAGAGAAGTACTTTTTTCATCCGTCTGCCTTCCTTTTTCCAGAGAAATTGTAATCATACTTGTTATTGTTTTGCCGATCCCATTCCCCTATGCGTCAAAAGAAAAAAGCCTCCCGTAGCTGGGAGACTTCCTCATTTATTGGGTTGTAGTAGTAGTGACGTGATAGGTAATGACCGGAGCTCCGTACTCCAGCTTCATTTGCAAGGTGGGATGCGTCTTCAGGTACGTATCGATCTCCACATAGTCCGCCTCACCTTGCTTCTCCTTGCCGAGCAGACTGGACAGGACCTGCCCACGGATCAGCCAATTCCCCTTTTCATCTTTTTTGAAAATCGGATCGACGGCAGCGAAGGCAATCCCGTTGATCACAGTATCTCCATCCTCTGCTTCTAATTGAAAGGACGTGACGCCCAGGGAATGAAGCGCACGAATCACCTGTGCAGCGTAGTCTTGTTCCACCACATCAGGTTCCAGCCCAATGTGATTGACCTTGGTATGATTGGGCGTAAAATATTCGTTCAACGTGATTTTCAAGGCATCTCCATCAGAAAGGGGAATGATTTGTTGAGCGCTCCCTTTTCCATAGGTCTTGGTGCCGACCAGTTTGGCAATCCCGTGATCGCGCAAAGCCCCGGCCAACAATTCCGAAGCAGATGCCGTCCCTTCATTGACCAGGATACGGACTGGGTAATGGATATTTCGGCCATTTCGTACCCAGGTTTGCACTTCCACTCCGTTTCGGTTGGTGGTGTACATCAGCAGACCATCTTGAAAGAACAAACTGGCAACATCCCTCGCTGAGGTGAGATAACCACCGCTGTTATCGCGCAGGTCGACGATCAATCCCTTCAGAGAAGGCGATTCTCTGGTGAGCTGATCCAATTTGTCCCGAAATTGATAGGCCGCCTCCGATCCAAACGTCTCCAAGCTGATGTACCCGATCTTGTCGTCTTGAAAGAGGTTTCCTTCGACCTCCGGAACAGTAATCGCCGCCCTTTTCAGCTTGATTTGCAGCTCCCGCTTTTCAGATGGGCGATACACGGTTAAAACCGCTTCTGTCCCCTCTTCCCCTCTGAGGAAATTGAATGCATCTTCAGCGGTCTTTTCTTTGAGCGAAGTGCCATCAACCCCGATTAGCTGGTCTCCTTTTTTCAACCCCGAAGCAGCCGCTGGTGTCTGGGGGATAATCTCCCGTACCAGCATCAAGCCGTTTTGAAATCGCAAACGAAAGCCAAAGCCGACTAATTGATTCTCTACACCAGCCTGAAAGGAATTCAGTTCTTTTTTCGTAAAGAACATGGTATGCGGATCGTCCAGCGTGGCCAGCATACCCTCGATGGCCCCTCGGTTTATCGTCGCTTCGTCAAGCTTGCTCTTTTCTTTCCACTCTGTCAGACGTTGGATCAGCTCCGAGAGTGTGTCATCATCCTGTGACAGGGACAAGGAGACGTTCTTGGCTTCCTTGGCCAGCTTTTGCACATGCTCAAGCGCGCCTTGGACGAGTTGCTTTTCGTTTGGTCTACTGAGATGATTGTCCAGCACCTGATGGTATACTTCTACGGTTTCCACAAACGGGTCGGCAGCCGCATGAACGGGGATTCCGCCCAACGCGATACCGGCAGCCAGTAGCCATGATAAGATTCGTTTCATCTTGCCGCCTCCTTCAGCGCTTCCCGTGGAACATACACGCGAAAATCCTTGTTTGTTAGATAACTCTCTGTACCTGCATAGGCTACGTATTCCTGCGTATCGTAGACTTCCTCATAACGCCACATGCTCTGCACAACCAGATCGGAATCCTTGTCGACGATATATTTATTCATATAGATGGGAACGCGCTTTACTTTCCCGTGACGCAGGGTCACCTTTTTGCTTTCCTCAAGAATGTTTTCACCCGGAATCCATTCGGTGATGATGTTGTATTCTCCGAATGATTGCTTATAGTATCGGGCTCCGAGGATACTCGCCCGGTCCTTGATGCTCATGTTTTGTACGTATTCATGCATGAATTCGAGCTCACCGATTTTTGACGGCTCCCATTTCTCTTCGTCAAAATTCCGCTCGTATTGAACCATATTTTTCAAATCGGTATAGTTTTCCCACTTGTCTAGCACCAGCTTTTGCGGAGATTGATAAATCCCCGTCGTATGCGACCACTGGCCGATACGGTCGATGTCTTGTGTGTACTTCATGAGGAATCCGCTGAGAACAGCTTCTCCCTCCACGCGATAGTCCTTCAGGTTCTCCATACGGCCCATCGCAAATTGCAGACTATGAACGATGGATTCCTGATTGTCAAAACGGGCCAAATCTTGCTCCAACAGACGGGAGAGCTTAATGATTTCGGTCTCTGTCCGCTTGGGCTGGAGAGAGGCGAGGAATGACTTCGCTTCTTCTACCCGATTGGTTTGGACGAGGTAGTAGACGAGGTTTGTCAAAGCGGCCGGTACATGCGCTGCGATCGCCCGATAATGTTCAAGCGCACCTTCCACATTACCCAACTTGACTTCCAAAGCTGCCTGGTAAACAACGAGGGCTTCCCACTCTTTCGTTCCGGGCCTTACTTTTTCTTCGTATGCTTTCAGCTTTGTCAGCACCTGCTCGAAAATCGCTGGCGTTTCCATCCCTATCTGCAAGGCAATATCGTATACATTGGCGGTCAGAAGCTGCTGCGTTTCCGGTATAACGATTCTATCCGCAAAATAAGCATCCATCGCAAGAAAAGCCTCCGACAGATTTTCTTCCAACGAAGCAGAAGGGTTCCAGCTCAGGTAATAATGGACACCCACCGTATTGTCAAAGCCTCCCTCTGCCAACTTGTGCAAAGTACGGAAGGTCTCATCGCTGTCTTCATGGTACCGGATGGCTTCGACCGCATCCACGTACAACTTGTCATCCCCTTGAGATTGCTCTAAATAGGGACTGAACAGTGGAAACATGTCCTCAATCTCCGGAACCATCGGAAACTTTTGACCGTCGTAATCAAGCAGCGGCAAAATGGTATCGCTTTGCATGAAATCAATCAACCGGTCGAAGGCAACCGCAGCCTCTCCGCGCTTCAGCTTGTTATTTGGCCGACCATCCAGCCATCCCCATCCCGAGACCATTTCCCACGCTTTTGACTCATCCGCACCCATCGTGTAGATCGCCAGCAATTTGGCTGCCTCTTCGCGGGTGATGGGCTTGTTCGGCTGGAATTCCTCTCCGGGAAAGATTTTTTGGATCGCGCCGGGACCGTACAGACGCTGCAGCAGGACCGACATACGCAGGGTCGATCCGTACATCCAGGTAAGCCGATCTACGTCTTTATAAGGAAGATATGGTTCGTCGAAGCCTTCTCCCCTTCCATACGCCTCGCGCTCGGAGAGAAAAGTGAGCGGGTACAAATGAATTTGTCCCAGCTCAAATACGCGATCCATCAAGGCCATAAATTCAGCACGGGTCATCTCCCGATTCGGATAAAAATGGGGCACGGACTGGCCGGTGGCAAAGAGGCCGTAATAGGCCCCGTTCAAAATCGAATTTCTTGCCCAGTGCTTGCTGATATCATCATACGGGAGGTAATAGCTCTCTGCTTTTGCAAAGGAAGGAGTAAGCAAGCTACAGACAAGAAGCGCGCAGGTAAAAGCTTGTATCTTTTTTTGCACGTAAATCCCCCTACACCAAATTGGTTTACATAGGCTGACACGGGCAACGAGAGCGCCGCCTGGTCGGCGGAATAAAACCCGCTTTTCCAGAACCGTTTCCTATGTGACCCCGTTATTCTTTTACAAGAATTGATAAGGATCCGTATGTACGTTGGAAGCGACCACTTCAGATGCGTACCCTGCATCGTGCAGAGACGCGCGCAGATAGGCTGCCAGCTTCTCTTTCATGATCTTCTCAATGTTGTGGCCCGCATCGATGATAAACAGACCATCAGCCTGAGCATCATGAGCGGTATGGTAGCCGATGTCCCCCGTTACCAGTACGTCAGCCCCGCGAAACACTGCCTTGGAGACGTACGAGCTGCCGTCTCCACCCACAACAGCTACCTTGCGAACCGGGGCGTCCAGATCGCCCACCACTCGCAGACCTTGGAGTGAAAAATGCTCCTTGATCTGCAGAGCAAGCTCGCGAAGAGTCAGTTCTGCCGGAAGTTTTCCGATCCGGCCAATGCCCAGAGAAGCTCCGGCGTTTTCCAGAGGGATCAGATCAAAGGCAACCTCTTCGTACGGATGGGCAGCGAGCATGGCTTTGACCACGGCGTTCTGACGTGCAGATGTAATCACCGTCTCGATGCGAACCTCTTCCACCTTCTCCAGCTTTCCGGTCTCCCCGATATGCGGATTCGTTCCCTCCCGGGGAAGAAACGTGCCCGTCCCATCTGTCTGGAACGTGCAGTGGCTGTAGTTGCCGACAAAGCCGGCTCCTGCCTCACTGATCGCCCGGAAAACCTGATCGCGGTGGGAATGAGGTACATACACCACCAGCTTTTTCTGCGTCTCTCGGTAACTCACATCCAGCACTTCCACGTTTTCCAGCCCGATCGCCTCTGCCAGCCAGTCGTTCATGCCGCCAGCCGCTACGTCCAGATTGGTATGTGCCGTATAGACCGCGATGTCGTGCTTGAGCAGTTTTTCAAAGACTTTGCCTGCAGGCAGATCCGTTCGCAAATGCTTCAGGGGGCGGTAAATGACAGCGTGGTGCGCAACGATCAAATCCACACCGCCTGCGATCGCTTCATCCACTACGCTCTCCAGTACATCCAGCGCGACCATTACTTTTTTCACCGGCTTCTGCAAGGTACCCACATGCAGACCGATCTTGTCACCCTCAAGTGCCATCACTTTGGGCGCCAGCTTTTCCACATATTGAATCACGGTTTGTCCGTGCGCAAACATGCGATCACCTCATCCATCCATTCGAGTTCCTTTTCTACCTGGCGGGCACGCTCCTGTGCCTCCTCCTTTTCCGAACGGCTCAACTGTTCCAGAACCTTTCGCCACTTGTCCCTCTCCCGCATCCATTTGCTGGTCAGTACAGGCGATTTTTCCTCCCAAAGAAATGGTCCTAGACGCAGCAATTCCTCTTCAGTGCGCTCTTTACCCAGATACGGAGTATCGGGCACACCACGGTCAGCCACGAGAATCTCATAGATGATCCCGTCTTCCTCCAGGATTGTCTCGTGCGTCAACTGCCAGCCGTTTTCCTGCATCCAGCGCCGCACCAGCTCTTCGCCCACATTGGGCTGCAAAATCAATCGGTTGACGCCCTCCAACTTTTCGGCGCCATCCGCCAAAATCGATACAATCAACTGTCCGCCCATGCCTGCAATGCAGATCACATCGACTTCACCAGGCGCAAGTACCGCCAGGCCGTCACCTTTCCGAACACTGACACGGTCTTCGGCACCAATCGATTGGATTTGTTTCTTCGCAGCCTGGAAAGGCCCTTCGTTCAACTCCCCCGCTACGACATGGGAAGCCATTTTGTTTTCAATCAAATAAGAAGCCAATAACGCGTGATCCGAACCGATGTCGGCAACGCGGGCTCCCTCTGGGCAAAAACTGGCAATTGTTTGCAATCGCCGAGATATCATCCACGATGTCATACTCTCTTTCACCTTCCAATGCCTCTATTCTACCCTATTTGTCCGTATTTTCCCATTGCAAAAAAACGCGAAAAAGCCTCGTCTTTCGTCAAGACGAGGCCTTTATCCACAAATTAACAGCCGATCTCACGGGCGATGACATTGCGCAAGATTTCCGAGGTTCCTTCGCCAATCTCCAGCAGGCGGGCATCACGGAAAAAGCGTTCCACCTGATATTCTTTCATGTACCCATAGCCGCCATGGATTTGGATGGCCTGATGCGTGGCGGACATGGCTACCTCAGAAGCATAGAGTTTAGCCATAGCTGCTTCCTTGGTAAATTTCCGCTTGTTGTCCTTCAGCCATGCAGCCTTGTATACCATGTTGCGCGCCAGTTCGATCTGCATGGCCATGTCGGCCAGTTTGTGCTGAATCGCCTGAAACCGGGAGATGGACTGCCCGAATGCGGTCCGCTGGTTCGCGTATTGAAGCGCTTTATCGTAAGCCGCTTGGGCAATCCCGACTGCCATGGCGCCAATACCGATGCGCCCGCCATCCAGGGTAATCAAAAATTGCTTGAAGCCCTCTCCTTCTTTTCCCAGAATGTAATCGCCGGGGACCCGAACGTTTTCCAGCACCAGCTCTGTTGTATTGGAGCTGTGGAGCCCCAACTTTTCATAGTTATCGAGCACGGTAAAACCCGGGGTGTCAGTAGGCACGATAAATGCGGTAATACCGCGCGTCCCTTGTGTTTTGTCAGTAACGGCAGTCAATGCCAGAAATTTTGCGTACGTAGCATTTGTGATAAAGCATTTGGCGCCATTGATCACCCACTCTTCCCCATCGCGCACAGCAGATGTTTTTGTCCCGCCTGCATCAGAACCAGCATTGGGCTCGGTCAAGCCAAATGCCCCCAGACTTTCCCCGCTGCAAATTTTGCTCAAATAGGTCTGCTTTTGCTCCTCTGTGCCAAACATGGCGATAGGCGCTCCCCCAAGAGAAATATGAGCCGAGTAGGTAATCCCCGTCGACGCACAGACCCTGCTCAGCTCTTCAACGACAATCGCAAAGCTGATGGTGTCTGCACCCGCTCCCCCGTATTCCTCCGGAAACGGTAGCCCCATCATATTCAGATCGGCCATTTGTCGAAAAATTTCCGTGGGAAAGGCTTTCGTCCGATCCCGTTCGTCCGCCCCCGGTGCTACTACTTCATCCGCAAAGGAACGCACCATGTTTTTGAGCATTAGCTGTTCCGTATTCAGATCATAATTCATCGTTTGTCCAGCCCCTTTGTAAGCGCTTTTTCACATGACCTGCAATAACCTCACTATTCTGACTGAGCGTTTGTTCAGATTAGTAACAATATTATACACCAACACTCCTGTGCTTGTGTAAGTCTTTTTTGTACTTTCTGAAAATTCGACTTTGCTAACGCATGAAATGACGAAAGTATATCTAACAAAAAAGGGAGTACGCTTATGACCTGCGTGCTCCCACCAGAACAGCTCCCAAAAATGAAACAATTCCGCCAATATAGCCAATCCCATGTGTTTGGATATTCATCACCATAGCAAATCCTTCAAATCCAAAGAAGGCGGCCGCCAGAACGATTCCGGTCAGCACCCACATTTTACTGCTCAAAATTTGCTCCCCCCATTTGTTATGCTCCCGCTATTATTGTAACAAGAATGAGGGACAGGAAAAAGCTTTGTCCACAAGAGCCATGATTCTGTCACAAACGAAGCCACTGATACCAGTACCCCCGTGTGAAAAAGAAGAAAAGCGAGCTCATAAAAACCTTGATGAAGAGCAAAAGCTGGATGAGCTCCTGTCGGGAAGACGGTATGTACAGCGACTGAATCTCCGCGCCGAAAAATGCGATCATTCCGCAAATGGCGAATACACCGGCCCATTTGGGGTTATTCTGGTGAACCAAAAATCCCAGACCAGTCATCAAGCAAGCAATGGGCACCCAATACAGCTCAGCTTTCCACCAAGAATAATCGTCCCCCACCCGCTCTACCGTTGCCATACCGTAAACCAGTGCCAGGGAAAGCAATCCGCAATACAGGAGATAGGAAAAGCCAAATAAAAACGCACTTCCACACAAAACCAAGGAAATAATTGTCAAGTAAAGAAGCATGAACGTTAGCGGTGCGCTCATCTGTATCAGGATGTAAAAACCACCCAATAGCAGAACTAAAAAGGAAATGCCAAGAAGCAGATGGGTGATCATCGGTGCGGATTTCCGGAAAAGATACCCCAAAAAATAGCAAACCACCGATAAAAAACCAAAAATGGCAATTTGCATTGGCAAAGTAAAACGGTTAAAATGAAAAGCAAGCAAGATCAAACCGGCAATCAAACAAGCACCCAGCAGCCAGGACAGGACCATTTTTCCAGATATGGCCGCAGAATTTCCCGACACGTACGGAGCCGTTGCCCTGATACCTCCTGTTGTGCCTGATCCTCCCGCCGTTCCTGATCCTCCTGCCGCAGCGACTTGTGCATGACTTGCCGCTCCTCCGCTTCCTTTTTTTCCCGGAGCGGATGTTTGGGGCCGATCACCTTCCGTATACAGATTTAATAGGAAGATGCAGTAATGTTCAGGCAGCAGATGATTGCGACGCCAATTTTCAATTTCGGAAATGATGATACGCTTGCGCTGGTCGTCCAACGCGGCCCCTCCTTTAGCTTGACGGATGGATTCGCCGACTGGGCAAAAGAAAGACCTACGCCGGCTAACGTAGGCCATACTTCCATTATCGGTTATTCCAGGAAATCTTTTAAGCGTTTGCTTCGGCTTGGATGTCGAAGTTTACGCAGCGCCTTTGCTTCAATCTGTCTGATCCGTTCACGCGTAACGCCGAACACCTTCCCCACTTCTTCCAGAGTCCGGGTGCGTCCGTCGTCCAGTCCAAAACGCAGACGAAGTACGTTTTCTTCCCGATCCGTCAATGTATCCAGCACGTCTTCCAATTGTTCTTTCAACAACTCGTAAGCTGCCGCATCAGAAGGCTCAAGCGCATCCTGATCTTCAATGAAATCACCCAGATGAGAATCATCTTCTTCACCGATCGGCGTTTCCAGAGAAACAGGCTCTTGTGCGATCTTCATGATTTCTCGAACTTTTTCAGGGGTCAAATCCATTTTTTCCGCAATTTCTTCAGGCAGCGGTTCACGCCCCAGCTCCTGCAGCAATTGGCGGGATACGCGGATTAATTTATTGATGGTCTCGACCATATGCACAGGAATCCGAATCGTTCTCGCTTGGTCAGCGATGGCCCGCGTAATCGCCTGGCGAATCCACCAGGTCGCATAGGTACTAAACTTGAACCCCTTGCGATAGTCAAATTTCTCAACGGCTTTGATCAAGCCCATATTACCTTCCTGGATCAAATCGAGGAATAGCATTCCCCGGCCTACGTAGCGTTTGGCAATAGAGACAACGAGACGCAGGTTTGCTTCCGCCAGACGGCGCTTGGCTTCCTCGTCACCTTGTTCAATCCGATTTGCCAGTTTAATCTCCTCTTCAGCGGAGAGCAGAGGAACACGGCCGATTTCTTTCAAATACATGCGTACAGGGTCGTTGATCTTGATTCCGGGCGGTACGGAGAGATCGTCAAAGTCGAACTCCTCGTTATCGTTTTCCTCATCCTTCATGATCATATTGTCCACTTCATCGTCGTCATCGCTGTCGTTGTTGACCTCGATTCCCTGATCACCCAGATATTCAAAAAACTCATCCATTTGGTCAGAATCCTGCTCAAAGCCAGAGATCCGGTCCACAATCTCCTTATACGACAACGCGCCGCGCTTCTTTCCTAATTCGACCAGTTGTTCTTTCACTTGCTCAATGGACGTCGCTTCCATGTCTGAAGTGATGTTTTGTTTGTTCATCTACTATCCCTCCTTCCCCGGGAATGATCTGATGCTACCCTTCTTTTAAAGCATTTTCCAATTCAAGAATCTTCATCCCTACGACGGCAGCTTGAATTTCCAGTTCTCTACGCGCTTCCGGGCTGTCGGCTGCAGCTGCTTGCATGTGAAGAGTTCGCTGTTCTTCACGCAGCTGCTCCAGCTCCGTGCGCTGCGGGTAGTGATTCACTTGCTTGATGTAGTCCCCGATCTCTTGATCAGATACGTCGTCTCTGCACTCCATCATGGCCAATCCCGAGGCTAGTTGCTTTAACTGTTCGTCTTGCAGGTAATGTATAAACTGTCCAGGGTCTTCCGGAAATCCTTCTGCAAAGTATGCATATAAGTAGGCTGCTAATGCATCGTGTTCATCCACTTGAAACGAACCTGTACATTCCGCCTGAACCCGATCCGCAATATGCCGATGGCGCATCATGTAGCCAAGAAGCATGCGCTCGGCAGTATAATAAGCCGGCGGAAGTGTTTTAGCGAGCGTAACTTTGCCATTATTTATACTATTATTCCATGCTGGCGTTACTTTATCCCTTTGTCGCTCACTTTTTTGCTGTTTGTAAAGCCTTCGCGACTCCCACTTCACTGCATCTAGCGTTAAGGAGTGTTCTTCCGCCAATTGGCGTAAATACAAGTCCCGTTCGACCGGGCTGTCCAGCTCATTGACGATTTCAATCGCTTTTTCGATGAACTGTTTCTGGTCGGTCTCATCCTGTATTACGTGCTTGGCCCTCAAATGTTTCAGTCGAAATGCCGTGACAGGCATCGCTTGCAGCAGAACCTGCTGTGAGAAAGCCTCTGCGCCGTGCTGCCGAATGTAATCGTCAGGATCCGTTCCCTGAGGCAATGGCGCTACGCGAACCACAACACCCGCTTGCTGTAGTATATGGATCGCTTTGGACGTCGCTTCCTGGCCGGCTGCGTCTCCGTCGAAAAGGAGCACAACAGACTCTGCATTGCGCCT
Source organism: Brevibacillus ruminantium (assembly GCF_023746555.1). NCBI lineage: Bacteria > Bacillati > Bacillota > Bacilli > Caryophanales > Paenibacillaceae > Brevibacillus > Brevibacillus ruminantium. Next base: position 3,433,053 of record NZ_CP098755.1, read on the forward strand.
GATCATTCTCGCCTGCTGCTCGGTCAAAGCTGTTCCCAGAGTTGCGATTCCCTGGTGAAAGCCTGCTTGCCATGCAGAAATGACATCCACGTAACCCTCGAATAGAAAAGCCTGTTTTCGTTTTCGAATCACGGGACGGGCACGATGAAGATTGAACAGTGTTGTACTCTTGTTGAAAAGAGGGCTTTCCGGGCTGTTCAGATATTTGGCAGGAGCCGCGCTGTCCATGGCCCTGCCGCCGAAGCCGATCACATTTCCCTGTGAATTGTGAATCGGAAACATAATCCTGCCTCGAAAGCGATCAAATATCTTGCCCGCCTCGCTTTTGGCCAACAGGCCAGCTTCAACCATCAAGTCAGGAGGAAAAGTACGATTTTGTAAAAACGAAGTGACGAAGTTCCAGGAGTCTGGGGCAAAACCGATCTGAAAATCTTCGATCGTCTGCTGAGTAATTCCCCGCTTCTGCAGATACCTCATCGCCTCTTGCCCGTAAGGTGTTTCCATCAAGACGTAATGATAAAGCTTGCTAACCAATTGGTGGGCGTCCAGCATAAGCTGCTTGGCCTTTTTTTCCGGAGCCTCTTCTTCCTCCACATGTGTCTGGGGCAGCGCAATCCCCGCTCGTTCCGCCAGCTTGCTTAGGGCTTCGGGGAACGTCAACTGCTCCATCTTCATTAAAAAGGAAAAGACATCTCCACCTGCCCCACAACCAAAGCAATGAAAAAATTGTCGCTCCGCATTGACATTAAAGGAGGGTGTCTTTTCCGAGTGGAAGGGACACAAGCCTAGAAACGCACGGCCGCTTTTCCGCAGCTGCAGGTATTCTCCTACCACATCTACGATGTCAGTAGCGGACCGGACTTGGTTCACAAAATCAGCTGAATTTCCACCAGCCATGTCTTTCCACCTTTTTACCTTTGCATCCACGCCTCCTGTATAAGTACATCAGAAAAGGCATGGCTACGGATAAAATTACGCAATGAGGTTATTTAGTTCGTCAAAATTCGTCATTTTCCTTCTTGGAAATGTTCTTCTTTTCTACTTTTCCACAATTTCATTCACGATAAACGCTTCAAACCCCCGCTGTTTTAGGGGACGAATACAGTTTATTCTACAAAAAGAGCCAAAACCCTCCCTAAGACCTATTTATTTTCTTTGCGAAGCTTGTTTTTGCGAATCATTTCCAGGATAATATTGGCCGTCTCTTCTACGGCTTTGTTGGAGACATCGATGACGGGACAACCCACCCGCTCCATGATTTTTTCGGAATATGCCAGCTCTTCGTTGATTCTGTCGAGATTCGCATAATTTGCCTGGGCGGTAAGACCAAGTGCTTTCAATCTTTCCGTGCGAATGCCGTTGAGCTGCTCCGGATTGATCGTCAGCCCGATACAGCGCTCGGGTGGGAGCAAAAACAGCTCCTCCGGCGGTTCGACTTCAGGGACGATCGGGACGTTGGCAACCTTCAAACGCTTGTTCGCCAGGTACATGGAGAGCGGTGTCTTCGACGTGCGGGACACGCCAATCAGTACAACATCAGCGCGCAAAAGCCCACGCGGGTCCCGGCCATCATCGTATTTCACTGCGAATTCGATCGCGTCCACTTTGCGGAAATACTCTTCGTCCAGCCGGCGTACCAGTCCCGGCTTTCCGGTTGGCGGTTCGTGAAGCATTTCTTCCAACGTGGTAAGCAGTGGTCCCATGACATCGATCGTGCGAATGCCATGCCTTGTTGCCTGCTGTAAAATATACTCTTTCAACTCGGGTACAACCAGCGTAAATACAACCATTGCATTCATTTCCCTGGCAGACGCAATGATTTCATCAATCGAATCTTTGTCTTCTATGTACGGATATTTGTGAACATCGATAGAAAAGCGGTCGAACTGGCTGGCTACGGCGCGCACGACCAACTCCGCTGTTTCGCCGATCGAGTCTGAAACCACGTAGATAAGCTGTCTTTGTTGATTCATAGTATCGCTTCTCCTCCTACACCTTCGGTTCGCTGCCCAATTCGACAAACGCTTTGGCAATTGTCGTTTTCGTTACTCTTCCCATCAGCTCAAACTGTTTGCTGTCCTCTTCTCCCGGACGGACGACGGGCAAGGAGTCAATTTGAAAGTCGATCAGTTTTTTCGCTGCAGAATAAAGCGTCTCCTCCGGTGTACAGGTCACAATGTTGGGCATCCGGGTCATGATAATCCCGACGGGGACGTCCTCCAGAGTTTTGTTGCCCAGCGAAGCTCGGAGCAAATCTTTGCGCGAAAGAACACCGGCCAAAAAGCCTTTTTGATTGACCACAAACAGTGTTCCCACATCCTCCAAAAAGAGAGTGACGATCGCATCGTAAGCTGATGCTGATTCGGATACGACGATAGGCATCGCCTTGTAGTCTTTTACGAGAAGCTTATGAAGCCGTTCACTAATGACCGAGCCCGCAGGTCGGCCCGCATAAAAATAACCGACTCGAGGTCTGGCTTCTAAATAACCTGACATAGTCAGGATCGATAAGTCAGGGCGGAGAGTGGCGCGTGTCAGATTCAGCTTTTCAGCAATCTGTTCACCTGTAATCGGCCCTTCATCCTTTACGATCTGGATAATATGCTCTTGTCGTTTCGTCAGCTCGATGACCAATCACCCCGGTTCTGTCTGGTTACTACCCCTAGTATTACTCTATTCGACGGGATTTTCCTTCTTTCCGCTTTAGAAAACTTGATTTGGCATCAGTTTTTCCCCATTCAAAATCTTGATGAACGAAAAAAAGGTCGCCCCCGCATGATGCAGCGGAGGCGATTTTTTTGTGTAAGAGACGGCTTGAGATCGTGATCAAGCAAACACCAATTTTGAAAAATCAGCGTAGCCGAAAATCAGTCGGGACAAGCCAGACAGAAGGGCAAGACGATTGTGACGGACAGCCTGGTCTTCAGCCATGACCATCACTTTGTCAAAAAACGCCTGAATCGGCTCGCGCAAAGTGCCCAGAGTGGCCAAGATTTGCTGTTGATTGTTCAAACCGCTAACCTCTTGCTGCACGGAAAGGTAGGCTTGGTAAAGAGCTCGCTCCACTTCTTCTGCAAAAAGCGCTTCCTCAATAGCATCGGACTCTGCCTTTTGTGCCAGGTTGTTTACACGGTTAAACTGTTCGACAGTAAATTTGAACGCATCCGTCTGTACCTCGTCCATCAGGGCTTTTGCCTTGTTCAAAAGGTCGGGCAGGACATTCCAATCAGCCGACAGAACCGCATCGATGACATCGTAACGGACCGCTGCCTCCTGCAGCACATTTTTCAGGCGGAGCGCAAAGAAATCGCGGAGGTCTTTCATGACTTCTTCGCTCGGGCGTTTGCTGACACCCTGCGCTGTGAGCGGAGCCAGAGCAGCCTCCCACAGTTGCTCCAGCGAAAGTGTCCAGCCTTTATCAAGCAGAATGGCCACCACTCCTGCTGCCATCCGGCGCAGTCCATACGGGTCCTGTGATCCTGTAGGCACGATGCCAATCGCGAAGCATCCGGCAATCGTGTCCAGCTTGTCAGCCAAACTGACGATCGCGCCAGTTGGCGACTGCGGGAGCTGGTCACCTGCATGACGCGGCAGATAATGCTCAAAGACACCGCGGGCTACTGCTTCGCTCTCTCCTGCCTTGCGGGCGTAATCTTCTCCCATGACCCCTTGCAGCTCGGGGAATTCGCCCACCATATTAGTAACGAGGTCAAACTTGGCAATTTCGGCAATCCGATCTGCGTATTTCGCTTCTTCTGCAGATACACCCAGCTTCTCTGCGATCCAGGCAGCGGTTTTGCGGACACGGCGCACTTTGTCACCAATCGTTCCCAGCTCCTCGTGGAAAACGATCGTTTCTAAACGCTTCAGGCAGCTGTCAATTGACAGCTTTTGGTCTTCCTCGTAAAAGAAGCGGGCATCGGAGAGACGGGCACGCAGGACCTTTTCATTTCCTTTTGCGACATTTTCCAAAGCGCGGCTGTCCCCATTGCGAACGGTCACAAAATGGTTCAGCAGCTGGCCGTTTGCATCCTCAACCGGGAAATAGCGCTGATGCTCACGCATGGAAGTGACCAGCACCTCGCGCGGAATCGACAGGAATTCAGGCTCAAATGTGCCGAACAAAGCCGTAGGATACTCCACCAGATGTACGATCTCGTCCAGCAATCCCTCATCCATCGGAATGCGCCAGCCATTTTCCGCCTCCAGGCGGCGGATTTGCTCGACGATCAGCTTGCGGCGTTCCTCCGCGCTGACGATGACGTGCTCATCGCCTAGTCTGGACGCGTATTGTGCCGGGTCTTGCAATTCGATGTGCTGACCTCCGAGGAAACGATGGCCTCTGGTCACCGCACCGGTTTTCACACCGGCAATTTCCATGTCGACCAGTTCGTCACCAAACAGGGCAACCAGCCAACGGATCGGCCGCACATAGCGAAGATCATTGGCACCCCAACGCATGTTCTTTGGAAAATGCATCGAGGTGATCACGTCCGCCAGTGCAGGCAGCAGGGCTTTTGTTTCTTTCCCGGCTTCCGATTTACGGGCATAGACGTACTCTACACCGTTCAGTTCCTTGAAATACAACTGCTCCGGAGCAATCCCGTTACTGCGTGCAAAGCCTTGTGCCGCTTTGGACCAGTTGCCTGCTTCATCGATTGCGATCTTTTTCGCTGGCCCCTTGGCTTCTTCATTTTTATCCGGCTGCTTCTCGGCCAGACCGTGAATCAGCAGGGCAAGGCGGCGCGGCGTTTCAAAGGAATCGATCCGATCATAAGGGATTCGCTCTGCCTCCAGCCACTTCTCTACTTTTTCCCGCAATTGTGCCGCCGCCCCCGTAATAAACCGGGCAGGCATCTCTTCTGTACCAATCTCCAGCAAAAAATCTCGTTTACTCATCTGCGCTCTCTCCTTCCTGACTGCTTGCCTGTTTCAACAGAGGGAAGCCCAGTCGCTCACGCTCAGCCAGATAGGTTTGGGCGACTTCCCGCGACAGATTGCGCACCCGTGCGATATACCCGGTCCGCTCCGTGACACTGATTGCGCCCCGCGCATCCAGCAGGTTGAAGGTATGGGAGCACTTCAATACATAATCGTAAGCCGGGAACACGAGATGCTCCTTCATCAACCGCTTGGCTTCTGCTTCATACGTGTTGTAAAGGTTGAAGAGCATGTCCACGTCAGACAGCTCAAACGTGTATTTGGAGTGTTCGTATTCCGGCTGAAGGAAGACATCCCCGTACGTGACGCCGTCAACGTACTCCAGTTCAAACACATTTTCTTTTTCCTGAATATAAGAGGCAAGCCGCTCCAGGCCGTAGGTCAGCTCAACCGCCACAGGCTTGCACTCCAGACCGCCGACCTGTTGGAAGTAGGTAAACTGGGTGATTTCCATTCCGTCCAGCCATACTTCCCAGCCAAGTCCCCACGCTCCGAGTCCAGGATGCTCCCAGTTATCCTCCACGAAGCGAATATCATGCTCCAGGGGTTCAATCCCCAAAAGACGCAGACTTTCCAGATACAGCTCCTGGATGTTGTCCGGAGATGGCTTCATGATCACCTGAAATTGATGATGCTGATACAAACGATTTGGGTTTTCACCGTAACGGCCGTCTGCCGGGCGACGGGAAGGCTCCACATAGGCCACATTCCAGGGCTCCGGCCCGATCGAACGCAGAAATGTCATCGGGTTCAGCGTACCGGCCCCTTTTTCTACGTCATAGGGTTGAACGATGAGGCAGTTTTGTTTTGCCCAATAATTTTGCAGAGTCAAAATGATGTCTTGAAAAGACATGCTCATGGTCTTTCCACCTCCTGTTTAATTCGGGGCAACCGTGTGGGGGAAAATAAAAAACCTCTCGCCGCCTACACTGTTACCCAACAGTGTAGGGACGAGAGGATTTCCCGCGGTTCCACCCTACTTGACGACACGCCGAACGCATCGTCCTCTTTCCGATTCAAAGCGTTGCTCCAGAATGCCCTTCATCAGCATGGTTACCGGGCTTCCACTCTCCCCGATTCGCTAGCAGGCCTGCACTGAATGTCTCAGCACGAATGCCCGAAAAACCAGCGGCCGACTACTCCTTTCCTTCTCCACAACGTATTAAAGTTGCTATTTATCATAACGAAAAGTGCTGCCAATGTCAATCACTCCCGCCGGGCGAAATCCGCTCCATCTGATCCAGAAAGGATCGACTCTTCAGCCGCAGGTCGAGATGTTCGTCCATGTAGCTTCGCAGGACGTGTTTCAATTGGCTTCTTGTCGTCGCCTTGACTTCAATTTCTCCCAGACGTTCCAGATCAAATACCTGAAACAGCCTGAGCAGCTTCCAGACCGTAGAGGTGATTGCAAAGGCATAGGGATCTGTCTCGAGGCATGCCGGACACAGCAAGCCGCCTTGTGAGATGCTGAAGACAAATGGTTCGCGCTGCATACCGCAGTTCGCACAAGCCGTCAACTTCGGGGAGATCCCTGCAACCTGCAGCATTTTCGTCTCGAATATCCGGCACAGTATCTCTGCATCGCGGCCTTCGTCCAAATGATGAAAGAGCTGATACAATAACTGGAACAGATAGGGATTGGCTTCCTCCTGCTCTGTCAAGCGGTCCAACAGCTCAGCTATGTACGCGGCGTAGGCCGTCGCCATCAGGTCCTGCCGCAGTTCCCGAAAGGAGTCAACAATCTCTCCCTGCGAGAGATCGGACATCCCGCTTCCGGGTCCTGTTTTACACAAGTAATAGCCATGTGTAAAAAGTTGGGAGACGGCGCTCAATCGACTCTTGGCCCGCTTGGCACCACGAGCCATTATCGCAACCTTGCCGCGCTCCCGGGTAAACAGAGTCACCACTTTGCTGGACTCTCCGTAGTCCACGCTCCTGATGACTATTCCTTCCCACTTTACAAGCATGCGTGTGTTTCACCCAATTCCTCCTGGGCGAACTCAAACGGGGCCTCCTCACCGGCTCCTGACGTTTGATGGTGCTCTTTGTAGAGGAGGTAAGCATGGATATCACCGGTTGAAGCGAAATAACTCCATGAAAAATCTTTGATCAAGGAGCATCATCCTTTCTGGTATCGGCTAAATCCACTTCCTTCTTAGATTCACCTGCGCCCGTTATTCTATGCCTTGGAAAATTTCCCTTGCCACAAACAACTCCCCGTTACCCCTGCGCTTGCTCTGTCACTACTCTTCGTTGTAAAAACCGAAGTTGCGCAGCATTCTCTCCTGATTGCGCCAATCCTTTTTCACTTTGATCCACAATTCGAGAAAAACCTTTTCTCCCATCAGGCGCTCAATATCGGTGCGCGCCCGCTTTCCGATTTCTTTGAGCATCTGTCCTTTTTCGCCGATCAGAATCCCTTTTTGCGAGTCGCGTTCCACATAAATCGCCGCGTAGATATACAAGGTCTTTCCGTTCTCGCCCCGCTTCACTTCCTCGATGGTCACCGCAATCGAATGGGGCACCTCTTCTCTTGTCAGATGGAGAACCTTCTCCCGGATCAGTTCTGCCATGACAAAACGCTCAGGGTGATCGGTGATCTGGTCGGCCGGATAAAACATCGGCCCTTCTTCCATTTCTTCGAATATCGCCTGAACGAGGGAGCCTGTGTTATTCCCCTCCATCGCCGAAATCGGGATAATTTGCTTGAACGGATACAACTGCCGGTACTCGTCGATAATCGGCAATAGCGCTTCTGGATGAACCTTGTCAATTTTGTTGATGACCAAAAAGACCGGTGTTTTCACCTGTCCCAGGCGTTCGATAATGTACTCGTCACCTGCTCCCCGTTTTTCCGTGGCATCAATCACAAAAAGCACCAGATCCACTTCGTTCAGGGTGTTTTCTGCGACGGAGACCATGTAATCACCCAGCTTGGACTTGGGCTTGTGAATTCCCGGTGTATCCAGGAAAATGACCTGGCCTTCCTCCGTGTTCAGGACAGCCGTGATTTTATTCCGGGTCGTCTGAGGCTTATTTGACATAATCGCTACTTTTTGGCCAACCAGATGGTTCAGCAGCGTTGATTTTCCGACGTTGGGTCTGCCTACGATTGAGACGAACCCCGATTTGAATGATTTTTGGGCCTTGCGATTATCCACGTAAATCCTCCTTGGTGAAAGCCCCGGGCAACAGGGCAGATACGGTTGTTTCCCAAATATCGCCGCGCAGGTTAGCCAAAAACACAGGCATGTCTGGCGGACATAACTCAGCCATCACTTGGCGGCAAGCTCCGCAAGGCGAGACAGCATCCGGAGTGTCGGCAACCACCGCGATCGCCCGGTACTGTTTGTCTCCTTCGGAAAACGCTTTGAACAACGCTGTTCTCTCCGCACAATTGCACAAGGGGAAAGAGGCATTTTCGATGTTGCAGCCAAGGTAGACGACGCCGCTCTCGGCAAGCAGTGCCGCCCCTACGGGAAATTTGGAATAAGGCACATAGGCGAGCTCTCGCGCCTCTTTTGCCTTTGCGATTAGCGCTTGTTTATCCATATTCATCACTCACTGTTCTGTGAAAATTGTTTGATCCGTCAGTCGTGCTTTAGGGGGAACAACCCCACCGGAAATGACAAACTTTAACCCGTCCTCGATAGACATGTCCAGAAAGGTCACCTCTTTGCGAGGCACCAGGGCAAGCCAGCCGTTGGTCGGATTGGGAGACTTGGGTAAAAAGACGTTGACGTATTCCTCTCCTGTAAATTGCAGGACACCGCCCTGTGATTCGCCTGTGAGGAAGCCAACTGTGTAGACTCCTGGACGCGGATACTCGACGAGCACGACTTGTTTAAAACTGGAACGCTCATGGACGAGGGCTTGCGATACTTGCTGGACGGTCGAGTAGACGCCGCGGGCCACCGGAATAAATCCAAAAAAACGCTCGATCTTGGCAAAGAGAAATCTTCCAGCAGGGGTCCGGGCGATCCCGCCGATCAACAGCAGTATCAACAGCAGCAAGATCACGCCGATAACCGGGATATGGTCATGAAATGGGACGCCAAGAAACCAGACGAGCTCTCCTTGCCGAAAGGCCAGTCCGGTTGTCAGCATCAGTTCTGTCAGCCATCCTCCAACAGCTCGATCTACCATGAAAAAGATGAATTGCAACAAGTAGACAGTGACGAACAACGGAAGCAATACCATGAACCCTGCGAATACTCGTTGCCACACAGATGTCATACTCCTTTCACACTGGCAGCTATAGGGATAATTTCTGCATAAGAGGGGGGCCAAATACCACGACTCCGACAATCACGGACAAGACCGCTGCGACCAGGACAGCTCCTGCAGCCGCATCCTTGGCCGCCTTGGCCTTCGCATGCTTCTCTGGCGAGGCCAAATCCACCGCTTCCTCAATCGCCGTGTTGACCAGTTCCAGAGAGAAGACAAATGCGATAGAAAAAAAGACCAGCAAAACATCTTCGCGGGAAATCTCCAGCCACCAGGCTGCCAAAAGGGCCAGTACGGCTGCGACGAGATGAATCCGCATGTTTCGCTCAGTCTTTACGGTATGGGCAATTCCTGCTACAGCAAACGAAAAACTGCGGGCAAAGCGGCGCCATTCTTTCAAGGGTTATCAGCCTACCTCGTCAAGCCAATTTGCTGCAAAACCTCTTCCTGACGGGAAAACATCTCTTTTTCTTCCTGCTCTGTCTGATGGTCGTATCCGAGCAGATGAAGAAAGCCATGTACGGCGAGGAATCCCAGCTCACGCTCCAGGGAATGTCCGTAATCATCTGCCTGTTCCTTTGCTTTGGGCAGAGAAATGATGATATCCCCCAGCATATTGGGAAACTGGTCAATCTCATCCTCGTCTATGAAAATCTCCATTTCTTCTTCGCCCGCCTCGTTCATGGCAAATGAGAGCACATCAGTGGGGCGGTCGACACCTCTGTAATCGCGATTCAGCTCGTGAATGCGCTCGTTGGTTACCAGCGTCACGACAACCTCGCCGCTTACTTCTTCACGCTCGGCTGAGGCCTGCAGACAGCGCTTGATCAAGTCCTCCAGATGTTCGCTGATCGGTTCGATCTCTTCATGCAGTACTTCGATGGATAACACGAATGCTATTCTCCTTTATCGGATGCTTGGATCCTCTTCATTCTTGGCATAGGCTTCAATAATTTTCTGTACCAGGCTGTGACGCACAACATCGGCATCCTGAAAACGGATGAACGCCACCTCCGGAATCGGCCCCAGAATGCGCTCAGCTTCGCGCAAACCTGACTTTTTCCCCTTCGGCAGGTCAATCTGCGTCACGTCCCCGGTGATCACCATTTTGGAACCGAAGCCCAGCCTCGTTAGAAACATTTTCATTTGCTCAGGCGTAGTGTTCTGCGCCTCGTCAAGAATGACAAAGCTGTCCTCCAGGGTCCTCCCCCGCATATATGCCAACGGAGCTACTTCGATCAGTCCCCGCTCCATCATTTTGGCCACTTGTTCAACGCCAAGCATATCGTATAAGGCATCATACAGTGGCCGCAAGTAAGGATCTACCTTCTCCTGCAAATCACCTGGCAGAAAACCGAGACTCTCTCCGGCTTCTACAGCTGGTCGGGTCAGGACGATTTTTTTGACTCGTCCATTTTTCAGAGCCGTGACTGCCATGACGACAGCCAGATAGGTTTTCCCTGTCCCTGCCGGACCAATCCCAAAAACGATATCATGCCGTTTGATCTCAGCCAGATAGTGACGCTGTCCCAGTGTTTTCGCCCGGATCAGCTTTCCTTTCTGCGTACGTGCCACTTCCTCCTCGTATACATGAAGCAACTGTTCCACTTCACCCTGCTCCAAAAATTGAAGCGCATAGGAGACATCTCGCTCGGAGAGGGGAATGCCTCTGCGAATCAATTGAAGCAATACGGCAAACAAGCGAGACAGCTTATCCACCTCAGGCTTATCGCCGGCGATGAGAACCTCACCGCTGCGTGAAATGACTTTTGCATTGGTTTTTTCCTCGATAATCTTCAAGTAGGCATCATGTGGCCCAAACAACAAAAGTGCTTCAGACGCATCTGTAAACGGGATTTTTACCTCTTCTTTTACGTGCAACAGGCTTCCATCTCCTTGCAGCGGTAATCAGCATTATGTTAGGGAGCTGGAGCAGGCGGCTGCGGCAAGGCCACAATCGGCTGTTCCTCTGTAATGTCTTCGATGACAGAAAAATGAATGCTCAAGTAAACTTTACCATTCTCTGTCTTGCGGTGCAAAACTTTTTCATCACGAATGACAGTGTCAGGACCCGCTTTTCGCAAAATGTCCTCACGTGCTGCCTGTTTTGCCAAAGCGACCGCTTCTTCTTCATTCAGTTGGCGGGTGATCAACTCCACTTGAGCATGTGTGATGCTCTTCCAACCGACAGGTATGGAGTAACCGGCAATCGACGGAGAGAACCTGTCTTCTGTAGACTCTGCGCTCGCAAAAGGCTCCAGCCTCCAGGGCCAGACCTGCAGCGCATACGGACCGATCAAAAGGTACTGCTGCGTTTGTTTTTCACCCGTTAACTGGTGCTGGGTACGTTGCAGCGGAACCGTCACATCGCTGACATACCAAACTTCCCCTTTAACGGTTCCTTGCGCGGATACTACCTTTTGCCGTTCATCATTTCCGATCACACCGGAGATTAACAGTTGCCCTTTATTGACGACCTGATTGACGGAAACCATCTTTTTGCCAACCTCGGGCAGAATGGTAGAAACAACCGCCCGCTTTTTTGCCACCAGATGACGTGGACTGAGCGGGACTGGCTTCTCCGGCTCTTCTTTTTCCACCACCTGGATGACCGCCTTTGTTCCCTGGATCTTTACACTGATCCAGGATGCTTGCGGAACGAGCTTCAGGATTTCTCTCTGGAGCTCTTGCGGTTCTCTTAGTTTGACCTTCCATACCCCTTCTTTAATCCCCACTTGTTCTGCTGCATGAATCACCGCTCGCGGATGCAGCCGCTTTGTCCCCTGCACCTCCACTTCCCAAACAAACGAAGAGAGCATGTACAATCCGAAGCAAAACAAAGCAACTCCCGTGAAGAAACCCGCCCTCTTTCGCATCGAAACTAGCAGAAAGGGAAAGCCTTCCCGCTTCTGGATATGAGCACGACAGCCCGTCTCTTTTAAAAGCGGACGAAGATGAAAAAAGTCATGAACGAGGATTTCACAGCTGCTCATCTCGCTTCCTACCTTGCGTATGTTCCAAATTCGTATTCCCTGGCGAATGGCCAGATTGAGAAATCTCTCAAAGCGTTTGCCACGGACCGTGATCGTGATATGTCCACTCAACCATTCCCGCAGTCCATTGCGCATGTTTCGTCACCACTTTCCAGACGTATTCTCCCTGCGCAGGAGTTGGCAGACCACCATCAAGTGGCCCCCACCCTGCTCTCCCTTACGACTTTTCTAGAAACTTGACGCCGCCTATCCGGCCTTCCAGCAAAACTTCTTCGGGAAGAATGGCCCGGATCACGAGTTGTTCTCCCGTCACAATCAACTGACCGTTGGTTAACAACAAACGGAGCTCTTTCTCAGTAAAATGGAGAACTCCGCGATGGTTTTCAATATACATCTGCAGGTGACCAATCATCGTGATGCGCGGGACTTCGAGAACCACATCCTGCGGTAAATCCAGCACGCCTACTGCCAGATTTCGCAAACGGCGGCTCCAACGCCTCATGAGTAAGCCCCCCTCTCTCCTGGCGCATCAATGGAATTGCAAATTGAACCCGAAAGCGTAATGCCCGGAAATCTTCTCTTATAACGGTATGCGCGATGGGTAGGAGAACATGCAGAAAACTTCTCCCCCTCCTGGCCCGCTCTCTCACAACAAAAAAGCCCGTCGTTCCCTTGTCGGAACAACAGGCTTGTCTATTTTTGTTTAGTGAAAATGCTCAGCTTTATTCAAGGAACGGGAGGTATGCTTCCACTTTTTTAGTACCCGCCTTACCTTTTCCACGGAGCAACCGCAGGCGATGGCCGTTTCATAGATTGATTTTTTTTCAAAGATGACTAGCCGGATGACTTTTTGACGAAAGCGGCCCATTTTTTCTAAAGTCTGTGGGTTCATTTCATCCTACCCCTTACCTAATAATTGTCATTCTTTTCCTTTCTATAAGAATAGGAGATGGCCGCTTTCGACACAAGTGGATCTATTCGTTTTCTTTCGACATCGGGACCGAAAAGAAGTTTGATGTCAGAATATTAGAAAAACTTGGCTTATCTTTCCGAAAGTACAAAAAAGAGCCGCCTGTCCTGAATGGAATCATCCTTGGCAGACGGCTGCTCCTGTGTATTAGAATCCTCGACGAGATGGCAGGGGTGACGTTCGTGCTCGGGGCGCTCCGTAGATGATCGCCCACTTCATGCCTTCCCTTGCATCGAGATGGTTTTGGTGCTGTTTTTCCGCATTGGGAGTTTTTGTAGCTGCTGCAGCCACAGACGGCTTTTCTACCTCGACAGACGGCTCTTCCTCATAGGTTGGCAACGGCTGCGCGTCGGCAGCTACCTCTTGCCAATCCTCCGCGTAGATATCTTTTTCCGGAGACATGACCTTCCGATTTTCCAGCGGAGTTACCGTGCGCCGCTCTTCCTGCTCTTGCTCCCAAGGCCAGCCGCCGGACTCCACCGGGGTGAGCACTGGGCGTCGAGCAGGTCTTCCGCGCTGCGGTTTTTTGGTTTGTTTGCCGAAAAGTATATAGCCCAAATACCCTAAAATCAAAAACCAGAACTTACCGATTAGCGGCAAAGCCCAACCCAGCAGATCAAATAGCAGATCCAACAGATCATCCATGATCCCAGCCCCTACTTCTTGTCATCTGTGTGAGGCTTGTGTTTGTCTTCGGTATGACCAAACGCTTGGCGCATTTGCGTATCTGCTGTGATATTCTGCAGGTTGTAGTAATCCATAACGCCTAACTTGCCGCTTTTTAAAGCCTCGGACAGCGCCAGTGGAACTTGCGCCTCCGCTTCTACTACTTTTGCTTTCATTTCTTCGACACGGGCTTTCATTTCCTGTTCGGTTGCAACCGCCATTGCGCGGCGTTCTTCTGCCTTGGCCTGCGCAATCCGTTTGTCCGCTTCTGCCTGGTCTGTTTGAAGCTGTGCCCCGATGTTTTTCCCGATATCAACATCCGCGATGTCAATGGACAAGATTTCAAAAGCCGTTCCAGCGTCAAGACCTTTGTTCAAAACGGTTTGAGAGATGCGATCCGGATTTTCCAGCACGTCTTTATGCGCTTCGGAAGAACCGATCGTGGTGACAATCCCTTCTCCTACACGGGCGATGATCGTCTCTTCACCGGCACCCCCGACCAGTCGGTCAATATTGGCGCGAACCGTTACTTTTGCTTTTGCTTTCACTTCAATCCCGTTTTTCGCCATGGCTGCTACGGTCGGTGTTTCGATCACTTTCGGGTTGACACTCATCTGAACAGCTTCCAATACGTCACGACCGGCCAGGTCAATCGCTGCGGCACGCTCAAACCCGAGCGGAATATCCGCCCGCTGCGCTGCTACCAGCGCATCCACGACACGGTCTACGTTACCACCGGCGAGATAATGGCTTTCCAACTGGTTGGTATCCAGCTCAAGTCCGGCTTTCCGCGCCTTGATCAACGGGTTGACGATTCGGGAAGGCACGACACGACGCAAGCGCATGGCCACCAGTGTAATGATGCCGATCCGCACACCGGATGCTAATGCCGAAACCCAGAGCATTACTGGTACAAAAGAGAAAAAGATGGACAGTACGACGATGGCTACTGCCACCATAAAAATAACAGGAATCAATCCGCTTTCTAGCATATACAATCTACTCCTTTGCCTCGTTTTCCTGTACGACTACTCTTGTTCCTTCTACCTGAACGACCATAACTGATGTCCCCGCGGTGATAAAACCGCCGACGCTTACTGCATCAATTCGACTTCCGTCAATCCTGACGACACCAGCCGGACGCAGCGGAGTCAACGCAATTCCTACTTGGCCCAGCAAATCGCGCTGGTCCTTCGGTGCCACATAACCAGCTTCGTTGCGTTGGACCTCGCCCAGGATAAACTTGTTAAACAAGGTCTTGAACCCGTATTTCTTGATGAGAAGGAAGGTGACAATAGCGGTGACCAGCACAGCGATTCCCAAGGATGCAAGCCCTTGCTTCGTATCGTAGGCAGCCATGATCAATCCGGTCACAATTCCGATAAAACCGATTGCACCCACGATGCCACCGGGCAAGAAGATTTCCAGAATCATTAAAAGGATGCCGAGAACAAACAGACCGATGTGAAGCCAGTTGGCAAAACCAGCCACATAATGCCCAAAAAAGTACAGTCCAAACGCACACAGGGAAATCGTCCCCGCTACACCAAAACCGGGAGCAAACAATTCAATTACAATTCCCAAAAGACCGATAATCAAGAGAAGACTCATCACTACCGGACTGGTGACAACGCGAGCAACGCGTTCCCCGATAGTGGGTTCAATCGTCTGCATGCTGTCGGGCTGCACACCCAGGTAGGTAAACAATTCAGTTTTGTTCGCAACCACCTGATCAGCATACCCGAGCTCTTTGGCCCGATCGGCTCCCAGGGAAAGAACAGATCCTTTTTCCTTCAATCCCGGATACTCGGTATCAATTTCGACCATCGCCCGGGCAACCATTTCATCGCGATTGTTCAGGCTGGCCGCTTCCGCCATTTTCGTAGACCATCCTGAAATGATTTTTACATCTGCCGCATTTCCCGCCATATCAATTGGCGTCGCTGCTCCGATGCTGCTTCCGGGCGTCATGACGATCTCATTGGCATTTAGCGCAATATACGTGCCCGCTGAAAATGCCTGGTTGTCAATATAAGCCACAACATGGATCGGTGATTGCCTGATCAATTGCCCGATCGCATCTGCAGCGCCTACTTCGCCGCCTGGCGTGTTAATGTGAAGAATAATCAGGTCTGCCCCTTCGCTTTCAGCCTGGGTAAATGCCCGTTTGAGAAAGCTTCCCAGCCCTTGCTCGATCTGCTGATCAACCGGAACCCAGACCACTTTTTGGTAGCCTTTCGCATTCGCGAAGCTCCCCATCGACAGACCGAGAAAAGCGATGGCCAGACAGATCACGGAGAGCCACAGGCGCACGTGGCTTAGTGCCTGCTTTCTTGGACGCATTTTGTATACCTCCTTTCTAACAGCTCTGATGTCAGCTACTAAGGTATACGGAAAACCTCTGCAATCGTTTCATTTTTTCTGTGGATTTAACAAAGATCGACATTTTACGCATTAGGGACAACAGACTGTTTCTTACATTCATTTTATTAAATGAATCCCAAAGGTTCAATTCCGGGCTATATGCAGTTTTTACAAGTCTGCCATCGGCATTTCATGATGCGCTTGGAAAGGCTTCCCGGTTACAGGCAAAAGAAAAACTCAGCCAATTCAGGACTGAGTTTTTCTGTCGTATCTATATGAGGTTGTTCCTTTTTATGTTGGTAGTTCCTCAGATACAATCTTTTGCACGATCGTACCGTCAGCTTTCCCCTTTACTTTTGGCATGATAACGCCCATGACCTTGCCCATTTCCTTTTTGGAAGAGGCACCGGTGGCAGCGATGGCTTCGCGGACGATATCACGAACTTCGTCTTCACTCAGTTGTTCGGGCAGATAGGCTGTAAGTACTTCAATTTCTTCGCGCGTTTTTTCAGCCAGGTCATCCCGACCGGCCTTTTCAAACTCGTGGAGGGATTCACGGCGCTGTTTTAACTCACGGGTCAAGATGGTCAGCTCTTCGTCTTCAGACAAACGTCCACCTTTGTTAATCTCTTCATTCTTGATAGCGGCTTTCACCATGCGAATAACAGAGAGTTTTAGCGCAGCTTTGTCCTTCATCGCTTGCTTTATATCTTGATCGAGTCGCTCCATTACACTCATGATGGGCCCTCCGTTAATTAATACTTGCGCTTACGAGCTGCTTCGGATTTTTTCTTACGCTTGATGCTCGGCTTTTCAAAGTGACGACGTTTACGCAGTTCCGCCATCACACCGGACTTGGCGCTTTCACGCTTAAAGCGGCGAAGTGCGCTATCCAAAGACTCGTTTTTCTTGACTCGAATTTCTGCCATCTGTCTTCCCTCCCTCCGCTAAAAACCGTGGGACACCTGTTACCTACAGACTGTCACACTTCATTATAGGACAGAAAACCAAGGCAGGTCAACCTTTCTTTCCCCGCACAACGGAAAATAATAAAATTTACCTGTAGACAAAGCAGACGCGTTCCTCTCTCACTCCTGGTCATAATGTCCTTTCAGAGTTTGTATATATTTTCTGATGATACGGCAGCCGTACAAAAAAAACTTGCGGTGTCACAACAGGAGTGATAGCATGGCTTCGTAGTTTTACAAGGCTTTTAGCAGGAAGTTCTCGAAGCGCCGTCTTACATAAAGGAAATCCATGATAAAGGAGATTGTGCACATGAATCCCATCAAACTGGAACAGCTCGCCGTCATGGCTGAGGGCCTGCTCCTGGCAGGTGATCCGGAGCTTGCGCTGACCAGTGTCCATTTTGACACCAGACAGTTGGAGAAGGGTGCACTCTTTGTCGCCGTTCAGGGCGTCCGTGACGGACATGATTTTCTCCAGCAGGCTGTAGAAAATGGAGCTTGCGCAGCGATTGTTTCCAATCAGGAGAAAATTCCTGACGTGCTTCCCACTGGATTTGGGCTAATTCTGGTTAACGATACATTGCGTGCTTATCAGAAACTAGCCGGGTATTACAGAAAGTCCTTCGCCATTCCGATGATCGCCATCACCGGAAGCATCGGAAAAACAACGACCAAAGATATCGTCTCCCATGTCTTGGCATGCAAGCTTCCGATCTACAAAACTTACAAGAACTTAAACAACCATCTTGGCGTCCCGTACTCGCTGTTGCAACTGGAAGACCGTCATCAGGCCGCAGTCTTGGAGCTGGGCATGAATCATGCCGGCGAGATCGATCTTTTGGCGTCGCTGGTAAAACCGCAGATTAGTGTGATCACCTACATCGGAGAATCTCATCTCGAGCATTTTGGTTCGCGCGAAAAAATTGCTCTGGCCAAAGCGGAGCTTTTGCCGCATACCGACCCTGAGGGCTTCGTCCTGCTCAACGGGGACAACGAATACCTGAAAAAGATCACTCACCTTTATCCCGGACAGGTCCTCACCTATTCCGTGCGTGAGCCTGCTGATATCTGGGCAGAAAAAATAACGGCTGAGGAAAACGGGACGAGATTTGACATCTGTTTCCGCAATGGTGACCGATTCTCTGCTTTCCTCCCTCTGTTCGGCAATCACAACGTATTAAATGCCCTTCCTGCTGTGGTCATCGCCCGGCACTTTGGCTTGTCCGCAAGCGAAATCACGCATGCGCTGGCTACCGTACAGCTGTCAGCTATGCGATTTGAACGCCGTGATTCCAGCACAGGAGCTGTCTATATCAACGATGCTTACAATGCAAGTCCAACTTCGATGGAAGCAGCGATCTCCACTTTTGCGGATGTTCTTCCGGAACGCTCCAAGGTGCTGGTATTGGCAGACATGTTTGAGCTTGGACCGGACAGCCTGGAGATGCACGCACAGGTGGGGCGATTTGCCAGCAAGCTGCGTGATCACTTCCAGCAGCTGATTGCGATTGGAGATCATGCCCGTGCGCTGTATGACGCATATGAGGGTGAAAAATACTTCTTCTCCACCAAAGAAGAAGCAGTGGATACGCTTGCCGCGCTTTGTACCCCAGACCGCGCCTTTCTTTTCAAGGCTTCTCGGGGCATGGAGCTGTGGACGCTGATCGATGATATCGAGAAGCGAGCAGGTCATAGATAGGAAAAGCAAAAAGACAGGCTGCCGGATGAATGATATGCTCTCCACATATCAGGACTCCGACAGCCTGTTCTTTATTCCGTTTTGATTTTATTTGCGGCGCTATTCCAATTCTTCTGCATCGACAATATTTCGCTGTTTGTCAGCATGCCGCTCCAATCCCAGCTTCACCAAACGGTCGATCAGATCGCTATACCCAATTCCCGAAGCTTGAAAGAGCATCGGATACATGCTGTACGGGGTAAATCCAGGCATGGTATTGACTTCATTGATATAGAGCTTGTCATTGGCTTCATCCCAGAAAAAATCTACCCTGGACAAACCGGAGCCGTCCAATTCCCGAAATGCTGTTTTGGCCATTTCTTCCATCTGCACCGCTACATGTGCGGGAACCTCGGCCGGGATTTGCAGTTCCGTCCCTGCCCCCTTATATTTGGCCTCATAGTCGTAAAATTCTTTGGCTGCAATCACTTCGCCAACGACAGAGGTGATCAGTTCCTCGTTGCCCAACACCCCGATTTCCAGTTCACGCGCCTGGACGAACTCCTCGATGATCAAGCGGCGGTCAAACTTGGCTGCCAAGGACATGGCTTCGATCAGTTGGTCGCGAT
The DNA here is from genome assembly GCF_023746555.1 of Brevibacillus ruminantium. Classification (NCBI taxonomy): domain Bacteria; kingdom Bacillati; phylum Bacillota; class Bacilli; order Caryophanales; family Paenibacillaceae; genus Brevibacillus; species Brevibacillus ruminantium. The sequence continues at coordinate 3,452,489 of NZ_CP098755.1, forward strand.
CCTTTGCTTTGCTTACCCCTACACTGGAACCCATATTGGCCGGTTTTACAAAGCAAGGGTACCCCAGTTGCTGTTCAATCCGTCCAATCGTCTCCTCCTGCTTCTTCTCCCACTCAGAGCGGAGCACGCCTATAAATTTGACTTGCGGCAAACCCGCTTGCGCAAATACATTTTTCATCATCCATTTATCCATGCCGACCGCAGAAGCCATCACTCCTGCGCCCACATAGGGCAGATTGGCCAGCTCGAGCAATCCCTGGATGGTTCCATCCTCACCATTGGGGCCGTGAACGACCGGGAAGATCACGTCTATTTCCTGACCGATGGCAAATACAGATGCCGGCTTTGCGGCAGGGATGATCTCGCCCCCCGCCCTTTCTTCATCAGGACGCTCGTTTCCATCCGTCAAACGAAGGGGCTGAACTCCTTCGAGTACCCCCCCTGATAATTTTTCCCCTTTTATCCAAGAGCCGTCCAACTGCACATAGACGGGCAGAATTTCATATTTGTCAGCATCTACCGCTTTAATGATGGAGTAAGCGGTGCGCAGCGAAACTTCATGTTCCGAGGACTTTCCTCCGTAAATAATTCCCAGCCGTATTTTGTTCCCCATGAACCTTTTGCTCCTTTCGCCTCTGCGCGGGCAGCGAGCGATCCTACCCGTGTCTACAGTCTCTCCCTATCGTATGCGTAAGCCCTGTTCTCTTCTACTCTCTGGGCCAATTCATCATTCAGCATACACAATCCCCTTTTCAAATTCAAGGGACGTTCGTTTCGGAGCGAAGCCGAAGCACGAAAAAAGAGCGGCGCAACTGTCCGCTCTCTTCGGGATTAGTAAGGCTCGATTTCTTCGCCGGTTACGATATCGATCACGTTGACAGAAGAATCAGGGACGGGGATGGTCTGATTCTCGGGCGGGGTGCTTGCTTCCTCTACCCACCGAACCAATGCATCAAAGCTTTGATGAACATAGGGGAGCAGCGGCTGTATTTCTTTGTCTGGATCGGAATTGCTCCATACCAGACCGTCGACATGATTCCCCTTTTCCACCAAATACAATCGGTGCAGATGCTCCCGTCCTGCTTCTTTGATCAACTCCTGGTAAGGAGTGGCATGCACGTCGGGAAAAATCAGGGTATCCCAGGTACCTGCAATGGACAGGAGTGGAACATTGATTTTGCCTGTATTGGCAATCTGGTCTACAGCATCTTTTACATGCTTCGGCCGTTTGGCAAAATCATAGTTTCGAAAGATATCATCATGGGTGCGGTCACGAATCCCGTTTTCGTTCATTCGCAGATAATCGGGCCATTGCAATCTTTTCGGGGCCCGGGGATCAAACTCGTCCCGATAGATGTTTAGGCTGATAAACCAATAGACCTGGTCGTGGTAAGCCCAGAGATGTTCGGAGCCTCGCGGAACGTGAGCCCGGTACAGCGCTTCCCGTGCTTTCTCCTGCTTTTCCCCTGTCCCGTACAGGGCATCCTCGGCATGATTCACTACCTCTGTCAGGGTGGAGATGAGATTAGGGCGATCCGAACGCCACAAGACTCCTTCCCAGTCTATGCCGCCGTCAAACAGTCTTGGCTCTTTGGTAATGGCCGGGTCGTCATTTTCCAAGGCATACCGGACCACATAGCCCCCGTTGGAAATCCCGATTGCATAAGTAGGGATCGGGTGCTGCTTGGTGATCAGCTTGCTCGATCTCGGGCCAAGGTCAGACGAGTCCAGCAGGTGGTCTGCATGAAAGGTGGTCAGGTATTTCTGAGCAGCTTTTGTCACTTGGCGAAACCGCTGATGCCATTCGGCTACAGAATCCTCTTCGGCAGCAAGTGCATTTTTGGCTTTGGCAAAGGGATCGGATGGGTCAATTTCTCCTTGTGTTCCTTTGTCGATGGCAGCAAAAGCGAATCCTTTGCCCAGCACGTAGTCACTGAACAGCAAATCGGTAGCGGTTTCATTTCGCGTAGCAGGGATACCGGCCACCACCAATCTGCCGTTCCACTTGTCGGGCACCCGGATGACAAACTTGGCGTCGTCAAACATCCCGTTGATCTGGACACCTGTTACCTCGGCGGGTTGATACATCTTGCTCCATCCTCCCCACGTCATCGGCGCCAGGCCACCGTTTCCAAACTGCAGGGCAGCGGCCAGCTGAACCGGATTTTTTGTCGTGAGCCAATTTTCCCCTTTCCCATCGAAGTGATTGACCATGACGCTGTGTGCACCAGGGATGACCGGCGAAGTAGCAGCCTGGGAGGATTGTCCGCTCACCCAAAAGGGAATGGTCAGGCTCAAAGCTACCAACGCTTTTCCCCATGTTTTCATCCTTTTCATCCTATCACCCACTTATCCTCAAATAATGGTTGCCATTGCCTTATTTTTACAGCAACTATCATGCCAACTCATACAAGCGTCGTGATTGACTGCGGCCGTAGCAAAACGTCGCCCGCCTGCAACACGGAGCCTAAACAAAAAAGCGACATGTCGCATCATCGCAACATATCGCTTTTCACTATTCTATATGCATACGTACTTCGGCCGATTTGCGCAGGTTTCGACAGGTTTTTGCAGCCTGCCTGTCATGCTCGTCTCGGTACAGGCATACGTATTGGTATACCCTGACACGTAAGGAGGATCACTTTTTGATTGGTGCTGTCCTCGCTCCGTTTACCTTTGGCCTGAGTTTCTTTCTGTTGGGAATGTACGCCATGCGAACGGGCTTCCAGAACCTTGCCGGCAAACAAATGGCAGACTGGCTGTCACGCTTTACCCGCACACCCCTGCTCAGCTTTTGGGTGGGCTTGCTGTCCACATTTGTCTTGCAAAGCTCCAGTGCGGTCACGGTACTGACCATCGGTTTGACCCATGCGGGGATGATCGGCTTTGCGCAAACCGTCGGCATTATTCTGGGAACCAACGTGGGCACAACCGTCACGACCGAACTGATCGCTCTACGCCTGGAGACCTTTGCGGTTCCGATGCTGCTCGTGGGCATCGCTCTGTGGCTCATGCCGCGGCGACTGACGCGCTGCATCGGACTGGTCATCGCCGGCTTTGGCCTGATTTTTCTGGGGATCGATACGATGCAGGTAATGGCAAAGCCGCTGCAGCAATCGGAGACTTTTCGTGCGCTCTTTCTGGAAAGCACTCACTCCGTCTGGCTCGGCCTTTTGACCGGCACCGTTTTTACCGGCCTGATCCACAGCAGCTCTGCAACGACAGCGATCACCATGGGGCTGATGTCCCATCAGGTTCTCGGTATCGAAACTGCTTTAGCCATTGTGCTTGGCGCCAATATCGGCACCTGCTTTACGGCCCTGATCGCCAGTATCGGCACCAATACCGCATCCAAGCAAGTGGCCTGGTGCCATACCCTTTTCAACATCGTCGGAGCCCTGTTGTTTTTGCCGTTTTTGCCCCAACTGGGCGCGATCAGTGCATTTCTGACAGCCAGCCCTTCTATGCAGATCGCCCACTCACAAACGATATTCAATGTGGTTTGTTCCCTCGTCGCCCTGCCTTATACCAAGCAGATCGCCGCGTTTATCCAGTGGATGTTTCCGGGGAAAAGAAAGCGCTGATCACTGCCTGGCATTGTAAAAAAATGGATATCGTCATTCATAATGTAAAAGGGATCAAATAGATCGCGGTCACCACTCCAGCCAAGATCATGGCCACACTGGAAGCAGCCGTTTGAACCTGTGAGATTCGATGCAGGCTGGCGGTTCCCATGGCGTGCGCACTGGTCCCGATGGCAATCCCGATCGCCCAGTCATCCTTCACTCCGCACAGTGCAAGGAGCGGTCGCCCAAATGCCACACCGGCTATTCCCGTCAAGGCTACAAAGAAGGCAGCAAGCGCGGGGGCTCCTCCGATATTTTTCGTCAGTTCCACCGCAATCGGCGTCGACACGGATTTAGTCAGCATGCTTTTGACCAGTAAATCATCTGTGTGGAAAATCCAGCCAAATGCCAGCACGGTAAGTATGGCAACCGCGCATCCTGCCAGTACACCCAGTAGAACACCTTTCCAGATATCAGAAAACACCCGCATTTGTTTAGCCAAGGGAACAGCGAGCGCTACCGTTGCCGGGCCGACCCAGAATGAAATCCATTCACCCCCGAGCTGATAGGACTCCCAGTCCCCGTTGATCAGCCACCAGACAAACCATGTGCTGACCGTGGATACAATAATCGGTTGGATCCAGGAGTAGCGATTCACTACAACCATCGCCAGCTTGTAACCGGCCAATGTCACGAGAATGGCAAGAATCGCGAGCAAAACATCAAGCATCCATAGTCCTCCTCTCCAGCTCGATTGAGGAAGTGCTTGCTTCTTTTCTGCGCCGATCCAAATACCACTGAATCAGACGGCCCGTCACAACCATGACAAAGGCAGGACCGAGAACCATCGCCAAAATCAGCGCCACGGGATGTTCTCCCAGTATTTTCAGGTAAGACGATACACCAATCATAATAGGGACAAAAAATAGCATCATATGACGGATTAATAACTGACTTGCTTTGTCCACCCAATTCATTTTGACGACCCCGGTTACAAGAGCCAGAGTTAGCAGCAGCATCCCGATGATATTGCCGGGCAACGGGATGTGTAGCCACTTTCCTGCTGCGATACCAATCCCATAAAAGGCAAGCAGCAAAATAATGCCCTTGATGGTTTCCACGACGACTCGCTCTCCTCTCTCCTCATCCAATCTCTTTCTATTATTCTATAAGCTACTTTCTCTTATTTCTTTAGCAGGGCAATTCTCTCTACCATTCGAAAATACAAACGTACAGAATCATCCAAGAATCCCAAAAAATCCTGCGGACTTGTAAAAAAGCCCGACCACAACATAGGTCAGGCTTTGTTCCTATTAATAACCGCTCCCCGATGCTTCCCCACCGCTTACAATGGCGATGCCGGAGCTTGCTCCGATACGCGTAGCTCCTGCCTCGATCATGGCCAGGGCTGCAGCGCGATCACGCACCCCGCCGGAAGCTTTGACGCCGATGTCGGCACCTACTGCTTTTCGCATCAGGGCAATATCTTCGACGGTTGCCCCACCAGGACCAAAACCGGTGGAAGTCTTCACGTAGTCGGCACCCGCTTCTACACAAAGCTTGCAGGCTGCTTCTTTTTCCTCGTCGGTCAGAAGCCCCGTCTCCAGGATCACTTTCAGCAGAATTTCTCCTGCAGCTTCCTTCACAGCCGCCACATCCTGCTTCACAGTTTCCAGATCCCCTGATTTCAATGCACCTACATTCAGAACCATGTCGATTTCGGTCGCACCGTTTAAAATGGCGTCACGGGTTTCTGCCACCTTTACTGCGGTGGTATTGGCGCCCAAAGGAAAACCGATCACGGTACATACTTTTACATCCGTACCTGCCAGCAGCTCAGCAGAGCGCTTTACCCAGTAGGGATTGACGCAGACCGAAGCAAAATCATGTTCTTTAGCCTCTGCGCACAGCTTTTCAATCATCGCCACTGTAGTTTCCGGCTTTAACAGCGTATGGTCGATATACTTGTTCAAATTCATTTCCTACACCTCAATCCCGAAATGGTGCAAAGCCAATCGCAGCACATTATCATTATTTCGATACCCACGGCTAAGCTGCAGGGACCACGCCTCTTCCGGCGAATGCCAGTGAACGGCGTTGATCTCTTCTTCCTGCACAACAATCTCCGTAGAGTAGGCCTCCACCAGATAGTAGTGCACCTCTTTATTCACAAGCTCCCCTGTTACCGGATGGTGATAGTTGTAGTAGATGGTGTCCAGCTTATCCATCAGACGCCCGCCAACACCTGTCTCCTCCAAAACCTCTCGGAGCGCAGTTTCTTCAATCGTTTCCCCCAGTTCCTGCTTGCCTTTGGCAAGGGTCACTTTCCCATAGCGATCTTCAATCAACATGATCAAAAGACCGTTGTCCGTGGCCTGATAGACGACGCCGCCTGCCGAGATCTCTTTCATACGACCTTTTCCTTCAACGCTGCTGGCACAGGATAGTCCAGCACGCGGACAAAGGTGCCCTTGCAATATTCGGAGCCGGCTTCATCGAGACGAACCTTACAGATTTTACCAATCATCGATTCATCGCCTGGGAAAACAAGATTGAGGTAATTGTCAGAATACCCCATCAAGAGGCCGCTTTCTGGTGCTTCTTTATAAGGTCTTTCGGGAATCACCTCGAGGACGTCTCCCACGAATTTTTTCGCGTATTGGAGTGTCAGCTGTTGGTTCAGCTCAAGCAGTTGGGTGACCCGCTCATGCTTGATCTCTTCTGGAATCTGATCCGTCATGCGGGCAGCCGGTGTACCCGTCCGCATGGAATACGGGAAGACATGAAGCTCCGCAAAACCGATTTTTTGAATAAACTCGTAACCATTCCGGAACTGCTCGTCCGTTTCTCCCGGAAAGCCGACGATCACATCTGTAGTCAACGCGACGCCAGGCAAGGCTTCCCGTACCTTGACCATTTTTTCGTAGAATTCAGCCGTCGTGTATTTCCGGCGCATCCGCTTCAAGACTTCATCGTCTCCAGCCTGAAGCGGTACGTGCAGATGGCGGACGACGAGATCCGAATGATTGATCACATCGATCACTTCGTCGGTAATCTGGCTGGCTTCAATGGAGCTGATGCGGATACGTTTAAGCCCTTCCACCTGGTGCAAATCAACCAGCAGCTTGGCCAGGTTGTAATCCTCCAGGTCTTCGCCATAGCCGCCTGTGTGAATACCGGTCAGGACGATTTCCAAATAACCGGCTGCGACCAGTTGTCTTGCTTGCTCCAGCACGCTCTCCGGTTTGCGGGAGCGCATCAGTCCGCGCGCCCACGGAATAATGCAGAAGGTGCAAAAGTTGTTGCAGCCCTCCTGGATTTTCAAGGAAGCACGTGTGCGGTCTGTAAAGTTGGGTACATCCAACTCTTCAAATTCTCGCGCCTTCATAATATTCCCGACAGCATTGATCGGGGTGCGTTCTCTGCGAATCTGGTCCACATACTCGATCAAATTCTCGCGTCCCTGTGTCCCAACGATAATATCCACTCCGGGAATCTGGGCAATCTCACCTGGAGAGGTTTGCGCATAGCAACCGGTCACGGCAACAATCGCGTCTGGATTGCGGCGGATCGCCCGACGAATGACCTGACGGCTTTTCTTGTCGCCTGTGTTGGTTACTGTGCATGTATTAATGACGTAAACGTCAGCTTCATCCTGTTCAAAGTCGACTCGCTCGTAGCCGTTGTTTTTAAATAACTGCCAAATCGCTTCCGTCTCGTAGCTGTTTACTTTACATCCCAATGTATGGAAAGCAACCGTTGACATTGCGCTTCCTCCTTTCAAACTGTATGATTCATTATCCGATCTGCATGCAGAACCGGCAAATACTACTCAAACTGAAAAGATGCCGCCGCCAATACGTATTGGCAAGCGGTTTCCGTCCGCAGGATACGAGGGCCAAGAGCGACAGACGCAATGCCGGCTGCCTCTGCTGCTGACACTTCCTCCGGAGTAAATCCACCTTCTGGTCCAATCAAAACCAGCAGGGAATCACCTGGTGAAAGGGCAGGAAAGACCTGGTGCAGTGTTTGGGTGCCTTCCTTTTCATAAGCAATGACCGCTCGGGTGTAACGAGTGGAGGCTTCCAAAATCTGACGAAAGGAAACAGGTGCGAGCAGCTCCGGCAGCACGCTGCGATGAGACTGTTCAGCCGCTTCCTTCACGATTTTGCGCCAACGCTCCAGCTTCTTGGCTTCTTTCTTTGCATCCAGCTTGACAATCGTGCGTTCTGAGGAAAAAGGAAAAAAAGCGAACGCGCCCATTTCCGTTCCCTTTTGCAGGATCCACTCCATCTTTTCACCTTTTGGTAATCCCTGTCCAATGGTAATGTGAATCGGCAGTTCTCGCTTCTCTTCCAGAAACTCCGTGACAGCAGCCACCACTTCTTTTGCTGACAAGGATTCCAATCGGGCGCGAGCAGATCGGCCAGCACCATCGCTGACGATGATTTCCTCGCCGCTCTTTGCCCGCATGACATTTACAATATGATGAACGTCGTCGCCTGTTATCCGAACCTCTTGTTCAGAAAAGAGGTGTGGCTCGACAAAATATCTTTGCATCTCGCCAACCCCATTATTTTAACGTTTTTTTGCAGTAATGGCTACCCAATCGTCAATGAAAATGGTTTCCACGATGTCGAGACCGGAAGCAGTCATGGCCGCCTTTACATCATCCGCCTTGATTTCGATAATGCCGGAAGCGATAAAGGTACCGCCTGGTTTCAGCACGCGATAGACGTCATCGGTAAAGCGGACAATAATCTCGGCCAGAATATTGGCGACGACAACCTCTACCGGGTCCTCGACACCTTCCAGCAGGTTGTTTTGTCTCACCGTAATTTTCTGATCGACACCGTTTAATTCGGTATTGGACTGAGCGGATCGGACAGCCACTTCATCCAGGTCCATCGCCAAAACGTGCTCTGCTCCCAGCTTCACAGCGGCAATACTGAGGATGGCCGTTCCCGTACCGACATCATAGACGCGATCTCCCGGTTGCAGGTACTTCTCCAAGGCACGCAGACAAAGGATAGTCGTCGGATGAGTCCCTGTGCCAAATGCCATGCCCGGGTCCATTTCGATAATTACTTCGTCTGCACCCTTCGGCTGATACTCCTCCCACACGGGCTTAATCGTCATCCGCTCGGATACGTGCACGGGCTTATAGTACTTTTTCCAGGCGTGGGCCCATTCGTCTTCATGAACATCATTGACGGCGATGGTGCCTTTCCCAATGTCCAAGCCATAGCCTGTCAACTGGTCGAGCTGCTGCTTCAGTTCTTCCAGCAGCTCATTCAGCGCACTGCTCTCTGCTGCGAGATACGCTTTGACGAATACGCCCTCGGCCGGAAAGTCATCCGGGGATAGCTGGTAGATTTCACCAAACGGTGTATCCCAGTCGCGATGCAGTACCTCCGGGTCTTCGATCACTACCCCGTTGGCTCCGATCTCGTAAAATAGATTGGACACTGCGTCTACTGCCTCTGCTGTTGTATGGATACTAATTTCCGACCATTTCATGAAATACCAACTCCCCAATCTGCTCATTTCCTCAGGCGAGGTTATTCTCCTCGAAAAGCCCGTTTCATTCGTTCAAAAAAGCTCTCGTTGTCCTCAGTGGCATGATGACCCGGCGCTTCTCCCGATAACTCTGCAAACTCACGCAACAGTTCTTTTTGTCTGTCGTTCAATTTTTTCGGCGTAACGACACGCGCCTTTACATGCTGGTCGCCGCGCCCATTTCCGCGCAAGAACGGAACGCCTTTTCCACGCAGACGGAAAAAGGTCTCCGTTTGTGTACCGGCGGGAATTTTTAGTTTGACACGACCATCTACCGTCGGCACCTCAATCTCGTCACCCAGCGCTGCCTGGGCAAAGGTAATCGGCACCTCACAGTAAATATCGTTCCCTTCCCTTTCAAAAAACTCATGCGCTTTCACGCGCAAGACGACGTACAAATCGCCTGGAGGGCCTCCGTTGAAACCGGGTTCTCCCTCGCCCGATACGCGAAGCTGCGCACCGTCATCCACGCCGGCCGGTATGTTGAGATGGATTTTGCGGCGGATTTTTACGCGGCCTGCTCCGCGGCATGACGTACATTTTTCTCTGACCACTTTTCCTTTGCCCTCGCATGTCGGGCAAACGCGCTTATTGACAATACGGCCAAACGGCGTGTTGGCCACAACCTCCTGCTGACCCGTACCTTTGCAGGTCTGGCAGGTGTCCACGGGGGAACCTGGCTTGGCACCGGAGCCGTGGCAGGTGTCGCATTCTGCTTCTTTGGGAATTTCCACGTCTGTTTCTTTGCCAAAAACAGCCTCCGTAAAATCAATCGACAAGCCGAATTGCAGGTCTGCGCCTTTGCGCGGCGCATTGGGATTGGCACGTCTGCCGCCGCCGAAGAACATATCAAAAATGTCCCCAAAGCCGCCCATATTGGAAGAATCGAAACCGCTAAAGCCGCCAAAGCCCTGATTCGGGTCCTGATGGCCAAACTGGTCATACTGCGCGCGTTTTTGCTGATCCGAGAGAGTGTCGTAGGCTTCCTTCACCTCTTTGAACTTCTCTTCGGCATCTGCCTCTTTATTTACATCGGGGTGGTACTGACGGGCCAATTTCCGGTACGCCTTTTTGATTTCCTCGGCATCCGCATCCTTGGAGACACCCAGTACCTCATAATAATCCCGTTTCATCTCCTGAATCACTCCCATGACAGTCAACTGTTATCATAGCATGTGGCAGACTTGAAAAAAAGTCAAAGTCAGTGTTCCGTGACTTTGACTTTTTTTCTTGCTCTCATCTTACTTCTTGTCGTCAACAACCTCGTAGTCAGCATCTACGACGTTCTCTTTTTTCGCTTCGCCGGAAGCACCTGCGGCGTCCGCACCCTGTGCTCCCTGAGCAGTTTGTGCAGCTTGCTCATACAGCTTTACGGAGATTTGCTGAATGATCGCAGACAGCTCTTCTTTGGTTGCTTTGATCTCATCCGGGTTGCCAGCTTCTAGCGCTTTCTTCACTTTTTCTTTGGCTTCGTTGGCTTTGTCAATCTCAGCCTGATCTACCTTGCCCTCTACTTCTTTCAGGGTTTTCTCGGTAGTGAATACGAGCTGATCCGCTTCGTTGCGCAGTTCGACAGCTTCCTTGCGCTGCTTGTCGGCTTCCGCATTCAGTTCGGCCTCTTTCACCATACGGTCGATCTCGTCATCCGACAAGCCGGAGTTGGAAGTGATCGTGATGCGTTGTTCTTTACCCGTGCCCAGGTCTTTCGCCCGGACGTTCACGATTCCGTTGGCGTCGATATCGAAGGATACTTCGATTTGCGGAATGCCGCGCGGTGCCGGTGGAATATCCGAGAGAGTAAAGCGGCCCAGCGTTTTATTATCTGCCGCCATTTGACGTTCCCCTTGCAGCACGTGGATTTCTACGGATGTCTGGTTATCAGCGGCCGTAGAGAATACCTGCGATTTGCTGGTCGGAATCGTCGTATTGCGGTCGATCAGCCTGGTGAATACGCCACCCAATGTTTCGATACCAAGCGACAGCGGGGTTACGTCCAGCAGAACCACGTCTTTCACATCGCCTGTGAGTACGCCTGCCTGAACCGCGGCACCCAATGCGACTACTTCATCCGGGTTTACGCCTTTGTGCGGCTCTTTGCCAGTAAATTTCTTGATCGCTTCCTGTACAGCCGGAATCCGCGTAGAACCACCCACGAGGATCACGCGATCGATTTCATTTGGAGAGAGACCTGCATCCTGCAGCGCTTGACGGGTAGGACCCATGGTGCGTTCTACGAGATGAGCAGACAGCTCTTCAAATTTGGCACGGGAGAGATTCAGCTCCAGGTGCTTCGGTCCAGACGCATCTGCTGTGATGAACGGCAGAGAAATCGTCGTGGTCAAAACGCCGGAGAGATCCTTTTTCGCCTTCTCGGCAGCGTCCTTCAAACGTTGCTGCGCCATACGGTCTTTGGACAAATCAATGCCATGCTCTTTTTTAAACTCGCTAACGAGATAATCGATGACGACCTGGTCAAAATCGTCACCTCCGAGCTTGTTGTCGCCGGAAGTGGCTTTTACTTCAAAGAACCCTTCGGAGAGCTCCAGAATCGATACGTCAAAGGTACCGCCGCCGAGGTCGTAAACCAGTACGGTTTGATCTTCGCTCTTTTCCATACCGTAAGCCAAAGCTGCTGCTGTTGGCTCGTTTACGATACGCAAAACTTCCAGTCCTGCGATTTTTCCTGCGTCTTTGGTCGCTTGACGCTGACTGTCGTTAAAATAAGCAGGAACGGTGATGACGGCTTGGGTAACGGTCTGGCCCAAATATGCTTCCGCATCGGATTTCAGCTTTTGCAAAATCATCGCAGAAACTTCCTGCGGCGTGTATTCTTTTCCTTCCAGCGTTTCCTTGTGGTTGGTCCCCATGTAACGCTTGACGGACATCACGGTGTTGTCAGGATTGGTAATCGCTTGGCGCTTCGCGGCTTCCCCAACGATGCGCTCGCCGTTTTTAAAAGCTACCACGGATGGAGTAGTGCGGTTGCCTTCGGGATTGGGGATAACGACTGGCTCTCCGCCTTCCATTACGGCCACACAAGAGTTTGTAGTTCCGAGGTCAATACCGATTACACGACTCATACTGTAAAATCCTCCTCACGCTTCACGAACTGATTTTCGGGTTATGTGTATGTTTCAGGGAAATTGCGGTTAGGCGTTTACTTTTACCATCGCCGGACGAATCACACGATCTTTGAAGAGATACCCCTTTTGGAACTCTTCCACGACCACGCCCGACTCCTGGTCAGGTTCACTCACTTGCATAACCGCCTGGTGGACATGCGGATCAAAAGGATGTCCGGTTGCCTGAATCGGGGCAAGTCCTTCCTTTTCAAAGACCTGCACCATTTGTCGGTACACCATATCGACACCCGTCAGGAGCGAGTCGACCGTCATCGTCTCTTTGTCCGCTGACAGGGCACGCTCGAAGTTGTCCAGGACTGGCAGCAATTCCTCCACTACTTTTTGCGAGGCGTATTTGGCCAAATCCTCTTGTTCTTTCCGCAGACGGCGTCTCATGTTTTCCATGTCGGCCATTGCTCGGAGAAGTCGGTTGTTCAGCTCTTCTGCCTGTGCTTTGTAGCGTTCGGCTTGCTGTTGCCAATCTTCTTGTGCCGCATCCCCCTGATTCAGATCAGACTGCTCGCTTTCTGGAGCAGCTTTCTCCTCTTCTTGCTCAAGTGAAACATCCTGTTCCTGGTTCCATTTTTCATCCTTCAAGATTCACAATACCTCCCATGACCGCCGTGGCATGATTGCCGAGACGTCCATCATACTATTTCTCAAATTCCGAGGTCAGCATATGAGAAAGACCTTCCGCGAGGTAATTGAGCACGGTGATCACCTTGCTGTATTCCATACGCGTTGGCCCCAGTATTCCAACCATCCCTACAGGCTTGCCGCCGAGGGAATAGGAAGTGGTAATGATACTGCACTGCTTGACCGCGGCCAATTGATTTTCCTGCCCGATTCGCACAGTCAGACCTGCTGCCGGTGCTCCAAACAGATGGATCAGTTGATCGTTTTGTTCCAAAAGCTGCAGAATGTCTTTTACCTTATCCACATCCCGGAACTCCGGCTGATCCATAATTTTGGTCGCGCCGCGCAGATAGACGCGCTCGGATTCATCCTGACTCAAGGAATCCTCCAGTATGTGCAGCATCTCTTCGTATTGCTCCACATGACGCCTCATCTCACTGGCGATCTCCTGATAAAGCCGCTGTCGCAGCTGCCACAACGGAACCTCAGAAAGTTTGGCATTCAATATGTTAACCAGCTTTTCGATTTCTTGCGGGAGAACTCCCTTGGGAAGATCGATCAGCTTGTTCTCCACTCGCCCGGTATTTGTCACCATGATGGCCACTGCCTGCTCTTCGTTTAACGGGACAATCTGAATATGCTTCAAACGATGCTCGAAAATCTCAGGCCCCAGTACAATGGCTGTGTAGTTGGTCACATGGGAAAGGATTTGCGCGGTGTATTCAATCACTTGCTCAAAGTGATGAATGCGTTCGGCAAACAGATGTTTCAGCTTACCCAGCTCCAGATCGCTCAACAAATGCGGCTGAATCAGGTTGTCAACATAAAAGCGATACCCTTTGGTAGACGGCACTCGACCTGCAGAGGTGTGAGGCTGCTCCAGGTATCCCAGCTCCTCTAGGTCGGCCATATCGTTGCGAATGGTTGCCGAGCTAAAGCCGATACCCTCTCGTTTGGAAATCGTACGGGAGCCTACAGGTTCGGCCGAATGAATGTAATTATCGACGATCGCATTGAGGATTAATCTTTGCCGGTCCGATAACATGATGCCTTCGCCTCCCTGTTGTTAGCACTCATTACGATCGAGTGCTAATTCTATTTATTAAGGTATCAATATGCGAGGAATTTGTCAATGTTTTCCCGAAAACCCTTCGTATTTCTTCTTTCCAATTACTCTCCCAGGAAACGGGCGAAAACCTCGTTTCCCAGCGGCAATGCCTGTCGGGTCAACCGAACCCCGCCATCTTTCCATTCCAGCATGCCTTTCGCTACCTCTTCTTCGATAATGGCTCCGAATTGCTCCCGTAACGGTTTGCCAAACCTGCGCTCAAACCGCTGCGCATCCACCCCTTCACGCAGTCTCAGACCCATGATCATGTGGTCTTCCATCGCTTCCTTCTCTTCCACTCGGAACTGCTCAACCCGCGGCAGACCCTCCTTGCATTTTTGCAGATAGACGGCCAGCGGTCCGGCATTTACATGGCGTTCCTGGTTCACATAGCCGTGGGCGCCAGCACCCAATCCATAATATTCTTCGTTGAGCCAGTAGGTTTTATTATGTCTGCTTTCAAAACCGGGCTTTGCAAAGTTGCTGATCTCGTATTGCAGGTAGCCGTGGCGCTCCATCTCCTCGATCAGCAGCAGGTACATATCCAGCTCTGTCTCTTCGGACGGCAGCGGCAGCTGATCCTTTTGGTACAAGGTGTGAAACAGCGTATTTTCTTCTACCTTTAAACTGTATGCAGAGAAATGGGTGGTGGGCAATTGAAAGGCTTTGTGCAGGGTATCCCGAAAAATGTCCATGGTCTGGTCCGGCAGACCGAACATCAGGTCAATCGTCAAGTTGTCGAACCCGACAGAGACAGCGTTGTCAATGCTTTGGTAAACCTGCTCCACATCGTGAATCCGCCCCAGACGCTTCAGCAAAGCAGAGTCGAATGACTGCACGCCAAAGCTGAGTCTGTTTACTCCCATATCGCGCATCAAGCGCAGCTTATCCTTGTCCGTCGTTCCCGGATTGGCTTCCATCGAAAATTCCAGATCAGGCGCAGCAAAAGCGCCAAGATGCTTCTGCACCATCTCCAGAAATCGCTTCATCTGGGCCTGATCAAGAAACGTGGGTGTCCCACCGCCGACAAAAATAGTTTTTACCTGCTGGACTGGCCATTTCGCAAAGGTCAGCTCCATTTCGCTCTCCAGTGCGTCCAGGTAATCCCAAATCAACTGCGGGTTATTGGTGACAAACGAGTTGAAGTCACAATAATAACATTTATTGGTACAAAAAGGAATATGAATATAAACCGATTGGGGGGCCATTGCTGTGCTCCCTCCTTTACAAAAGAAAGTGAAAAGACCTGACGTGATGGGTCAGGTCTGTCAATCTGCAACCTGCACATTTTTCGTGCAGGTTTGATCACATGCTTGCGGTTGCTTCGTTATTATTTCTTCTCATCCATGCGCAAGACAGCCATAAACGCTTCCTGTGGCACTTCGACGGAGCCGACGGATTTCATCCGCTTTTTCCCCTCTTTTTGTTTCTCCAGGAGCTTCCGTTTCCGGCTGATGTCCCCGCCGTAACACTTGGCCAATACGTTTTTGCGAAGCGCGCTGATGGTTTCACGCGCGACAACCTTATGTCCGATTGTAGCCTGAATCGGCACCTCGAACTGCTGGCGCGGGATCAGCTCCTTCAGCTTTTCACAAATGGTGCGGCCGCGTGGGTAGGCACTGTCTTTATGGACGATGAAGGACAGAGCATCCACTACTTCGCTGTTCAGGAGGATATCCATCTTAACCAGCTTGGACGGTTTGTAACCTGCCAACTCGTAGTCAAACGACGCGTAGCCTTTGGTACCCGACTTCAACAGATCAAAGAAATCGTAGACGATCTCGGAGAGAGGCATGTCGTATTTCAACTGTACGCGATTCTCGCCCATGTACTGCATGTCGAGAAACTCTCCCCGTTTACCTTGGCAAAGCTGCATGACGTCGCCCACGTAATCTTTGGGAACCATGACAGTAGCCGTTACATACGGCTCCTCGATCATCTCGATCTTCTGCACTTCCGGCATTTTCGACGGGTTGTCGATCTCGATGACATCCCCGTTGGTCATGGTGACCCGATAGATCACGCTTGGTGCCGTGGTGATCAGGTCGATATTGAACTCTCGCTCAATCCGCTCCTGGATGATCTCCATGTGCAAAAGTCCAAGGAATCCGCAGCGGAAGCCAAAGCCAAGGGCCTGGGATGTCTCCGGCTCATACTGGAGCGAAGCATCGTTCAATTGAAGTTTTTCCAGGGCTTCACGCAAATCGTTGTAATCACTGGTGTCGATCGGATAGAGACCGCAGAACACCATCGGATTGATTTTCCGGTATCCAGGGAGCGGCTCTGCTGCCGGACGGGTAGCATCGGTAATCGTATCCCCGACCCGTGTGTCTCCCACTGTTTTAATGGCGGCCGCCACATAGCCTACGTCACCCACTGTCAATTCTTCAACGGGGCGTTGGCGCGGCATAGAGGCGCCTACTTCCGTCACTTCAAAGATTTTGCCTGTCGCCATCATTTTGATCTTCATGCCTTTTCGGAGGCTTCCGTTCACGATTCGGACAGACGCGATAACTCCCCGGTATGGGTCAAAGTACGAGTCAAAGATCAAGGCTTGCAGCGGCGCATCGGGATCTCCCTCTGGCGCTGGCACTTTTTTGACGACAGCTTCCAGTACGTCCTTGATCCCGATTCCGGCTTTGGCGGAAGTCAGACAGGCATCGCTTGCGTCCAGCCCGATGACATCCTCTACTTCTTGCTTGACACGTTCTGGCTCCGCGCTTGGCAGGTCGATCTTGTTGATGACCGGAATGATTTCCAGATCGTTGTCCAGTGCCAGATACACGTTGGCCAGCGTCTGTGCTTCGATGCCCTGAGCCGCGTCCACGACCAGCAAGGCTCCTTCACAAGCAGCCAGACTGCGGGAGACTTCATAGGTGAAGTCGACGTGTCCAGGTGTATCGATCAAGTGCAGAATGTACTCTTCCCCGTCGTCCGCTTTATACTTTAACTGTACTGCGTTCAATTTGATTGTAATCCCGCGCTCTTTTTCCAGATCCATCGAATCCAGAAACTGTGCTTCTTTTTCCCTCTCAGACAAAGCACCAGTCGATTCCAAAATGCGGTCAGCCAATGTAGACTTCCCGTGGTCAATATGCGCGATGATGGAAAAATTGCGAATGCGTTTTTGTCTTTCACGGCGATCCATGTGTTGTCAGTTCCCTCCCACGCCATCTGAACGACGCCTGTATACCTGCTTCAGACCGCGTTCCGAAAAAATACACTAACGTTTATTATATCAAAGCGCGGTATTGCGAGCAACAAAGCGTTTGTCACGATGTTGCCGTTTCCTTACCAACAGGTATGGAAGGGGCAAACAGCGAAATATATAAAGCGGCTGGTTAAAAATGATGCAGATGAGAAAATGATGCAGGAAAGGAAAATTTGCCATGCAACAAATCGAATACTCCCATACATCCATAGCAGTTGGAAATTGTGTCGGATGCCACTTGGCTCTTGGCTTCGAAGCTGTTCATACCGTTTACGAAAATGATCGGCTTCGCTGCATTCTGGATATCGATCCTTTCGCAGAAGGCCATACTCTCGTCTTGCCAAAGGAGCACGTGAAAGAGTGGAGCGAGATGGATGACGCGCTGGCGCTTGCCGTCATCGAGGCAATTCAAAAGGTATCAGCTGCGCTGAACGAACTTTATCAGCCAGACGGCATCACTGTCTGTCAGAACGGAGGCCGCTTCAGTGACCTCAATCACTTTCACCTTCATATTATTCCCCGATTTCAAGGGGATGGATTTGCCTGGAGTGAGCCCATCCATCTCCATGGAGCTGAGGAGCGTTTGGCGGAGACGAGAGAAAAGATCGCCG
This sequence comes from Brevibacillus ruminantium, assembly GCF_023746555.1. Classification (NCBI taxonomy): domain Bacteria; kingdom Bacillati; phylum Bacillota; class Bacilli; order Caryophanales; family Paenibacillaceae; genus Brevibacillus; species Brevibacillus ruminantium. Next base: position 3,470,302 of record NZ_CP098755.1, read on the forward strand.
CCATGATTTCCTCACTGCAGAGTCGTTAACATTTCTTCCGGCGCAGTTGTGTCCTGTCCGTCTGTCACGGCCTTTTAATCTCATCGAGCCGCTTCAGATATTTCTCGGGAAACATCTCTCTCAAACTGCTCTGATAAAGCGAGCCATCTTCCGGAATGCGGTGACCGACTACCCGGTAATCGCCTTTTCCCAGCGATTGTGTATAGAAAATATCCAGGACAATCGGACAGCTCAGACCGGGAGAAGCTTCTCCTGCTTTGCCTATTATGCTAACCCATGCGTAAACCCGTCTTTTTTCGGGATTAGGCGCTTCAACACCGACCAAAGCGAGCTTTACCTCCCGATCTGTGCCCAGCCCGGCCAAATCCCCTTGAGCAGACTGCAAATAACTGGTTACCAGCGGTGTAAGGAAATCTCGATTGACAGGAGAGATTCCTTCTTTCACTTCGATAAATACCTGTCCAAAGTGCTTGCCTTCGGAGAGCACCTGGATTTTCCATACGCCTGGGTCAGGCAAAGCAACTCCCGCACGAAAATGCCCATCTGCATCATAGAGCGTCCCCATCACTTGGTAGGTTCCCAGCTCGACTTTTTTGCTTTTTGTGCTGTATGCCACCAGTTGCACTTCTTTGGCAAAGCTGCCGTTTAACAGCACGGTCATGGTCTGTGTCTGGTCCTCATAATATCCGTGCTCATCTGTAATAACGCGCACCGGCTTTTCTCCGAGATAACTGAAAACCCCATCGTCCTTTTGTTCCACGGTGGGCGGGGAAGGCTTCCATAGATCAGGGGGATTGACGACTGTTCCGGGCAGCCAGGGGCGCTCCTGCAGCGGCTCCCTCGCATGGTGATTCTCCGGCAAGCGTATCACGGCAGAGCCGAGGAGAATCAACAAGAATACAACAGCTGCCACCGATGCTGCCGACCGGAAGGCCCACACCCTGCGGACAAAATAGGCTCTCTTCCCTTGCCTTTCCCGTTCTGCTGCCCGTCTGACCTTCTCTTCCATCGACGGGGAAAAGGCAACATCATGAAGTACGGCCCGATCCGCTCGCTCTTTCAATTCCTTTAGCCATTGGTCTCGGTCCATTCCCAACCCTCCCCGTTCCTCATGTCTTCTTTCAGCCTCTGTCTGGCCCGATGAAGCCTCGTCCGAACCGTCCCCTCGGTGACTCCCAGCACTTCTGCCACTTCGGCAATCGACATCTCTGCATAGTAATGAAGCGCGACGGCCTGCCGATAGAGTGGGGGCAACGCTAACACAAGGCGAACAAGCTCATCTTTAGCCGCCCGCTCCACCACGATCCCTTCCGTCGATACGTCACCCGCTTTTTGTATCCAGGAGTGCGGCAGCAAATTGCGAAATGCCCAAGAGCGCATATGTCCCTTGCACTCATTTACTGCGATGCGATAAATCCAGGTGTGGACGCTGCTTTCCCCGCGGAATGCTGCGAGGTTGCGGTAGACTTTGAGAAACACATCCTGGGTAATATCCTCCGCCAGGGCTCGGTCCTTCACCATCAAGGTAACCAGCCGGAGAACACGCGTCCCGTATTCCCTCATCAGGCGATCCAAAGAAGCTTCTGTAGTCTGCTGAAGCTTATCCACCGGGCGCGCCTCCCTTCCTGCTTCTTCCTTGATTAGATGCACCTGACGGTTATTTGTTACAACGTTTTTTTCTGTGCGATCACAATGATTCTCGCTGCACCTGTATTGCATTCTCCAGGGCCGCTGACAAACGGGTAACCGCCTTCCCTCCAGCGGTCGGGATCATAGTTTGCTTTCGTGCGTTTTTCTGATGAGAAAGAGGGCTTCTCTTCCTGTGAAGCGTCGGAGACAGTCGGTCGTGGAAAGGTGTCGTCTTCATGTACGGCGACTATCCGCCATTGTTCAGCTTCGAGCAGCAGCTCCAGTTCCCCTGGCAGAATCAAGGCCATTTCCCGTTCGACCCGGTAACGCGGCTGTTCTACCTGCTCCAAGTAGGTTTCATACGTAAGCGAGTAGCGGAATAATTGCCGGGCAAGCGATGTCTCTCCCGCTATATGCTGATAGACCATCTTGTCCGGAAAAACCCATTTGCGCTGCTGGGTTCTCCACTCATGACCGGCGGGGGGAAGAATAATCTCCACTGCGGCAAATCCACCCGTGCTCAAGTGTTCCCAGATCCTCTGCAATACTTGTCTTTGTTCCGAACGTCTTGTAAAGTGCTGCAGAAAGCCTTCGTTTAGCAGGACATGCGTAAAGCTGCGATTCAGGTTCAGCTGCAAGGCGTCTTGTTCAACGAGCTCCCACAAGTGCTCTTTGCCTTTTCCCAGACGACTTCTCTTTTTTCCTGCCAGCTCCAGCATGTCCGGACTGTTATCCACACCGCAGACAGTAATGCCGTGTTTGACCAGCTCCATGGCTATTCGGCCCGTTCCTACGCCCAGCTCCAGCACGGAAGCAGGCAGCTCCCCGTTTAAAATCCAGTCTCGAAAAAAGACTAGACCTGTTTTTCCTGCGAACTGATCATAATAGGTGGCTTCAAGCCCCGTGTATCTGGCCCCCGGCAATCGCTCATGCCTTCCGCCTGTAAGTCCACAGGTGGAGCAGACCGAGCCTGCCAGCCGTTCAAAAGAAATGCCGGGCGGCACGCCATTTTTACTGTCACCCAGCCATTCATCGTAGCGAAATCCGCATACTGTGCACAGATAGACACTCATAGCGCTGTCGATACCTCCTCTTTTTCCCAACGGGATGTATGCATGCCGGAAAAAAAGACGATATGCTTCTTTTGTGTTTTTGGATGCACGTAGATTTCTGTTTCCACCCCAAACACTTCATGAATCAAATTGGGTGTGAGCACCTCTTCCGGGGTGCCATTGGCTGCGATCCGCCCTTCGTTGATCACATACAGATGGTCACAGTACATGGCTGCGATGTTTAAATCATGCAGCGCTGCAAGGACGGTCAGCCGAAGATTTCTCAACAGATCCATGATTTGCAGCTGGTAACGTATATCCAGATGATTGGTAGGCTCGTCCAATATCAGCAGCTTGGCTTCCTGAACCAGTGCCCGGGCAATCATGACGCGCTGCTTCTCGCCTCCAGAAAGGGACTGAAAGCTTCTCTCCGCATATTCCTCCATACCCGTGCGGACCAAGGCCTCATGAACCAAACGGGTGTCTTCGGCCGTATCGGTTTGAAACAATCTTTTATGAGCGGTGCGGCCCATCATAACAATCTCCCGCACTGTAAAATCAAACTCCACCGTAGATTCCTGGCGAACAACCGCCATGCGCTGCGCAGCTTGACGCGCCGAGAGTTGGTAGACGTCTTCCCCATTCAAGGAGACGATCCCATCATCCGGTTTTTTGATCCGGTACATGCTTTTCAGCAATGTCGATTTTCCGCTCCCGTTCGGCCCAATCAACCCGACGAACATTCCCTGACTCACCTGGACATCGATGTGCTCCAGGATCTTTTTCCCGGACAGCGCTACCGAAACCTGCCTGGCTTGGAGATTCATGAGTTCCCCCCTCCAAACGAATAAGAGTTGCGCAGCATGAGCCAGATAAAGAACGGCCCGCCGCAAAGTGACGTGATGATTCCGATCGGCAGTTCCTGCGGGGCGAATAGCAGCCTCGCCAGAACATCCGCCCAGATCAGAAAAATCGCGCCAAACAAAGCACTGACCGGCAGTACTCTGCGATGGTCGGACCCCACCGCAATGCGTACCATGTGAGGTATCATCAGTCCGACAAAGCCAATGGCTCCGGTTATCGAGACGATGACACCTGTCAACAAAGCAGTAATCACCAACAGTATTTTTCGGAATCGCTCCGTATTGACCCCCAAGGTACGGGCCGTTTCCTCTCCCATCATGATGGCATTGAGGGAGCGGTACTGTAGCATCAATGCGAAAAGCCCAACCAGAACAATAAAAGAAGGCATGCCGAGATACGTCCATTTCCCCCCGGCCAAGCTGCCCTGCATCCAGAACAGGACCGTCTGAATGCCGTGCTCGTTTGGTGCCGTAAAGATGATCATGCTGGTAATGGCTGACAACACAGCCGCTACGGCGATGCCGGACATGAGCAATCGGACTGTCGAGTTCTGTCCTCCCATCCGGGACAGCGTAAACACCAAGATGGTGGAAATGAGCGAGCCAGTAAATGCTGCCATTGAAACGGCATATTGCCCGTACATGCTGAATGCTCCAAGCAGAATGGCGAGCGTGGCACCAACGGATGCGCCCGAGGAAACGCCAAGCAGATACGGATCTGCCAGCGAATTTCGCACCAGTGCCTGAATCGTCACGCCGACCACTGACAGACCCGCTCCCACAATCACGGCCAGGAGCACGCGTGGAAAACGGATTTGCCATATGATGGTTTCTTCCGATTTTGACCAGTCTGCCTCTGCCCAACCCCCGATCACTGGCACATGGGAGAGGGCGATTCGCCATACCGTTTCCGGTTGAATTGCAACTGACCCAAGCGTAACGGCCAACGTCACACTGGCAACGAGGCCGATACCCAGAAGCAGCAAAATCGATGAAAACCATGCCTTCGACCTTCTGATGTCTTTTGTGAGCATTTCGCTGCTTTCCGGTCCCTTCGTGGAGACCATTTTCTCAACCGTTGTTTTAGGCATCTTATCCTCCCTTCGACGCGATCAGCAATAACAGGCCAGGGCGGCGGGTTACCAGGATTATTGCTTAAATGCTTCCGGATAGAACCCTTCGGCAAGTGTTTGCAAGGCAAGCGGCGCTCGTACCCCTTCTGCGGCTGCAGACAAAGGCAGCACAATCAGTCGCTTGTTCTGGATGGCAGGCAGCTCCGCCAGTTCTTTTTTCGACAGCAGGAAGTTGCGTTTCTGCTCCACAGTCTTATCTCCGTAATCGACGATGACGATGACGTCCGCTTTGCGCGCGACTACTTCTTCCCAGCTAGTGGTTGTCCAGCCTTTCGGGATATCATCAAATACGTTTTTGCCTCCTGCAAGTCGAATCAAAGTCGTCATATAGTTATTAGCCGCCGTAAAAGGCTGGTCTTCTCCATTGTCGTAGACGAAAACACGCAGCGGTTCTTTTTGTTCCCCAATTCGGTCAGTAATTTCTTTCATCTCTTTTTTGATTTTCTCAATCAGTTCGTCTGCCTTCTCTTCCACCCGGAAAATACGGCCGATATTGCTGATGTCAGCAAAAACATCTTCGGGCTCTGGCCCTGTCATGTTGGAGGATTGGTGGAGATACGGCTTAATCCCTAATTTTTCCAATCCATCAATCGTTCCGACCGCTTTCTCTGTAAAAGCACTTTTCCAGCCAGCGTAGACAAAGTCCGGCTCTGCTGCAAGCAGCACTTCTTTGGATGGGTACTTCGCAGAAAGAACGGGAACCTTGGCGTAGGCGTCCTGGTATTCCGGCAAAATGCTGTCGTCCAGATACGCGGTCCCGGCCATCTTGTCTTCAAGACCGAGGGCAAGCATCACCTCAGTCACATGTTGATTGAGGGAAACTGCTCTTTTGGGCACCTCGGTGAACGTAACTGTTCTCCCATCTATTTGGACAGTAACCGGATTCGTGCTGTTTCCGTCACCAGCTTTCGCCGTTTCCTGCGACGGAGTATTATTGGGAGCAGACGCGTTGTTTGCTGGAGTGGCGCTGCCGCAGCCGGTGAGGAACAGGACAGCCGCGATCCCTGTTAGCATCCAGTTCCGAATTCCTATGTACTTAGCTTTCATCATGTTACTTCCTCCCTTTTCATCACTACACATTTATGAAAAACCACGTGTTCGCCTCTCGTCTCTTGATGTCTGTAACGCGGTGGTTTTACCAGTGTGAGCGGAGGGATGCCAGAAAAAAAGCACCTTCCGATGTTTGCGGAAGATGCTTCTTATAGCTTGCATGTGCATAGAAACAAAAGGATAGCCGGATAGCGTCTACGCTGATGCTCCTGATACACTTTCCCCATCCGCGTGGGTTCATCGTGCGTGCTTCATGGCAGGTCTCCTGGCTTGGGTTCATCACGCCTTGCTCCTTCCCATTTCGCGCTCTGGCAAAACAGTGGATTCACGCAAGGACGCTCCCCTTCACAGTGGCGGGACCGCGTCGGATTTTCACCGATCTTCCCTATTAAGTAACCGGAACGATGTTCGCTCCGGATTACACCATGAAACGAGTAGCTCGTATTCTATTTTCCAATCACTTGCAGTTGCTTCGGATATTGCGTCAACACTTCGCATCCGTCCGCTGTAACCAGAATGTCGTCCTCAATTCGCACACCGCCAACACCCGGCACATAAACACCCGGCTCGATGGTAAATACCATTCCTGGACGAAGTGTATCCTGGTTTTGCCCATGGACGGAAGGATACTCGTGCACATCCATCCCCAGGCCGTGTCCCAGTCGGTGAATAAAGTACTCTCCGTATCCCTTGTCTGAAATCACGCGGCGTGCGGTTTGGTCCAAATGGGCCAGGGTTACACCCGGGCGAACCTCGGCAATCGCCGCTTCATTGGCGGCCAGCACGGTTTCATAGATATCCCGAAGCTGCTCGCTGATTTCACCAACGGCAAAGGTGCGCGTGATGTCTGACACGTACCCGTCTGCCAGGACTCCGAGGTCAAACAAAAGCAGCTCACCTTCTCGGACCTCACGGCTGCCTGGTTTTCCATGAGGCAGGGCGGACTTTTCGCCGGCCAGCACCATCGTGCTAAACGATGGTCCCTCCGCGCCCAAACGTTTCATCTGGTATTCCAGGTCAGCAACCACTTCCGCTTCGGTGACGCCAGGCTTCAGTGACTTCACAACCGCGTCCAAAGCAGCTTCCACCAGCTTGACAGCGTGCTTCATGCGCTCTACTTCATCCGCTGATTTGATTAAACGCATTTCACGAAGCGGCTCCTCTACATCGACATAGCTTTCAGCAGCAATCTGCGCACTCATCGCTTCAAAGCGGTCAACTGTCATGTGACTTTTTTCCAGCCCCAGCGTTTTTAGTCCGGGTGGCAAGGCGTTCTTCAAGACATCATAAGGGTTGTCTGTATCAGTATGGGTCAGAATGTTTTTCATGGCAGACGCTTCGGCCGCAGCCGACCGGTCCAGTGCCGGAACGATCAGGGAAGGTTCTCCGGCAGCTGGGATTACCAGGCCCATGAACCGCTCGTGCGGCTCGGTCAAAAACCCTGTCAGGTAGTAAACGTGCTTTGGCAATGTAATCAAAGCAACGTCTATTCCTTCCTTTTGCATATAGGCAAGAATGCGCTGAATACGTTCTTGATACAAAGGGGGTCAACCGCCTTTCTTTGGGTATCATACTGCGAGGATACCATTTCCTCACCAAAAAAAGAAGCGAACGGACGAAAAAACTATGCGCAGTTTCGGACAGGATAAAACAGAGGTGAATCACGAATGAGCGAAACATCAATCGTTTCATCTGCTAAAGGCTCCAAGCTAGCGGTGCAGCTGTACGGCAACGGCCAGCCGCTTGTATGCATCCATGCGCCTGGCATCGGGATGATCAATTTCTCCCGTTTACACGAATTAGCCGAGCACTTTCAACTTATCCTCCCTGATCTTCCCGGCCACGGAGCGAGCGATCCGCTGCCCATCCCTTTTACGATGGCCGATCTTAGCGAGACGTTGGAGGAAACGATTCACGCTCTCGGACATGAGCGAGTGGTCGTGATGGGCTATTCCCAAGGGGCTTCTCTCGCCCTGAAATGGTGCCTGCGCCATCCGCATTCAATCGCGGGTCTTGTGCTGGTCAGCGGTTTTTCCGAGGTGAATGAGTGGTACCTGCACTCGCGCTTTTATTTGGCCGAGGCAATTGCCAGGATGGGTGGTGTGGGAGTATTGGCCCGCTCGACTGCCTCCTCACACCTGGACAAAGAGTCAGACAAAGAACGATGGATCACGCATGGCAGCCGGACGGACGCCAAGACCCTTCATCACCTGTATACGATCGGCCATCGCTACCGCTGCACAGAGCGCTTGCATGAGATCAAGCAGCCCGTGCTGCTCTTGTATGGCCAGCAGGACACGCACATGCATCCGTACGGCAAGCTTATGGGAAAACACTTACCGCAAGCCCGAATGGTTTCCGTTCCTGGAGTAAAGCACCAGATCGTGACTCGCGCTGCAGAGCCTTTGAGTCGACTTTGCATAGAATTTATCGGTTCTATCCCTGTCTCTTCGGTCTGATCGTGCTTGGAGTTGACCAGCACAGACAACGTGCTGTGTACTCCCGGTTTTTACGAAAGCAAAAGAGCCGCTTCCCATTCCGGCGGCTCAGCACGCAACAGGCTGAGAAGCACAAGAGCGGTACCGGCCGCGCCATCGAGAAGTCCAGGGTAATGAAGCCGTCTGTCACCGGATGCAAGCCGCTGTACCTCGTAGTAACCGAAAGGCGCTTCTGACGAAAACATGGTGATGACCTGTTCCGCGAGCCTGTCCCGTTCCGCTCTCAGCTCCCCGCTTTCGGCGTACATGCGCTGGGTCATCAGCAGCAAACCGGCATACCCGTGACAGATCGTCGGAGCGTAAAGATTCCACAATTCCTGCGGACGCCGAAACGTTCCCCGGTATGCCTTTAGTGCTGCCTGCTTCCAGTCTGCTTGCCCGAGCGATTCTCCCGCCAACCAGAGCGCACGGGCGACTCCCGGCGTTCCGTAGCACCACGCCTCCCGATGCACGAAGGGGTCTACTTTTCCCATTTCCCAATTCTCCAGGCTAAGCTGTGGAGCCCAGAGATCCCCGTACGCATCCGTCTGCTTCCATGCCAGCAGCCATTCTGCGATGCGCTGTATCGCCTCCCGCTGACCTTCTATCTCCACACCATGCTGCAAAGCGAGTGACAGCAAAGAGAGCACCCCTGGTATTCCGTGGGAGACACCACAGTTGAAATTTCCTTGGGGGAATCTCTCCGCATCTGCGATCGTCGCCTGCTTCTCTTTTGAGATGTGCCATGCCGGAACGCTCTTCCCTGCCACTTTTCTTTCGCCAGCGAGAGCCACCAGATAAGCGATCACATCATACAGGAGCTTCACCAGCTCGGGCTGGTCCTGCCGAAGCAGCAAGTAACGCCCAATCCCCGCTACGCCGTTGATCACGTCATAGTCGCTCATCGCCGGACGATCCTGGAGCCGCGCTTTCGCCCCTGCGAGGTACTCGGGGAGTCGTTTTCCCAGCTGCTCCTCCAATTTTTGCAGAAAAACCTGGTAACGGGTGCCTTGACGCGACAGCAGATGAACAGCAAAGCAGATGCCTGAAAGACCTGTCCACAGACCAAGTCCGTGGATGCCTGTACGCTGCACTTCCTGTTGGACTGCTGTCAACAGTGTGTGTCCTTTTACATCCCAGCCGTAGTTCGGATCGTTTTTGTCCAACTCGGCATACAGCAGACTGATCCCCGTATAACCGCTTGCCAGCGACGCAGGATGAAACAAGGCATGCTGTGCACCCATGCTTTCAAACCGGTTTTCTGCGTTTTCGGCGATCTTGGCCGTGTACGCAGCATCCTGCAGCCGAGCAGCTATCTCAAATACTTGCTTTTCGATCATCTCCCGCATCTGCGGAGACGAGACCGGCTTCCATTGGGACTTTGTTTGTTTCACCTGCATGGGGGAACCTCCTTTCTTATGGCGCTCAAACCCGGTTTGCGCGCGCATGTCTGAGTCCGTACAGGGTGTGTCTGGCCAGGGCCATGACTTTTCGTTCACTCTCCCGGTCGGTGCCAAACAGGCGGTTTACGTTCATATGGATCACACTGGCCAAAATGTTGTCCGGCGTGTTGTGCAGTTCGTCGTTTTTGTAAGCCTCGCGAATTTTTGCCGCAAAACGGGAGAGAGCCGGCTTCCTTTGCTGAAGCAGCGGGAGGAGCTGTCGACCGTCGGGATGCGAAGCGAGTCCGGCCCACTCACCATCTGCATTTCCAAGCGTCAAATACAGTCGCCTGGCTTCCCGAAATTCCTGTTGGTACGCTTTCTTTTCATAACGCCGCTCAAACCAGTCCAATTGCTGCTCAAATGACATGCCAAATTGCTCCGCGATATCCAGTACGCTTATGACTCCGAGCAAGCTAAAAGCAATCCCGAGATTTCCGCCGCGTTTCAAGGCCAGCATTCCGCTGACTGCACGGCTGTCCGCTGCGAAGACGTCTTCCGCCAGCGCGATCAGAGCAGGTCCGCCATATCGCTCAATTTCCGGCTCATACGTGTCGATGACCAGTCTGGTCAGCATTCCCGCCTGCTGCAAGCCTCGTGCCCAAGCATGAAGCTCTGGCAACAGTTCGCTCGTCAGCCGCGAAGGCTCCCCGCGAAATCGCAATCGAACATGTGTCTCCGGGTCCTTATACCGCATAAAAAAGCAAGCGTCTGCCAGTCCTTTTCTCTCCATCTCCGCGCAAAACTGCCGCATCGGAAAACCGATACACTCCTCTTCCCGGCTTTTACAGCCATACAGCTTGGCATAGAGCCACTGTCCTCCCGGCAAATGGTAACGGGCGGGGCCCTCAAGTATCCGGCTTGCCACAGTGCTTGGCAGTTTCTCCGTCACCGGCTGCCGCTGCCCTCTTTTCACCAGTGGGATGGCTACCTCCAGCCAGACCGGCCCGTCCGGGGTTTGCGCCAGATGCTCTCCATCCAGGATCGGGGTCTCAGTCAATACGAGCGATTCGCTTGGTTTCATTTGTTCAAACTCGCGGTGCAGCATCTCTACATGCAGCGGATGCATGAGATCAAGTAAAATCCGGTTGTCCCCTTCGGTGAGAAACACCTGCTGAGGAAGCTTCCACTTCTCCCGCCATTCTTTTACAGCATCCATCCAGGCTTCCTTTGACATCCGCTCGGAAAAAGGAGCCGTATGCTTGTAAATTCGCCATCTCGCCAACGACAGGATCGACTTCCCATAGCGTATTCGCGGTACATGCGGGGACTGTTCCAAGCCTCCCCATGAAAAGCTCCCCCAATTGCCCTGCCGTTCCTGAGCGATTTCCCGTAAAAAGCGATAGACGGGCGGAGTGTTCCTGAGGGTGAGCATATGTCCTGTCGTCGGGATAATCTCTTTTCCCAGCGACGCTGACCTTATGTACAGGGAGTCCAAGGTGGCGCCGACGAACAGATCGGATAACGGCAACGCTTTTTCTTCCGCTTGCTCTCCCGGATTGGTCCCGAGAACGATCTCATATGGGCGAATGTTTGGAGACAGCGTAACATTCGATAATCGATCATGCGCAGGCAGATACGAGATTTCCGCATGGACCGCATCCGGGTCGAGAGCCTGTTCAGCGGCATGGACTTCACGTAATTGCTCCAAAAACGACTCTCCGAACAGATCGGCGAAACGGCCAAACGTCTTTCCAGCTCCATTGGAACCCGGATTTGCTCCGACAATCAGGCGAAAGTCTCCTCGGCCAAGCTCATCTCTGTTCTTCGCTGAAAGAGTCGCGTACAGCTCGAGAGATTTTGGAGCCTTCCCTTCATCCCAACCACCTGGAGCCATTGCTTCCAAGTGCTCATCCGTCAATTCGACTTCCTGTTTTCCTTCCATTTGTGCGGACAGAAGCAGTTCCAGCAAAAGGGAGCTCCGTTTGGTGGTTTTTCCCCTTGCCGATTTGTTTTCTGCCCTGAGCTCATACTCTTCCAAACTGCCTAATCCAAGGTCCTCGTCCAATAGCAGCAGCAAGGGGACTTCCCCGTGGATTCCGTACCTCTCGATAAAATCAGTATGCAGCTCCTGAAGAAACGACGAGCGGTCTGCATTTGCCGACAGGCGGCAAAGGGCCTGAGCAGCACGGGCAGCCTCCTGCGCCACTTCTGCCGGCAGCTCTACCTGCTCTGCTGACAGCTGCAAGTCAACCTGCAAAGGATGATCTGTTTGGATGATTGACCTCATCTTGCTGGACAGTCCCCGATATCTCTCGGTCCCTTCCCCCAGCCGAAGCTGATCATAGTCAGCGATCAGAGTCGCGATATCCTTCAGTTCCTTTTTCAACTCGTCTATTCCCTGGACAGGCTGCAGACGCTCCAGCACGTACGCAAATGGACTGGGATGGGACAAAGGCGGTCTCAGCTCGCTGATCAGGTATTCTTGCCGAAAGAGCTGCCACAAAAAATGGCGAATTTTCTCGGGAGGTGTTTCAGGATGATCGGCCTCTACTTTTTTTCGCAAATCGAGATAGGGAATCATCTCTTTTGCTTCATGCAGCACCATCTGAACGACCGGAGAAGCTTGAATGGACGAGCTCAAGCTTTTCTTCCGTCCCCCTCCCTCCTGTGGTCCAGTATTGATCAGATACGACAGCTTGGCTCGTGAACCTGTCAGGTACACAATCGAATTCGTACGCACCTGTAGCTGCTCAACCACATCAGGCATACTCTCCAGTGTGCGGATGAGTTCCATCAGCCATTCCATGTCAGGCCGCGTGCGCTTCTTGTGATCGGTAAAAGAGTGAAGCGCGATCCGGCCTCGACTTTCTTCTCCCCACTTTCCGCAAGCTACGCCGGAGCACAGCCCAAATGGGGTCGGACGGGTGATCATGCGGATCACGTAACGCATAAAGCTGCGGACAGTCTGGTCCCGCTTCCGAGACTCTCCCGTATGCGCAAGGCTGTGTAAGGCTTCAAATAAGGTTGGCGAGGCAACTGCAATCGCTTCTCGTACCACCGGATGGCGAGATAGTGTCTCAAGCTTGGCGATGGCCGCCGCGTACTGAGCTTCAGAAGCGTCATCGCTTGCAGAAAAAAGATGTCCATACCATTCGGCGGGCAACAACGGCGTCCGCAGCATGAAGAACGGGAGCGGCCTGTAAACGGATAAGGATTCGTGGTTCTTCGTCACGTCTTCCATTACAGCTGGATGTTGGAGAAATCTACTCATCGTATCCCCCTGTCCACAAATTTTTCCAAAAAATACTTTTTCTATTGATTTTTGAATAGTCTAAATAGTATGATATGTATGCAGTGTAATTATATGGTAGAGAGGATGAAAATTCAATGAGCAAAGACATGTTTGACCTGGATCTGCAAGTAGCAGAAGTAAACTGTTCTTCTTCCAGCGAGGAGGCAGCGACGTTTACCTGCCATACCTACAACTGCAATTCCTACACCGATTGCATCCTCTGCAGCTGATTCTTCCGCCGAACCATCGCTTATCCATCTTGTGTGTCAGCATCTACGATAGGAAAAACCCCGAATCAAGTCTTCTTGATTTCGGGGTTTTCTGCTCTTCTCAATTTTTCATCCGTGGATCGAGTGCATCGCGGAGTCCGTCACCGATCAAGTTAAAGCCAAGAACAGTCAGCATGATGGACAAGCCTGGGAAAAAGACTGTCCACGGCGCTTTTTGAATATACTGGCGAGAGTCGGAGAGCATCAACCCCCACTCCGGCTGTGGCGGCTGAGCCCCCAAACCGAGAAAGCCCAGGGCTGCCGCTTCAATGATGGCTGTCGCTATCCCAAGCGTCCCCGTCACGATGATCGGAGCCAGACTGTTAGGAAGAATATGCTGCATGATGATATGCGAATGCTTTGACCCGATCGCCCTGGCAGCCATTACGTATTCTTCTTCCTTCAGACTCAGCACTCGTGATCGAACAAGTCGGCCGTAAGTGGGCACATTCACGATGGCAATCGCAAGCAAAGCATTTTCAAGTGAAGGTCCGAGGATTGCTACAATTGCGATGGCCAGCAGGATGCTGGGAAACGCCAGCATAATGTCAAACAGCCGGGAGATGAGCGTGTCGACCCATCGGCCGAAATAGCCTGCCAACAGTCCAAGGAAGGTCCCTGCCACCACGGAACCGATCACGGCAAGCAGCCCTACCCTAAGAGAAATCTGTGCGCCGTAAATCACGCGGGTAAAGACGTCTCGACCGTTGTAGTCCGTGCCAAACCAGTGCTCAGCAGAGGGAGGCAAATTTTTATCGACCAGTTCTCCTTTGTCGTAATCGTACGGGGTGATAAACGGAGCCAGGATCGCGAGCAAGACGAAGAAGAGAATGATGCAGAATCCGAGAATTGCCATCTTGTTTTTGAGCAGGATCCTCCAAGCATCGCGCCACGGAGAGGAGAGCGGCTCATTTATCTGCTTGACTAGTACCGGTTGCACATGGGTTTCTGCCATCTAAACAGCCTCCTCAGCGATATTTGATACGCGGATCGACGTAAGCATACAGGAGGTCGACCACCAGGTTTATCAAGACAAAAATCGTTGCGATAACCAAAATCCCCGATTGAATGACGGGATAATCCCGGTTTCCGATCGCCGTATAGATGTATCTCCCCACACCCGGCCACCCGAATATCGTTTCAGTTAAAACTGCACCACCGATCAGGAGACCTACTTGTACCCCTACAATCGTCAGCACGGGGATCAGCGCGTTTTTCAAGGCGTGCTTGTACACGACAAAGAACTGCCCCAACCCTTTTGCCCTTGCAGTCCGGATATAATCGGACCGCATGACCTCAAGCATACTGGAACGAGTAATCCGGGCAATAATCGCCATCGGAATCGTTCCGAGTGCTACTCCTGGAAGAATCAAGTGTTCAACGACATCTCGAAAATGATCCCAACGACCGGCAAGAATCGTATCAATTATATAAAAATGCGTAATCTCAACTACTGGATCACGCGGATTGTCACGTCCAATAGAAGGCAGCCACTTTAATTCCTGAGCGAATACCCATTGTTCCATCAAGCCTAGCCAAAATACCGGCATAGAGACCCCAATCAAAGCGATCAACATACAGATATAGTCAAACCACGAGTTTTGCTTCCAGGCAGAAATGATTCCTGCATTCACTCCGATAAAGACTGCGAACAGCATGCTTACCAAAGTCAGCTCAATCGTCGCCGCCAAATATGGTCCCATCTCAACTGTAATCGGTGCTTTGGAGTGCAAGGAGACTCCCAAATCCCCTTTTAGAAGATTTCCCAAGTAATGAAAGTATTGCGTATACCAAGGGTTGTTCAGCCCAAGCTGTTCCCGCAATTCTGCAAGTGCCTGCGGGCTTGCCTTTTCTCCCAAAATCGTCAGTGCCGGATCCCCCGGGATGGCGTGAATAATAGCAAATACAATTAGCGACATTCCTAGTAACACTGGAATCAGCATGAACAATCTTCTAGCGGTGTAGGCCAGCAATGCCATCTCCTCGCTTTCCTAGCGTCGTCCATCGTTGAACATAAAAGAGAAGGGCAAGAAGAAAGGGTTCTTCTTACCCTTGCCACACTTACTGAATATCTACTTTTTCTACGCTCTCGCTGCCTTTTGGATGTGGCTGATAGCCAGTAACACCCGCTTTGGCGGCAATCGGTGGTGTAGAGTGAGCGATCGGAACGAGTGGTGCGTCGTTAAAGATCAGCTCTTGCGCCTTTTTGTACAGAGTTTCACGCTCTTTCTGGTCGGAGGCGCTCTGTGCTTTCAAGAGCAGCTGATGAACCTCTTCGTTGGAGTAGCGAGGGATATTGTTTCCGTTAATGGTATTCTTGTCGAGCAGTGTGTAAAGGAAGTTGTCCGGGTCTCCGTTGTCGCCCGTCCAGCCGAGCAGACACATCTCGTATTCGCCCTGTCTCGTCTTCTCGAGATACGTCGCCCACTCCATCGTGGCAATTTCCGCTTCGATACCGATCTTTTTCAAATCCTGCTGAATCGCTTCCGCCATCTTTTTGCCGTCCGGGATATACGGACGAGGCACTGGCATGGCCAGGAACTGCACCTTGAAGCCATTCGGGAATCCGGCTTCCGCTAACAGCTTTTTCGCTTCCTCGAGGTTGTAATCGCGGTCTTTGATCTGATCATTGTAACCCCAGAGGCTTGGCGGCATCGGGTTTGTTGCCGGTTCGCCAAGACCGCTGTAAAATGCTTTTACCATCTCCGGCTTATTGATCGCGTGACCGATCGCTTGACGCACCTTCGGATTGTCAAACGGTTTTTTCTCCGTGTTGAACGCGAGGTAACCGACGTTCATCGATGGACGCAGGATCAGCTGCAGGTCTTTGTTCTCTTTCACCGCGTCCGCATCGTCCGGATTCAGGCCATCCATCAAATCGATCTCTCCGGATGTAAGCGCCGTCAGACGGGCTGTATTTTCCGGAATGACCTTGAAGACGACTTTGTCCAGCTTCGGATATTCTTTATTCCAGTAGTCCGGGTTTTTCTCCAGCGTGATGATGTCATTGCGCTTCCAGCCGGCAAACTTGAACGGTCCCGTACCGACAGGTTCATCCCCCAGCTTGCCTCCTTCAATCGCTTTTGGCGAAGCGATCGCAAAAGGCGACATTCCGAGGTTCGCCAAGAATGGCGCTTGTGTCCGGTTCAAAATAAATTGAACCGTGTTGGAGTCGACTACCTTAACTTCTTTGATTGCGTGATCAGGATCTCCCTTGTATCCGCCGAACATGTCGGTATAGTAAGGGAAACCCTCAGGATTGTGGTATTTGTTGCTCTTGTCCATCCAGCGGTCGAAGTTGAACTTGACAGCTTCGGCATTAAAATCTGTACCATCATGGAACTTCACGCCCTGGCGCAGCTTGAAGGTATAGGTCAGACCGTCCTCGGAAATCTCCCAGCTCTCTGCCAGTCCGGGGATAACCGTCGTGTTTGTATCCTCATAGCTCACCAGTGTTTCATAAATGTTCTCCGTGACTTTGAAAGTCTCTCCGTCCGTTTCCCGGATCGGATCAAGACTTTTCGTATCCGCACCACGTCCAATAATCAGCTGCTTCGGCTCGTTTTTGGCGGGCTCAGTCGGCGGCGTCTGCTGCTGCGCTTGTCCCGGGTTGGTCTGCTGTTGAGCCGGCTGCGAGCTCGAGCACCCTGCAAGTACCATGGAGAGTGCGAGCAGGCTCGTCATCGCTGCGGTAAGAACCTTCTTCTTCATGGATGAATTCCCCCTTTTCCATTTTTCCGCGCATTTCTTCTCTGTTTTTCTCACTCAACGTTGTCTTGCATCCCCCCTTTGCAAGGAATTCGGCTAGGCAGCGTCAGGCGTTGTACAAATGGCACGCTACGAAGTGGCCCCCGCCGACGTCCCGAAATTCCGGACGAACCTGTTGGCATTCGTCTGTCACATGCGGGCAGCGCGTATGGAACGTGCACCCTGTCGGTGGGTTGGCCGGACTCGGCACATCTCCCTGCAGGATGATACGCTCCCGCACCGCATCTGGATCAGGAGAAGGGACCGCTGAAAGGAGCGAACGCGTATAAGGATGCAGCGGATTGCGGTAAAGCTCCTCGCTCCTGGTCAGCTCCACAAGCCTGCCCAAATACATGACTCCGACACGGTCACTGATATGCCGGACGACACTAAGGTCATGAGCGATAAACAAATAGGTCAGCCCCAGGTCTCTCTGTAAATCCTGCATGAGATTGAGCACCTGCGACTGAATCGAGACATCCAGGGCGGAAACGGGCTCGTCAGCCACGATCAGCTTGGGATTGAGCATCAGTGCCCGGGCGATGCCGATGCGCTGGCGCTGACCACCGCTGAACTGGTGGGGATATCGCGTCGCGTGGTAGCCGGAGAGACCAACCACTTCAAGCAGCTCCCTGACACGCTGTTTTCGCTCGGACGACGATCCGATTCCGTGGACAAGCAAAGGTTCTTCCAGAATCTTGCCAATATTATGACGAGGGTTGAGAGAGGCAAACGGGTCCTGGAAGACGATCTGCATATTGCGCCGCATCTTGCGCAGCGCTTCTCCCTGTAGGCCGATTACGTCGGTGCCGTCAAACACCACTTCTCCGGAGGTAGGCTCGATTAGACGCAAAAGGGAACGGCCTGTCGTCGATTTCCCGCATCCGCTCTCTCCGACCAGCCCGAACGTCTCCCCTTTCTTGACGGTAAACGAGACGTCATCGACTGCTTTGACGACACCCACCTCTTTCCCGAATACGCCGCCTGTGATCGGGTAGTATTTCTTCAGGTTCTTGACGATGAGTAGATCTTCAGCCACCTGCATGCTCCTTTCGGGATTTATTTACGTCATCCAGCAGCGAGCGCGATGATTGGCTCCCACTGTCTTTAGCTCCGGCATCTGCGTACGGCACTTGTCGTCCGCCTGTTCGCATCTCGGGGAAAACCTGCATCCCACCTTTAATGAGCCGGGGAGCGGCACATTTCCGGGGATGGAATAAAGTCGTTCCTGCGAAACCTCCAGTTTGGGCAAGGAGTTCAGTAGGCCGATGGTGTAAGGATGCTTTGGCTCTTTCAGGATCGACCGAACATCGCCTTCTTCCACCACATTGCCTGCGTACATGACTACGACGCGATGGCACATCTCCGCGACCACGCCCAGGTCATGCGTAATCAGGAGTATGGCCGTTCCAAACTCTTCATTCACATGTCTCATCAAATCGAGGATCTGGGCCTGGATCGTCACGTCAAGCGCGGTCGTGGGTTCGTCTGCGATCAAAAGCTCAGGATTGCAAGCCATCGCCATCGCGATCATGACACGCTGACGCATCCCTCCTGAAAGCTGGTGCGGATATTCGTGCACGATGGCATCGGCGCGAGGAATCCCCACCTTTTTCAGCATCTCAACCGCGCGCCTGAGCGCCTCTTTTTTGTTTACTTTCGTATGTAAGCGAATCGCTTCGCCAATCTGGTCTCCTATGGTGTAGACAGGGTTGAGAGAGGTCATCGGCTCCTGGAAGATCATCGCGATCTCGTTGCCTCGTATTTCTCTCATCCGTTTTTCACTCGCTTGGACCAAATCCTCGCCTTTGAATCTGATCGAACCGCCAACAATTTTCCCGGGTGGGTGTGGAACGAGCTGCATAACGGAGAGTGAAGTGACGCTTTTGCCGCACCCGGATTCACCCACGATCCCGAGTACCTCCCCTTTTTTTACATGAATCGTGACTCCATCGACTGCCGGAATTTGTCCGCGATCTGTAAAAAAGTGCGTTTGCAGGTTTTCAATTTCTAGTAAGGGCTGTGACACGCAGGTGCACCTCTCTCTGACCGATATATTCCTTGGTACAAGATGACTAGTTGTGAACATTATGCCATTGATCCATTTTTTTGGCAATGTATTAAATTTAGAAAATTACAACTTCACTATACACCAAAAAAATATTTATGATGGAAAGATAAGAAAGAAAGGGGCTGTCTAAAAAGTCCCTAAAAAGTAAAGAAGCTGGGGGAAAACCGTTTCGTTTTTCCCCCAGCTTCTTTTTTTGCCCTTATTGGTTTGAGGAATGTGGCCAGGCGGATGCCCGCCACTTTCAACAAGTTATGTGCTAGTGCCACAATTCCGAACTCGACATGCACTTTGTCGAGCCCACGAAGAGAAAATCGGCGGAACGACCGATTGCCCTTGATGTGACCGAACACGCTTTCGACCTCGACTTTACGTCGGGCATAGATAGCTGCTTTGTCTTCACATTCAAGGGCTGCTTTTGCCTTTGCTTTCATTTCTTCAAAGATCGTATTCCAATGAACCTGACGGTTCCCTTTACCTTTGGTACATTGCGATTTGAATGGACACCCTGAACAATCCTCACATTCATAAATTTTGTAACTTTGTTCATGACCAGAGGCGTTCTTCTTGTTCTGGTATTTCTTAAACGTAACTTTCATTCCATTTGGGCAGATAAAACAATCATCCTTTTCAACATAGACCCAGTTTATTACACTTTTGATGTCCCTTTTGGCTTTTCGGGTTTTTTCCTTCAAATAGGTTCCGTAAGGAATGAGGAAATCAAACCGTGGTTCTTTTTCCTCCCCCACCGCATACAGATAGTTTTCTTCGCTCCCATACCCCGCATCCGCGATGACATTTTTGGGCATGGGCAGCCAGGAAGAAGCCAGCTTCTCTAGATGGGGGATGAAGCAGCGTGTATCCGTTGGACGTTGATGAATGGTGTAAAATAGGATAAATTGATTCTCCGTTGCCATCTGTACGTTATAGCCAGGCTTAAGTTGACCGTTTTTCATATGATCTTCTTTCATCCGCATGAATGTTGCGTCACTATCTGTCTTGGAATAACTATTGCGGTCACCAAAAGTTTCGTTTTGAGCTTTGTATTTGGCAAGCCTTGGTAGGAAATCTTTACGGATCAGCTTAAGGGATTTCTTCCATGTACTCTGTCTTTTTCGCTTTTCCTTACGGACTTCTGTATTTGTCTCATTTTCCATCTCATCTGATAAAACGGCTATGTGGGTTTCCAAGCCAACAGCAATCTCTTCCAATTTGGAGGGGTCTTCCACTGTATCCATCAGGTTATCCGCAAGGATTTCCAATTCTTCCTCCTTGGCTGTCTCCTCAATGAGCCGCAAGGTTTCTCGGATCTTCTCCTTCAGTTTTTCCTCGAATCGGATCGTTGATTTTTTCCATACGAAAGAATACTTGTTGGCATTTGCTTCGATTTTTGTCCCATCCAGAAAGTAATTTTCCATGGTGATATAGTTGGCCTCGATGAGCTTCAAGATCATGGTTTCGTAAAGTTCATTCATCATCGATTTCATCCGTCTGCCACGAAATTCGTTGATGGTACGGTAGTCTGGTTGTTGCATCGCTGCCAGCCACATGGTGGGAATATTTTCACGGGTAAGCTGTTCGATACCACGGCAAGAGTACACCTTCTGGGAGTAGCCAAACAGGATGACCTTTAGCATCATCTTAGGGTGGAACGAAGGTCTGCCACCGCCTGGATAATGAGAAAATAACTTATCATCAGGAATGGCCTCAACCATTTCATCTACCACACGTGCGACATGGTGCACGGGAATAAGTTCCTCGATATCGAAGATAACTTGAACCTGACGGTTATTATATGATTTGAATGTAGGAGCGCATTGTCTCTTGGAAACAATATTTTCTACTGTTCCCTCTAGGGGAAGAGTTAATTGCGTGGTATAATATGGGGGAGTAATCGAAAGATTACACATAAAAATCGTCCTTCCTAAAATGTTGGTGTGGGAACTTTCATTTTACAAGAAGAGACGATTTTTTTGTGCTTATTTTTGAAAAAAAGGGGCCCCAGGAAGTCAGTTAAAACCGACTTTCTGGACAGCCCCCTTCACGAACTCAACAACGTTTGGTCTATTCTGTTTGTCCGTAAACTACTCCTATGGTTCAAAAATACTAGCAATCCACTCTACCGTTATTTTGGTCCCTGCTTTGACCACCTGACCGATTGATTGACCTGCACTGCTCATGTAGTTGACCATCTGACCGGGAGCTCTTGCCTGCACCTGTTTGCCCATGACCGCGATTTCCATTTGACCATTATCTATTTTTTTGATGGAAAAGGTCTGCGTCTGCTGTTCGGGCAATCCGCTCACTTTGTAGATGCCTCGCTCCGCCGTTTGCAGCCCGAGCACCACGCCGATAAGCAGGATGACCAACAGTCCTGTCAGCCTGATCGTCACATTCATTCGTTCTCACCTCTTTGCGGGCTGTTCCCCGACCGGTTTTGCAACCTTTTCTGCCTGCCAGTAGTACTCCGCAAATACTTCTGCCATTGCTTCTGCCGTCAAAAGCGACTCTTGCAGTGTGTTGTATTTGGAACCTACTTCTATTAACAGACTGCCCGGTGAGATGGACTGATTATACTCGCCATGATCAGTTTTATCGCCTTTTTCCATCACACCGCGAGACAAACCGGGATACTTTTGTTCCAGAAGTTGATGAAACTCCTTGGCAAACGCTTCGTTTTTCTCATAGTTTTTGTTGCGTTTGCCGACTACGAACAAGATTCTTGCGTAGGTTTTCCCCTTGATCGTAATGGTCGTCTCGCTGCGAGGGGCGGTATCGCGATGAAGGTCAAAAAAATAGTGAAGCTCCCGATTGCTCTCTTTTGCTGCTTTTACGGAAAGGAGGGATTCGGCATACGAAAGCGGGTATGATTTGCCTTTATCCAAAAGCCGCTGGTAAATGTCTTCCTGGTTGATCTCCGTTCCGATTCCGAGATCGTTCAGTTTTTCTCCAAAGTGTTTTCCGACCATAGAGATATTGCGCTCTGGATGATCAACCGAGGTACCCACCGGTTTTGTTTCGCTCAGCCAGGACTCGCGATTATGGCTTTGATAGACGTATACCACTTTTCTATCCCCGGTCGTCGGGGTGGGGGCCGGCTTCTCTTTGTTATCCTTGCCCTCTTCGGTTACCTGCGGACTCAAAACTTCTACAACCGGCTCTTCACTGGCAGCTGGCGGTGCTTCATCTCCTGACGACCCATGAAGACGAGGATATTCAACATACAGGTCAGCCAGTGTTGATCCTTTGCCAGCAACGACGTAACGGGCATCCTCTTCTGTCATCAGACCTGGTAGCTCTCTGCCCAGCAAGCTGCGGAGATCGCCAGGGTGAATGCTGGTCGCTAACTGAAAAATAAATCCCGTAACGCTGTTCGCTCCTTTGTCCGAGGAAGCTTGTACGGTATTGGTCAATGCCGGTATTTCCTGCCCCATCCATTTCAGCATAACCAGACTGGACACATGAGAAGCTGCCCGCTGGACCGCAGAGGAGGCAATCATGACACGATTGCCACTCATGGCCAAAAACCCGGTACCTACGAAGAGCAAGGCGGTTATGAATGACAGTATGATGAATTGACGCTGAATCAGGGGTGCCATCTGTCTCCTCCTCATGCTGCGGCTTTTAGTCGAGCGACAAAGTGAATCAGCCGCTTGTCTATGCTTTAGCTTATGAGCGTGCTAGAGACGATAGAACCCCTTCCTAGCGATTCTCTCAAAACAGTTTTTTGCTTCGCTAATGTGTGTAAGCCCCGCTGTTTTTCTCATCCACCGTCTTGTGCAGTGCCCGGTTCAACCCGGAGGCGATCACATTGGAGATGCCCTCCATAAAGTCATCCACCTCTTTGGGGGTGACGACCAAATCTTGTCCCAGCGGGCGAAGCACCTCGTGGATCAGTTGTTGTTTTTCCTGTTCGGGTAGGGAGCCGACCAGACCCATGAACGTCTTCCGCGACTCTATATCAGGAAGATCTTCTTCTGTGTAAGGCTCTTTCCGCTCAGGCAGAGTGCTCACCGACAACTTATTGAATGCGCGGCTGCTCTCCTTCATGGATTGCCCAAAATGGCCGAGAAGATAGGTGATGGCATCGTTGACGATGGTGGAGGCAAAAACGACGGTAGGCACGCCGATCGCGATGACCGGTACCCCAAGCGTTTTCTCATCGAGTGCCTTGCGTTTGTTTCCAATCCCTGATCCGGGATGGATGCCTGTATCTGAAATCTGGATGGTTGTGTTGACCCTGTGCAGAGCGCGGGAAGCCAAAGCATCGATACAGATGACAAAATCCGGTTTACTGTTCTGCACGACACCCAAAACGATTTCACTGGTTTCAATGCCCGTGATGCCCAAGACACCTGGGGATATCGCACTGACTTCCCGATACCCTTCTTCGACCGACTCCGGAGCCAATGTGAACAAATGGCGAGTCACCAGAAGATTTTCCACAACCATCGGACCCAGGGCATCAGGTGTTACGTTCCAGTTTCCCAGCCCGACGACCAATGCCTTTTTGTCCTCCGTGATCCCCAATTCACTCAGTAAAGCAGCGAACTCTCTGGTAAAACGGCGCGCAACCTGGTCCTCGATCGCGGTGTCATTATCTCGGAGCTTGGGCACCTCAATCGTGATATAACGCCCTGGCAATTTTCCGATGCTGCGTCCGGCTTCTTCCGTCTCTACCCGCAAGCGAGTGACTTTGATTCCCGGTTCCTTGTCATCCTGCTCCAGCTGCACACCAGAAAGCTGGTCAGCCGCAGTCTGCTGCTCCTGCACCAACTCATGCGCTTCCAGGGCGAGATCGGTCCGTATGGCGTACTGGGATAAATCAATATCATGTTCCACTTCCACCACTGCTCCTTTCTCCATTTTGTTCCTGCTACTAGGTTGCTTGAAACTGCAATTTTTATTCTGAATCCTTTCTTGCAAATGGGTTAATCGCATGCTAGAATATGTTTTGTTGTATGTATTGCACGCCCATGGTCGTCTAAGGAGGTGACACACATGCCAAACATTAAATCCGCGATTAAACGCACCAAGCAAATCGAAAAGCGCCGCGCGCAACGTTCTTCTCAAAAATCTGATCTGCGTACAGCAGTGAAGAACTTCGAGAAAGCGGTTGCCGCTCAAGATGTAGATTTGGCGAAATCCACTCTTCTGGTGGCTGTGAAAAAGCTGGACAAGGCCGCTACGAAAGGTCTCATTCATAAAAACGCAGCAAACCGTCAAAAGTCTCGCTTGATGAAAAAGCTCAACGTACTGTCTGCTCCAGTAGCGTAAGAAACGTTGACAAATAAAAACCCGCGAACATTTCGTTCACGGGTTTTTTTCTGTCTCCCTAACGGCTTGTTTTCATTCTTTCCTCAAAAACGCGAGACATGAACAGCTCCAGCGCCAGGCGCTTGTCCACCTGTCCGGACTTCATCCGGAAGTCCTCCTCTGCCAGGATGGCGAGAAGTTTCTTCAGCCCCTCTACCGAAAAGTGGCGGGCCTGGTCCCCGGCCTTTTTCACCGCATAGGGGTGCACCTTCAGCATTCCGGCAAGCTGCTGTTGCGAGTATCCCCGCGGCGCCCATTGCTTGACATGCAGCAGCATACGGAACTGTCTGGCCATCAGAGCCAGCAGCCGAATCGGCTCCTCGCCCGTCTGCAGGCAATCATAGAGCATCCGCAGCGCCCGGTCCAGCCTTCCCGAAGTGATGTTTTCAATCAATGCAAACACGTCCTGTTCCAGCGTCCGTGATGCCAGCTTCTCGATAACTTCATCGGTGATTACTCCGCCCTGGCCTGCGACAAACAAGGCCAGCTTTTCCAGTTCTTTATCCAACAGACGCAGTTCTCCACCGACCCTCTCGACCAGCTTGGCTGCCTGAGGTCGCTGGATGCTGGCCTGATACCTCTCCGCTTGCCGTTCGATCCACGCATATAACTCCGCGTCCTTTAACGGCTGAAACTGAATCACTCGCGCTTTTTGCTGCAGGCTTTTGACCAGTTTTTTGCGCTCGTCCAGCTTATCTGCATCGGTGTGCAGTATCAGTGTAGTAAAGGAGGGCGGTTCCTCCAGATACGTGATCAGGATATTTGGATCTCCGCTCTCCACTTTGGTTTGCGGTTTGCTTCCCGTCAAAAAATAAGCTTGTCTGGCAATCACCAGCCGATGCTCTCCCAAAAACGGCAGCGTTTCGGTGTCCTGCAAGATCTCAGCGAGCGGGGTTTCCGTACAATCGTAGACACTCAGGTTGAGATCAGCATAAGCGGGATCGATCATCTCTTTTTTGGCCAGCGCCATAAACTCCCCCGAGAGAAAAGACTCGGGCCCGTACAGTACATAGACAGGAGCAAATTGTTTTTGTCTGATCTCCCGAATAGCCGAAAGCAGCGGCATCTTTTTCCCTCCTCTTTCCTGTTCCCGAGTAATTATAGCACAGCCCCGTCCTCCTTCATTAGAAAAACTTGGCTTATCGTCATTTCCGAATGTATAACGAAAAAACCGCAACCTGTGTTGGTCGCGGTTTTCATCCGTTGGCACCTCTATGTAAACGTTTGGGAGAAGCCCCGGGATTCCTCCTCCCAAAACGGTAAGCAGGGGGTGCTTGATAATTTACTATACGCACCCTCTACCTGATCGGTGCCAGTACGATTGTCATGAATAACAACTCAGGATGAATTTTGTACTCAATCGTTGTCCTGCTGCTGATCTTTCTCTTTCTCTTTCTCTTGTTCTTTTTTCGTTTTTTCTTCGTCCTTCTGTTTTTCCTTCTCTGCCTTTTCCTGCTTCTTCTCCTGATCCTTCTGCTCTTTTTCCTTTTCCTTCTGCTCTTTCTTCGCATCTTTATCGAGGACTTCCACGCCAACCGGGAAAGACGGCGTGTGCTCTTGCACTGGCATAACAGGCTTCACAGGAGGCTTCGGTAGATTCGGGTCCGGCTTCGGCGGTTCGGGAGTCGCCTGATTGGGCGGCGGCGACGGCGTTTTCGTATCGGGTGTTTGGTTCTTCTGCTGCTTTATCGGCTGCTTTGTCTGCCGTTTTGGCGGATCTTTCTCCACAACTGGTTCTACGGATTCAGATGAATGATTGCTTGGTGGAGGAGGTGGTGGCCCTACCAATGATGGCGTATCCTCTTCAGGAGGTTCGATGACAGCTCCATGCTGGTAATTGTCTTCGTCTGGCTGCGGCTTCAAGTGCCCGCCGATAAACATAACGCCAATCAGCAAACTGGCTGCGACTATACCGCTCCCAATCCTTGCCGTCCATAGCGCAATACGCTTCCATTTTGGCTGCTCATCGAAAGAGATGATTTTTTCTGTCGATTGTTTCGGCTCCAGCTTTGGCAAGATGTGCTGCTGTCCGCTGATGGCGGCAGCCGGCTTCACCTTCTCCGCTTCCAACTGAGGAAGAATGGAGTCGACAATGCTGAACCGTGGTGTTACAGGGGGAAGCTGCGCTAACTGTGCGGAAACGTTTTTCATGCGGTTGTACATTAACTGCATGCCCGGATCTTTCAGGAGGATGTCGTGAAGCTGCTGTTTTTCAGCCAGTGAGAGGTCTCCGTCCAGATCCCGCTGCATGTACTCCCATATCTCTTGGTCGGTCATCTACCCTATACCCCCTTTCTGGTAGTCGTACAACAGCTCCTGCAGCTGCTGCCTGGCCCGAAACAAATACGACTTGACCGTGTTTAACGGAAGCTCCAGTATTTCCGCGATCTCCTGATAGGAGAAGTCTTCCAGATATCGTAAAACGACCACCATGCGGTACTGCTTAGGCAGCTTGTCGATGGCTGTCTTTATATCCTCTGACAAACTGCTGAGTAGGATTTCGTCTTCCACGTTGTTTCGATCAGGTATGACCAGCTCATGCTCATCAATCGAGACAGTTTCTTTTTTCGCGCGAAATTTATCCATACAAACATTGCTTACGATGCGCTGCACCCAAGTGGAAAATTTTGCCTTTTCCTGATAAGTGTTTAATTTGCGATAAATTCTGATTAGCGCTTCTTGGGCGGCATCGAGAGCATCCTGTTCATTGCCAAGGATGTAAAAGGCGCTACGGTAAACAGAGTTCTCAATTGTTCGAAGGAGCTCAACAAGCGCTTCATGATCCCCGGCTTGCGCTTTCCTGATCAACTCTGCTTCTTCCATATTCTCCTCTCCCTCCTACAGACGGGGCGCTTTTCAAAAAGGTTGCATAAATTTATAGATTGTGTATCTGTGTTTTCCACTGAAACGAGTCTTTACGGATTACCAGTGTTACAGCTCCCTGAAGATCGGTTCGATAAATCTCTGCGCCCGTTTCCTGTAATCTTGTGAGTACCGCAAGCGAGGGATGCCCGTAGCGGTTTTTTTGGCCGACAGAAATGACGGCACATTTCGGCTCGATCGCAGCGAGAAAACCTTCCGTGCTGGAGGTTTTACTGCCGTGATGGGCCACTTTCAACACATCAACCGATGCCAGGAGTTCCCCTGAAAGCAGATGATTCTCTCCGCTCTCCTCCAGATCACCGGTGAAAAGAACAGTTTTTCCATACGCAGTAAGGGCTAGCACTATCGAAGCATCGTTGCCTGTGTGCGCCGAACTTCCGTCGGGATGAAGCCATCTCCACTCCACATCTGGTGCATCCGACCATGAATGCCCAGGCCTGCCTGTCAAAATTGGAATCTGCCTTTCATCAAAATGGGCGAAAATTTCTTTTTCTTTGTCACGGGGCGGTGAGCCATTGACCATTGCGGCGCCAATCGCAAAGCGCGGGATCAAAGCCTCTACTCCGCCAATGTGGTCGTGATCCCCGTGTGTCATCACCACATAGTCGATCCGTTCAATGCCTCGTGCTCGCAGAAACGGAGCCACGACATCTTTTCCTACTTCAAACGGATCGCGTTTTTCCCTCCACAATTCCCTGTTCGGATATGCGGGCGTCCCACCCGCATCAATTAAGTATACCTTTCTTTTACCAATCTCGACAACGATAGAATCCCCTTGCCCCACATCAAGAAAGGTAATCCGGACTTCATCAGCTCCGGTGAAAGGCTGTCTGGCCAGCACCAGCAAGCCTATCAGGGTGAGTACATACATCCGCTTATCCCTGCTCCGATGATAGCCTACTTTCCACAAGATGGGCAATAGCGACAAAAAGCCAGCATAGAGGCTCATCCACCACCACGGCGGATGCGGCCAGTAGGAAAAAGGCACATGTGCCGCCTGCAACCGAAACAAGGGGGCATGAAGGTTTTCCAAAGTCCACGCCACTGTGCTGGCCGGGAGGATGGACAAAGCCGGATGAATTAGACTAAGCAGCAGCGCGATGTACCCTGCTGGCAGCACAACAAGAGAGAGGATCGGCACTGCGAGCAGATTGACCAGCCAGGACACGGATGAGGATTGATGAAAGTGGTAGACAAGAAAAGGAAATGATACGCCCTCTGCGGCGATGGTAACACTCAAGCTGGCACGCAGCCATCCAGGACCGTATGGAATCCATTGCTGTATGATCGGCACAAAGAGCAGCAAACCCAGTGTAACGGCAAAGGATAGTTGGAAACCGATATGCCACAGCTGATAGGGATTGGCGATCAGCATGACCATCAAGGCCCATCCCCATAGGTCTTTTCCGTCCAGTTTGCGGGCCATCGTTTGCAAGAAAAGGCCAAGTCCTCCCATCATTCCTGCACGAACAGCGGAAGCGCTAGCCCCGACGATCAGTACGTAACCTGCAAGCATGGCAATCGTGCAAAAGAGGGCCATCTTTCTTGGAACACCTATCCGCTCAATCGCCCATAGAAACATCCCGCTTACAAGCGTGACATGCAAGCCGGATATGGCCAACACATGACTCAGTCCCAGATCTGTATACAGCTCCCTTGTTTCTGGAGTGACTCGGTCCGTAACACCCAGCAGGAGGGAGTTCATGTATCCGGCTACTTCCGAATCGCCAAACACGCGCTCTACCCGTTTGGCTGCCTGGCTCTGCCACTTTTGAAACAGGCTGAACATGCCACCCTTCCCCACCTCCTGTTCCAGCTCTCCAAACGCTGCCTCGGCTGTTACGGCTACACCCTGCCACCGCAAATACTGTGCGTAGTCGAACGCGTGTGGATTGCGAGGACCACTGGGCAATCCCAGATGGAGACGGCCCATGAGCTGATCACCTGCCAGCCATGTTTCTACGGCGACAGCTTCTGTCTCATCTGAGAGCTTGACCCGCAAGGCAATCCGTTCTGATCGCAGAAGCTCCTGCATTGTATCCTTCGTTTCTCCAACAAGCTGTACCCGGAGGAAAAAGCGAGCTGAATCGCCATCCCGCTTAACGGAAGAATCGATGGTACCGATCGCCAGCACGCTGCGCTCCTCCGCCGCTACCGCAAGCAGACTGGAGCGGTGGGCGGCATCGTATGCATGGAAGTAGAATCCCGCCAGTATTAGAATCAGGGCTGCCCCGATTCGCTGTTTTTTCCCTTTCTCGGGAAGCAGCAGACAGCTTGCTGCCAGCAGCCCCAAGCTCAAAAACAGCCAGGCGATATGCAAGTAGGCACCAGCTAACACACCTGAGAGCAGTGCAAGGCTTGCCCGAAAAGCTGTCATAATCATCTCCTCCCGCCATTTGCTTATTTGAAGCTACAGTGTACATGCTGAGCTGGGGACAAAACTAGCAGAGCAACCTGCTCGTCAAATATATGCAGAAAAAACTCCGCCTCCTGCTCCCCAAGACCTTGTTGGGCAATTGGAAAGATTGATTTGACTGCCAATCCGTGATAGAGTTAGCAAGAGCAATCTGAGTGAGAGGAAGAGTCATTTCATATGTGTGGAATCGTATCACTCTACAACAAACGTCAAGCGCCCGTCCAACAGGAGACGATTGGCGCCATGACTCGTGTTATCCTGCACCGCGGTCCGGACGATGACGGATTTCATGTGGAAGACAATATCGCCCTGGGCTTTCGCCGTCTGAGCATTATTGACGTGGAAGGCGGCCATCAGCCGTTATGCAACGAAACCCGCGACATGTGGATCATCGGTAACGGAGAAATTTACAACTACAAAGAACTGCAGCAGTGGTTGAAGGAGTGCGGACACGTATTCCATACAGATTCCGATATCGAAACGATTCTGCATCTGTACGAAGAGGTTGGTACAGACGCACCCAAGCATCTGCGGGGCATGTTTGGTTTTACTATTTACGATTCACGCAACAAGCGCTTGTTTGGGGCCCGGGATCATTTCGGGATCAAACCCCTCTATTATGTAGAAACGAATGACTCCATCGGTATCGCCAGTGAGATCAAGAGCCTGCTGGAGCTGCCTGGCGTCAAACGGGAAGTGAATCCCACTTCTTTTTACCATTATTTGACATTCCAATACGTACCTGATCCTGACACTATGTATCAGGGCATTTCCCGAATTCCGCCGGCCCATTTCTTTATCGTTCAGAACGATCAGATTCACCTGGAACGCTATTGGGACGTGGAATTCAATCCGGATGAGAGCAAGCCTTTCTCCTATTTCGTGGAGGGCACACGCAGCATCATGCTGGAATCCGTAGACAAGCATCGCATCAGTGAAGTGCCCCGTGGAGCGTTTTTATCCAGTGGCGTCGACTCCAGCAGCATCGTTGCGATGTTGCGGACCTTCGAGAATGTCAAAACCTTTTCCGTCGGCTCCGATATCCCTGGCTACAGCGAACTGGACTACGCTCGCAGAACAGCAGCCTATCTGGGGAGCGAACACCATGAACTGGTCGTCAACGCTCAACGCTACATGGACGAGTTGCCGAGACTGATTTGGCACCAAGATGAACCTGTTGCCGATCCATCGGCGATCCTGCTCTACTTTGTGGCACAAATGGCCAGCGAGCACGTCACGGTGGTTCTCTCCGGTGAAGGCGCGGATGAATTTTTCGGGGGCTACAACATCTATCGGGAGCCACACTCCCTGCGCATGTTTTCCAACATGCCCGGATGGATGAGAAGCTCAGTCCGTTCACTGGCAGAACGTTTGCCTGATCAGGTAAAAGGGAAAAACTTCCTGATTCGCGGCTCCAAAACGGTGGAAGAGCGCTTTTTTGGAAATGCATTGATCTTCAGCGAAGAGATGAAATCGAAGGTTGTGACCGAGGATATTTTCCACTCGGAGCATTACCGCACCCCGTGGTCTGTCACCGAAGAGATTTACAAGCGGGCACAGGCATACGATGACGTGACAAAAATGCAGTACCTCGATATTCACACTTGGCTGCGCGGCAACATTTTGATGAAGGCAGACAAAATGACCATGGCCAATTCGCTGGAGCTGCGCGTCCCCTTCATTGATACCAAGGTCTTTGAATTCGCCGCTACGATCCCGACGAAATACAAAATCGCAGCCGGCACAACCAAGCATGTTCTGCGTGAAGCGATGAAGGATCTGCTTCCGCCGGAGATCAAAACCAGAAAGAAACTGGGCTTCCCGGTTCCTACCCGTTACTGGCTGAAAAATGAGTTTTACAAATGGGCCAAAGAACTGATCTTTGAATCCAATGTCGATCACCTGATCAATAAGGCCTATGTCCTATACATGCTCGATGAACACCGCGAGGGCATGGCTGACTACAGCCGGAAAATCTGGACGATTCTCGTCTTCATGCTGTGGCATCAGATTTTCATTGAACAAAAGCATCAGTTCGGTCCGTATGTAAGTCCCAACGTGGAGGTTCGCCGAAAAAAGGATTCCCTGCAGCAGATCGGCTAACAGATGGATGACTGGATTGGCATCAAGCTGAATGGATGAACTGCTGCAAATGTAGGGGAAATTACCGCAAACTTCATAAACCTATTGAAATAGGCTTCGCTGCGTCGAAAGACAAGCGGGGCTTTTTTTGTGAAAACCCTCTTGATATTTTTATAGTATTTAGATGTGACCGCATGCGATCAACGAAACGGACATGACTTTCTTGTTTTCTATGAAAATAAATTTGCCGACTCCCTCTATCATTTTGTAGGATGCCCATAAGATCAAAGTAAGCTGCGGGGGTGCCCAGGCATGTTGTTTGACTTGTGGGAACGTTATCGGAAATGGATTCTCTCTACTGTTGCCATTCTCTTTGTCGGAATCAGCTTTTGGATCTACTACGCAGGAGGCAAGACTGCACACGCAGGGATTCCTCTCGCTGAAGCGGCATGGGCTGCTGAAGCGGACAGCACAGATGATAATCCCGGCAGAAAAAGCGCTGACGGTTCCCCTGCTTTGCGCGACGAAGGGAACGCTTCAGGCAGTAACATCCTGCCTGCAACTGCAGGACCGGATCTACCTCCTCTACCTCCTTCTGACACGCCTTCCCCACCTCCCCTGCTCTATGTAGACGTAAAAGGAAAGGTAAAGCAGCCTGGGCTGTACACCTTTCCGCAGGGTGCCCGCGTAGCGGATGCCGTGACCAAGGCAGGCGGCGTTTTGCCCGAGGGTGATGTAGAACGCATCAACCTTGCAGAGCTTTTGACAGACGGGAGTGCAGTCATCATTCCGGAGCGGGGAGCTCGATCAGCTTGCGAGCAGCAGGAGGTTCATTCAGCCTTGACTGCTCCAGCCTCGCCCATTACAGCGAACGGCCCATCAGCCTCTGGTGAGACGAAGGGCGTCAATCTGAATACTGCTTCGCTAGAAGAGCTGATGACGCTGCCGGGCGTAGGTGAAGCCCGGGCGAAAGCAATTCTACAGTACCGGAATGAAAAAGGCGGTTTTCGCTCTTCTGATGAACTCAAAAAAATCAGCGGGATTGGGGATAAGATGTACGATCGGATGAAGGACCAAGTCCGCGTAAAGTAAGGGTATGAACATTCAGGACCACTCATAGAATGGGATGAGAATGAGTGTAGGGAGGAAAATGATAATGGAAAGGATCGGCATAATCGGCACGGGCAGCATGGGCAGCATGTTGGCTGATGCACTGATTGCGTCCAAAGCCCTGTCTCCCAGCCAGTTGATCGTAACCAATCGCACTCCCGTCAAAGCAGAAGCCGTTGCGGAGCGTCATCCGGGCGTAACTGTGGCGACGAACAATACACAGGTGGCCAGGGAAGCCCGCATGCTCTTGTTATGCGTCAAACCGTTGGAATACAGCAGCATTCTGCTTGAGCTTCAAGAGGAACTGACTCCCCATCATCTGTTGATTACCATCACAAGTCCCGTCCAGTTGGAGCGTTTGGAAGAGCTCGTGTCCTGCGCTGTGGCAAGAGTGGTGCCCAGCATTACCAATGCGGCGGCAAGCGGTGTCTGCTTGTGTGAGTTTGGGACACGTATCACACCGGAGTTGCGCGAGAAAATTCTCTCACTTTTTTCTGCTTTCAGTCAGCCGATTGAGGTCCCGGAACAGTTTTTACGGATCTCCTCCGACATCAGCAGCTGCGGTCCTGCTTTTCTCAGCTATATCCTGAGAAACATGATTGACGATGCTGTCGAGGAGACTGGCATTTCCACCGAAGCCGCTTCCTATCTGGCCATGCAAATGGTGATCGGAATGGCCGAGCTGCTCAAAAAAGAGAGGTTTTCGTTGTCCACTTTGGAACAAAGGGTTTGTGTACCAGGCGGTGTCACCGGTGAAGGGTTGATCGCCTTGCAACAATCCGTGCCCGGTCTGTTTCGTCAGGTATACCAGCGCACCCACCGCAAATTTGCGGAAGATATTGAGGTTGTGAAACTCCAGTTGCAGCATGTGCCACCCTTCGAGCTTTCACCGAACAGGAGCTGATGTTCAGGTAGCAGTCGTTTTGTTTTTTGTGTCTCATGTCAGGTAAAAAAGAATGGAGCCACCTAATGATGGCTCCATTTCGTATGATAGGCGCAAATGTTAGTGCGCTCACACTTCTCTATTACTTTACGACGATATTGACGAGCTTGCCTGGTACAGCAATGACCTTCACGATTTGTTTTCCTTCAATAAGTTCTTTGATCGTCTCATTGCGGGAAGCCATCTCTTCCATTTGTTCTTTCGTCGCGTCAGCCGCAATCAGCAGCTTTTCACGGTTCTTCCCGTTGATTTGCAGAACGATCTCTACCTCATCGTCCACCAGCTTCGACTCATCGTACTGTGGCCATGGCTCATACGACAGCGTATTGCTATGGCCCAGTTTTTCCCACAGCTCTTCACCCAGATGCGGTGCAATCGGAGACAGCATCTTCACGAAGCCTTCCATGTAGGATTTGGGCAGAGCGTCTGCGCGGTATGCTTCGTTGACGAAGACCATGAGCTGGGAAATTCCTGTGTTGAAACGAAGACCCTCGTAGTCCTCCGTCACCTTTTTCACGGTCTGGTGGTAGACGCGCTCCAATGCCTTCACATCAGCTTTTGCAGAGATTTTGGTGTTCAGCGCACCATTGTCATCCACGAACAGTCTCCATACGCGGTCGAGGAAGCGGCGTGCGCCGTCCAATCCTTTTGTCGACCAGGCAATAGAGGCATCCAGCGGCCCCATAAACATTTCGTACAGGCGCAGCGTGTCGGCACCGTGACTGTTGATGATTTCATCCGGGTTCACTACATTGCCCTTGGATTTGCTCATCTTTTCGTTGTTCTCACCGAGGATCATGCCTTGGTTGAACAGCTTCTGGAACGGTTCCTTCGTCGGAACGACCCCGATGTCATAGAGGAACTTATGCCAGAAACGAGCGTAAAGCAGGTGGAGAACTGCGTGTTCTGCACCGCCGATATAGATATCGATCGGCAGCCATTCCTTCAATTTGTCCGGATCGGCAAACGCCTTGTCGTTATGCGGATCGATAAAACGCAGGAAGTACCAGCAGCTTCCCGCCCATTGTGGCATGGTATTGGTTTCGCGGCGGGCCTTCATGCCGGTTTCCGGATCGATGATATTGACCCAATCCGCAATGTTGGCAAGCGGTGATTCACCCGTACCGGATGGCTTGATTTCCTTCGTTTTTGGCAGAATTACCGGCAGTTCTTCTTCCGGAACCACTTTCATCGTCCCGTCTTCGAGATGGATGATCGGAATCGGCTCTCCCCAATATCGCTGGCGGCTGAACAGCCAGTCGCGCAGGCGGAAGGTTACTTTCCGCTTTCCTTTGTTGTTTGCTTCCAGCCACTCAATCATTTTGCTGATGGCCTGCTCTTTGTTCAGTCCGTCCAAAATGCCGGAATTGATATGCTCACCGTCACCGTCATACGCTTCCTTGGACACATCGCCGCCGCGGATGACTTCCTTGATCGGCAGGTTGAACTTTTGTGCAAACTCGTAGTCACGCTCGTCATGAGCCGGTACTGCCATTACGGAACCAGTACCATAGCTGATCAGGACGTAATCGGCAACCCAGATCGGCAGTTTTTCTCCATTGACCGGGTTGATGGCGTACGCCCCGGTAAACACTCCGGTTTTGTCCTTCGCCAGATCGGTACGCTCCAGATCACTTTTGTGTTTGGCTTGCTCCAGATAGTCCTCCACTGCCTGCTTTTGTTCTGGCGTGGTAATTTTC
Source organism: Brevibacillus ruminantium (assembly GCF_023746555.1). NCBI lineage: Bacteria > Bacillati > Bacillota > Bacilli > Caryophanales > Paenibacillaceae > Brevibacillus > Brevibacillus ruminantium. Next base: position 3,505,717 of record NZ_CP098755.1, read on the forward strand.
TCTACCAGCTTGTGTTCAGGTGCCAGCACGGCAAACGTCGCACCGTACAGGGTATCCGGACGGGTTGTGAAGACGGTGAAGGTATCATCATGTCCCTCGATGGAGAACACGACCTCCGCCCCTTCAGAACGGCCGATCCAGTTGCGCTGCATTTCCTTGATGCTCTCCGGCCAGTCCAGCTCCTCCAGATCTTCCAGCAGACGATCTGCGTACTTGGTGATCCGCAGCACCCACTGCTTCATTGGACGGCGTTCTACCGGGTGTCCACCGCGTTCACTTTTTCCGTCGATGACTTCTTCATTGGCAAGCACGGTTCCCAGAGCAGGGCACCAGTTTACCGCTACCTCGTCGATATAGGCCAAGCCATGCTCATACAGCTTGGTAAAGATCCATTGCGTCCATTTGTAGTAGTGAGGGTCGGTTGTGTTGATTTCGCGATCCCAGTCATAGGAAAAGCCCAGCGATTTAATCTGGCGGCGGAATGTATTGATATTGCGCTCGGTGAATTCAGCCGGGTCATTTCCAGTATCCAGCGCATATTGCTCTGCAGGCAATCCAAATGCATCCCAGCCCATCGGATGCAGAACGTTGTAGCCCTGCATACGCTTCATCCGGGACAGAATATCCGTAGCGGTGTAGCCTTCCGGGTGACCGACGTGCAGCCCTGCACCAGAAGGATAAGGAAACATGTCAAGGGCGTAGAACTTTTTCTTGCCCGAATCCTCCAGTGTCTTGAAGGTTTTATTTTGCTCCCAGTACTGCTGCCACTTCTTCTCAACTTCATGATGATTGTAAGCCATTGATACGCACTCCTATCATTGATTCATAAAAATGCCAAAAAATGTAAAAACCTCCCGCCCCAATCGAGATCCGAAAAGGGACGAGAGGATCATTTATTCTCCCGCGGTACCACCCAGGTTGGTGAACATTGGCAGACAATCGATCGTCCACTTGTATGAACAAAAGGGATCAATCCTGTTGTCTGAGATCTAGCTCACCCGCTTACATTTCCGTATCGTGGATCAGACGCTCCTCCTTACACAACCAGTCAAGAAGACGGTCTTCAGGAACAGTGCTTCGAGGCGAGTTCGGAAAGGGACGGATTGACTTTCACCGGCCGTCAACTCTCTTGGACCGTTTCACTTTCGTACTACTCCTCTTCGACGCATTGTCGATATACGATTTTAATCCGATTATAGACAATCCATGCCAATCATGTCAACGTTATGGACGACGTGCAAGAAAAAACAAACGCTCGCTCGTCTCGTGGGGAGGCAGATCCGTAAAATCTGCCGTCAGCTCCACGTCGACAAATCCTGCCTCTCTCAGCCATTTGACAATCTCATAGGGTTGGTAGGCACGCTGCTCATGCACCTCTTCCACACGCTGGTACAACCCGCTTTCCAGCTCCAGAAAAAAGGTGAGTTCATGCGTAACCTCCATGCGAAGCGGATCGCAAAAACATTGCCAAATGTACGAAATCTCGTCCTCCGTCAAGGTAAACGTCTGATCGCCAAAGCTGTGCAGAACTTTGTATGGACTGTGGACATCAAACAGAAAGGTGCCGCCAGGCTGAAGATGGGCAAAGACGCGGGAAAAGGTTTGCTGCACATCGTCCTCCTCCGTCAGATAACTGAGCGAATCACAGAAGGAGATAATGCTGTCAGCCTGAGGCAGTTCCAGTTCGCGCATATCCTGCTCGACCCAGGTGACACTCACCTGCTCCCGTCTCATCTTGTCGTAGGCGACCGCCAGCATCTCGGCAGACAGATCAACACCTGTCACCCGATACCCTCGCTTGGCCAGTGGAATGGCGATACTGCCCGTTCCACAGCCAAGGTCCATTATACGCTGCGGCTTCCCTTTTTTGACCCATACTCCCTCCGCCCAATCGAGCCACTGCGGATAGGGGGAATCGGCCATCAACCGGTCATAGACGGTTGCCATCTGACCGTATGCCATCGCTCTCAGCCTTCCTCTCCAAAGGTGACGAGCGGCGCTTCCGCCCAGAGACGCTCGAGGTTGTAAAACTCCCGATCTTCCCGATGGAATACGTGAATGACCACGTCCCCCAGATCAACCAATACCCAGCGGCCTTCGTCAGCGCCTTCAATCCCCCGTACGTTGTAGCCGTTTTTATGTGCCCGATCACGAATTTCTGTAACGATCGCCTGTACCTGGCGTTCATTGTTGCCGTGACAAATCATGAAATAATCGGCAATCACAGACAGCTTGCTGATATCCATAATCACGAGATTTTCTGCCTTTTTCTCTTCTGCTGCTTTTGCCACCAGACGCGCCAGGGCCTCCACTGTTTTTACCATCTGACTCCTCCTCATGTATCCAGCCGGGATACGAGATCGTTGTATGCCAACAGCGTCAAAGGAAACACTGTTTTTTGCTTCTTGATCAAGAACTTGATGGTGCCGCCAAAGGCAGTCGCCAAAGCCCTGTCCAGATCTTTCTGGGCCAATTCCCGGATTTTGTCCACACCGGAAAAATCCCGCCCCGGTTCTATATAGTCTGCCACACAAACAATTTTTTCTAACAAGGTCATACCGGGCCGTCCTGTCGTATGATAGCGGACTGCCTGAATCACTGCCGGGTCTGTGACATTCATCTCCGACTGGATGACAATGGCTCCGGCAAACGCATGCCACAGCTCCTTGTCCCCGTTTAACAATTCGTCTGGCAAATCATGGCGGACGAGGATATCCCGCTGCTGATCAACAGGCCAGCATTTGCAATAGTCATGCAGGAAACCCGCCAGTTCGGCTTTATCTGGATCTCCTCCAAACCGAAGCGCCAGCTCTCGGGCCGACGCAGCCACGCCCAGCGTATGCTGATAGCGCTTTTCATGCATCTGTGCCCGTACCCGCTCGAGTAGTGCGTTCCGATCACGTAGCCAGTCCATAAAGTCCTCTCTCCTTTATATACCGATCCACTTCCGGGTGCACCAGGTAACGGATGCTTTTGCCTTGTGCGACCTTTTCCCGGATCAAGGTAGAAGACAGATCCCAAGCAGGCATCTCGACAAACGTAACCAGTCCTGCGTACGAACTGTTTTCCAGCTTGGTCCCAGGGCGAGCCAAACCGATGAAGCGTACCATCTGGACGAGCTCATCGATCCGATGCCACTGTGGCAGAATCTGTACCATGTCACCGCCGATGATAAATGAAAACTGGCAGTCTGGATGGGTTTGCAAAAGGGTACGTACGGTATCGTAGGTATACGATGGCCCTTCGCGATGCAGCTCCAGATCATGCGCCCGAAAAGCAGGATGGTCCGCTACGGACAACTCTACCATGCGCAGTCGCTGGCTCGCTTCCGTCAATTCTACACGCCACTTATGCGGCGGAATATGTGTCGGCATAAACCAGACTTCATCCAGACCAGCCTGCTCTCTTGCTTGTTCCGCGGCAAGCAGGTGCCCCAGATGGATCGGATCAAAGGTCCCTCCCATAATGCCGATCTGCTTCTTCTTGTTATCCATCATCTACGGCAGGGTGATTTTTTTATTCTCCCTGGACTCCTTGTACAGCACGACCGTATGACCAATCAACTGTACCAGCTCCGCTTCTGCCCCCGCCGCAAGAGCCTCCGCTACCTCTGTTTTGTCGTCCAGATTGTTTTGCAAAATGGATACCTTGATCAGTTCACGAACTTCCAGCGCCTCTTTGATTTGCGTAATCATGTTGTCATTGACGCCGCCTTTTCCCACCTGAAAAATGGGGGTGAGGTGATGGGCTTCTGCCCGTAAAAAACGTTTTTGCTTGCCTGTCAGCATGAACATATCTCCTTTTATACACGTGGACCATCAAATCTTCGGTCAATCTCATTTCTTACATTGTACCTTTATTCCGGTATCCTGTATCCCTTTAAGTTGCACAGCACATGTTTCCATCGCGCTTGTTTGACTTCCAGGCTATGGGCCCAACTGCTGCAGCACGACTTGCCGCATCGTCTCGGCAGGTGCTTCTTCACCTGTCCACAGCTCGAAAGCAAGCGCACCCTGGTTGACAAACATGCCCACTCCCGAGTGAACCTGCGCGCCCCGAGCAGCAGCGGCCTTGAGCAAACGCGTCTCCAGCGGATTGTAGATCAAATCGCTGACGATCAAACCGGAATGGAGCCACTCTTCCTGGACAGGTATTTCATCCATATGGGGAAACATGCCAATCGATGTGGTATTGATCAGCAAGCTGGAATCTGCGATGGCTCCCTGCCCATCTTGCGGGTCGATGACCTTGGTCGGCACGATGGTTCCGACATGATCGGCCAACAAGGCTGCTCTTTCGCGGGAACGGTTGATAATGCGGATCTCCCGCACACCACGCTCTGCCAAGGTAAAGGCGACAGCCCGGGCAGCACCTCCGGCTCCCAGCATGGTCACCGTTTGCTGTTCCAACGTGATTCCCGTCTGTTCTTCCAGTGAACGCACATAACCGAGTCCATCCGTATTGTAGCCGATCAAATAACCATTCCGGTTCACGACGGTATTAACCGCACCGATACGCGTAGCCAGCGGGTCGATCTCATCGAGCAGCGGCATGATTGCTACCTTGTGGGGAATTGTCACATTTACCCCTTGGATGCCGAGCGAGCGGATACCAGCTACAGCCTCGGGCAGACGCTCCGGGTCAACATCAAACGCTACATAAGCGTAGTTCAAGCCTTTTTCAACAAATGCCGCATTCTGCATCAGCGGTGATTGCGAGTGAGAAACGGGATGCCCCAACAAACCAACCAATTGTGTTTTGCTTGTTATCATAAGCTTTCCTTCCCCTCTGCTCTCTCTATCTAGCATATGGAACCTCAAGCGGAGCTGACTTTAGATCAGGCCTTTTCGCATGCCCACACTAACGCCCTTTGGCGCATGCACGACTACATGGGCCTCCTCCTTGCCTGTAAGGCTTACCCAGCCCAGTCCCGAGATGACCAGATCAGTCGTGTCTGAAGGTCGAATTTTAAAAGAGTGTTTGATAAAGGCAGGCAACTGCTCTGCAGCCTCGCGACCGGTTGGCGGCGCGAGGAGCTCGCCATGGTGCTTCTGAAACACTTCATCCGCGTTTTCCAGCTTCGTTCTGTGGATGTAGAGATCATTTTTGATATAGACCACAAGCGGTTGACGCGGCCCACGAACAAAGTCAATCCGAGCCAGACCGCCCAGAAACAGCGATTGTCCGTCATTTAATTGATACACTTTTGGATTGATTCTAGAGGTTGGCGTTATTTTCCGCAAGTCTTGCGGTGTGATCATATGTCCAATTTGATCACGGTTGATTATACCAGGAGTGTCATAAATGGAACGGCCGCCTTCCAGCGGAATTTCAATTTTATCCAGGGTCGTCCCCGGGAACGGAGATGTCGTGATCTCCATCTCATTGGACCCGTAATCATGGAGGATACGATTGATCAGTGTCGACTTCCCGACATTGGTGACCCCGACGATATAGACATCCCGCCCTTTTCGCAGCTGTCCGATGCGAGAGAGCAGCTCATCGATGTGCAGCCCCTTTTGCGCACTGACCAAGACGACATCGGCCGGTCGCAAGCCGCGCTCCTTGGCCTCGTGCTGCATCCAGTTGCGAACGCGATTCAGATTGATATTCTGGGGGAGCAGGTCTACTTTATTGCCCACCAAAAGAATCGGGTTGTTGCCGACAAAGCGCGGCAATCCCCGCAGCCAGGAACCATGGAAGTCAAAGATATCCACGACCATCACGACGAGGCTTTCGGTAGAACCGATGCCATCGAGAATCCGCAGAAAATCGTCATCGCCCATGCCTACCGGCGCTACTTCGTTGTAGTGCCTGATCCGGAAACAACGCTGACAAATCAAGGTCTCTCTTTTCAAAGCCGAGGCAGGCGCATAGCCTGGCCGTTTTACATCCTCTGTCTGGATGGCGATCCCGCACCCTGCACAGGTACCGTTTTGCTGTTCCGCTATCCCTTTGTTTTCCACGAAATCATTCCTTTCTTGCGCATCCAATAAAATGCCATACGCTCCATCCTGCGGTTAAAACGGGTCCAGAAGCCATCCGTCTGCGCAACCGGCACGACTAAAATGGTATGAAAGCCGAGCCGCTTGCCGCCAAGCACATCGGTAAACAGCTGATCCCCAACCACAACCGTCTCCGGAATCGTCACATCCATCTCGGCAACCGCCTGCAGAAAAGCGCGATTGCCCGGTTTTCGGGCAGCGGAAATAAACCGGACACCCAGCGGCGTACAAAACTTGTCCACCCTGTCCCGGTTATTATTGGATACAACGGTCACCTGAATGCCTGCCTCCTGCAAACGTTTAATCCATTCCTCTACCTCTGGCGTTGCACAAGGCCTGTCCCATTCAACCAACGTGTTGTCGAGGTCGGTAATGACCGCCTTGATCTTTCTTTCCCGCAATGCATCTATATCGATATGGTGGATAGACTCCACGTACTGATCTGGCATCAGTTTCTCGAGAAACACTCAGGCACCCCCATGCACATCTAGCAAGAACCGCGATTTCGGCACCTACTATACCATAATCAGCCATCCCCTTGCAAAACAAAACGATCATGACCGTTTTTCACAGAAAAAGAGGGAGCATTGGCTCCCCCTTAACGAGCGCTACGTTTGGATTTCTTTGCATTTGTGACCGGCTGAGCAGAGCCACCCGCGTCACCGGATCGGGACGGGACGCTTACGCCTTGATGAATCATGATGACACTCTTGTCTTTGTGCGCCTGCATGAACGGATGATTTTTATGCAACATGCCGTTTCCATTCCCTCCTGTACCGTGTAGATGGTACATTCTATTACCTGTAGGTAAAACTGGACTCCGCTCTTTTCCCATGTTCTTCGCATATTTTTCGGTTTCATGGTTTATGTTTCTGTTCCATCAGCCTTTGCACCTGTTCTTTCGGTACCCAGCATCGAAATTGATAGGAGGGCTTCGTCATATATCCGAGCCTTGAACAGCGGTAAGCTACGCCATTCGCCCCCTTTTCCACGCGAAAATGGATACAGGTGGCACAACAATGAAACCTCGCTTCGTGATTCACAGGCATCCTCTCCTCTGCCCTTTCCTTTAGCGGAAGCTGTTCCAGGAAAAAAGGCTGAGTTGTTCGTATCTCTCCTCATCAGGTGATGCGAAATTGGAAAAACCGACACCCACCAGACGAACGCCGGGACTGTAATCAAAAGCATCCAGAAGATCCTCCAAGAGTTCATCCCACGTGGCTCCATACTCTCGTTTTCGCTGTTTGCTTCTGATCGTGAAATCGGCATATTTGATTTTCAGCGTAATAGTCTGGGGAATGACACCTTCGTCGCGAATATCCTGCTGCACTTCCTGAAGCAGCGAGTATGCAATCGGGGCAATCGTCTCTCGCGTGTACAAGTCAAAGGAGAGTGTCGTTTCCCGACTGGATGACTTGGGGGCCCGCTCTGTGACGATTTCACGGTCATCCTCGCCTCGCGCCCGGAAATACAGGGCATGCCCCATCTTTCCCAGCATCTGTACAGCCTCATCCAACGAGAGGCGCCAAAAATCTTCGATGGTATGAATATCCTTTTTCACCAAAAACTCTTGTGTTTTTTTGCCAACCCCGTGGAGAGTACCGATCGGCAGCTCCCGCAAGACCTCCAATGCTTGCTCTGGACGTATCACGACAAAGGCGTCCGGCTTCTTCAAATCACTGGCGATTTTCGCAAGTGACATGTTGTAGGAGAGGCCGACGCTGCAGGTAAGACCAGTTTCCCGGCGAATCCGACGCTTGATCTCCCGTGCTGCCGGCATGGCGTTCTCATAATGGGACATGTCCAAATAGGCTTCGTCCAAACCGACGGTCTGGTAGCGTTCCGTATAGGCGGAGAATACCCGGCGGATTTCTTTTGACTTTTCCACGTAGCGGTCAAAACGGGGAGGAAGAAAGATTCCGTGCGGACATTTCTTTTTCGCCAAGGCGACCGGCATCGCTGAACGAACCCCGAATTTTCTCGCTTCGTAGCTGCAGGTAGACACAACCCCTCGATTGCTGCTGCCGCCAACAATCACTGGCTTTCCTCGATATTCCGGCCTGTCAAGCTGTTCCACACTGGCATAAAACGCATCGATATCAACATGAAGGATCTTTTTCATCGACACGACCACCAAACATACATTCTCATGGTTTTATTATCGCTTTTTCCTCATCCGGACGCAAGGGTGATGTCATCTATTCATTCTTTGCTTGATCTCTTCAAAACCTGCAGCAAATCCGCCACCGGGGGATTTCCCTTTTTGGCATAGATGATTTTGCCGTCTTTTCCAATGATGTACACGATCCGCTGCTGGGCGAAAAATCCGAGAATCTTTCCCACGTCATACGCCTTTCGAATCGACTCATCCCGATCGACGACCAAGGGAAAATCATAGCCAAACTTGCCTGAAAAGGCCTGATGACTGGATAAACCTGCCGGATTTACACCAAGTACGACTGCGTCATTTGCTTCCAGCTCACTGTACCCGTCGCGGATCGCACAAAGCTGCTTGGTACAGATCGGTGTATCATCCCCAGGATAAAAAATAAGAATAACGCACTTGCTTCCGAGCACATCTTGAATCGCAAAGGGCCCTTTCGTGCTTTCGGCTGTAAAAACAGGTGCTTTCGTTCCGACTGTCAGCATATGCCATCCCCCTTTTCTCCAGTATACCTGATCCGAATTTCGATCTGTATTCGTCCTTTCATTTCTGCACGGCTCCTGTATTCTTCCTGCTGTGAACTCCTGTACGTGGACCAGTACGAAAAAAGACTGCCCCCAGATAGAGAGCAGTCCTGCAGTCATTTCCCATGACCCTTTTTTTGCCTGTCAAAACAAGCATGTCTATGGCTTACAGTGATGAAAGCTTTGCCTGTCTGCACTTTTCAACGAACATTTCTGCGATTTTCAACATATTGTCGTCATGTGCCCACATCCGCTCCGGGTGCCACTGCAGTCCGATATTTCGCCCGTCGAGGCTCTCGATCGCCTCAATCACTCCGTCAGCAGCAACGCCCGTCACCTGGTAACCGGGTGCCACGTCTTTTACTGCCTGGTGGTGAGAAGTGTTGACAAGTATTTCTGTTTTGCCGAGCGCTTCTGCCACCACGCCAGGCTGCAGCTTCACCTTATGCGCTCCGTATTGGCGTGAGCCCTTCTGCGCGTGCTGGAACGCCCCAGGAACCTGGCTAGGAATATCCTGTATCAAGGTTCCCCCAGCGGCCACATTGAGAATTTGCATTCCGCGGCAGATGCCCAGGATAGGCTTTTTCAGTTCCAGCGCATGCTTGATTACTTCCAATTCAGCCAGATCTCTTTCGAACTCAACCTCGCCCAGACCCTGCAGCGGCTCTTCCCCGTACAGATGCGGGGCCGGATCATCGCCGCCGGTCAGGATAATGCCGTCCAGAGATTCGATCATTTCCCGAAAAGGAGCCCCTTTTACCGTCAAAAGCGGCAAAATGTACGGGATACCGCCAGTGCGGGCAAGCCCGTCTACATATCCGGAACCGACATAGAAAAATTGGTCAAGCGAATTGCCCGGAAAGAACATCTTGGTGCTGGCTACGCCAATAATTGGACGCACGTAAGTCACTCCCTGCTCATTACTTTTCATTGGATGCGTACTTGAAGTCAATAAAACCGAGGGCATCGATCACGACATCCTTGACGCTGTCCTGTTTTACCCATGTATAGGTAAAGTAGTAGATCGGCAATGCCGGCATTTCATCCATCACGATCGAATCTGCTCTCTTCAAAATTTCGTTTCGCTTGGCTACATCTCCTTCTTTGGAGGACAATGCCAACAAATCGAGGAACTCTTTATTCTCCCATTTGGAAGTGTTCAGACCGCCTTTGAAGACTTCCAGGAAGTTGATCGGGTCGTTGAAGTCACCAATCCAGCTGGCACGGCCGATTTCAAAGTTGCCCGCCTTCATCTGTTCACGGTGTACTTTGTTTTCTTTGTTGACAAGCTTGACTTCGATACCAAACGCTTTTCTCCATTGGTCCTGGATGACCGTCGCGACACGCTGGTTTGTTTCACTGGAATTGTAAGCGAGAGTCAGCTCAGGCAGCTTGGTAATGCCCAGTTCTTTCATCCCCAGGGCAAGCAGCTCTTTTGCTTTCTCCACATCGTTGTCCTTGAAATATCCGTCCGGGTTCAGTGCCATGGTTGGCGGCAGAATACCCAGCGCAGCGGTACTCTTGTATGGGACTACGCTTTCCGTGATTTCCTGGCGATTCACTGCATAGGCAAAAGCCTGACGAATATGTTTGTTGGTAAATGGCGGCTGTTTTGTATTAAAGATGTACCAGTACGTTCCAGCCGTCGCTTTCGATTGCATTTTGCCCGAATCCTTCAGGGAGTCGAGTGCATCCAGCGGCAAATCGCCAAGCGGCGAGCCTGCCCAATCCAGATCACCCTTTTCAAACATGGACAGCTCCGTGTTGGCATCTTCAATCATGTTGACGATCAGTTTGGACAGTTTTACGCGGTCTTTATCCCAGTACGTATCGTTTTTCTCCAGCTCGATAACGGACTTGTGATCCCATTTCTTGAGGACAAAGGGACCGTTGCCCACGTATGCTTCCGGACTCTTCGCCCAATCCTTGTTGGATTCCACTACTTTTTTGTTTACGGGAAAATAGGTGACGGTGGAAACCAGCTGCGGGAAAAACGGTGCCGGATTTTCCAGCGTAACCACCAGTGTCTTCTCATCCGTTGCCTTTACGCCCACTTCATCAGCGGAAGCTTTTCCGCCGTTGTATGCTTCCCCGTTTTTCAGGAAGTACAGCTGATAGGCGTAGCCCGAAGCGGTCTCCGGGTTCAGTACGCGCTTCCAGGCGTACTCGAAGTCTCCTGCCGTCACAGGGTCACCGTTGGACCATTTGGTATCGCGCAGGTGGAAGGTGTAGGTCAGGCCATCAGGGGATACCTCATATTTCTCTGCAACTGATTCTTTGATGGTGCCGTCTACGTCGAGGCGGAGTAAACCGTCAAAGGCAGCTCGGGCAATGGACATGGAAGGAATATCCTCCGCCAAACCCGGGTCCAGTGTGCTTGGGTCACTTGAGTTAAGGTTTACACGCATTTCTTGGTTCCCGGCGGTCGCTTGTTCCTGTGGCGCTGCCGGTGTCTCTGCAGGTTTTTGCTCAGATGGCTGCTGAACAGCCTGTTGGCCGCCACAGGCTGCCAGGGTTAAGCTGCTCAGTAAAACAAAACTGAGTGACAACTTTTGAAGCGCTTTCATAAAAACCCCCCTCTTGAAACTTTTTTTCTTGATTCTAGGTTGCATGATTAAATAATATTATCTTGAGAAAATTTTGTCTACTATAACACTGGTGCGAAAGGATGTGTTCTTGTGCTTGCCACATTAGAAAAATCGATTCATGACTTAATTACCGAGTGTGGGGGACAATGGGGGATTTACCTGGAAGATTTACAGTCAAACGAAGTGTGGGGATTGCACCAGGATGAACGCTTCTATGCCGCAAGCTTGATCAAGGTACCGATCATGGCAGCCGTTTTTGCGGAGAGCTACGCAGGAAAATTTGCGCTTGAGGATAAAATCACCCTGCGCAAGGAAGACCAGGTCGGTGGGGCTGGCATCCTGCAGCATATGACGCCTGGCACCTCCTGGAGCATCTATGATCTGGTTACGTTGATGATCATACAAAGCGACAACACGGCGACCAACCTGCTCATCGATCTAGTCGGCACAGAAGCAATTCAATCGGCGATCAGCAAAACGGGCATGAAAAACAGTCAATTTTACAACAAGCTGATGATTATTCCGGCAGAGCTGGAGGGCTATAATGAGATCACTGCCGCTGACCTGGGCAATCACCTCCGCTCTCTGGCCACGGGCAAATTTATCTCCTACAACAGCTGCCTGCAAATGATCCAAATCCTCAAACAGCAGCAGCATCGCGATCGTATTCCGTACCTGCTGCCTGATCCGGATGGAGAGTGGATCGGCATGCTGCCAAAATGGGAGCTGGCTAACAAAACCGGCACGGTTACCGGCACGGCTCATGATATCGGGATCTTTTACGTCGGGGATCGTGCCATCACGATCTGCCTTCTGTCCCGTGATGTTGACATCGTCAAAGCAAATCAGGTGATGGCCAAAATCGGCCGAATGGTTTACGAGCTGTACGCTCTATGATTCGTCCCCTGTAACAATGGGTCTGCTTTGGTTTCCTGACACCTGGCCTTCTTCGACTAACTCAAAGAAAAAGAAAGAGGCGTCTTTTCCCTTGCAGGAAAAACGCCTTTTCTTCATCGTTCCCCGTATTTATTTGGAAAGGATCAGGTTGCTCACATCGTACGCGCTCGAGAAAGAGAGCTCTGAGAGCTGCCCCTGCCCTGCACACCAGTCGCCTGCAAAGAAGAGATTTCGATAATCCGGCAGACTGATTGGCAGCGGCTCCTGGTTCATGGTCCATTTGATTTCCTGAACAATCGCCCTCGTAGAAACCCGCGGTACCACCAGTTCCTCACGCCAGCCCGGAAAGTGCTTGTCGTAGAGCTGTTCAATCTCCAGCTTGCGCTGGTCGATGATCGCCTTGTCCCCCACTTCCGATTGGCGCAGATAAGCAGTTGCTTGCAGCAATTGCCCTCCCTCAGGCACACAATTTTTGTCGTAATACGAGATATCCGTAATAAAGATGTTGTTTTGCTTGTCGTAGATATACGTGTACGGGACATCCAGCCGCTGCTTCAAACCAACGTCATAAACCACAACCACTGTCGGATCATATGTGGCGTATTGTTCGATGGCGTGCTCCAGCTTGGTATCTTTAAAGACCTTGGCCATTTCTTTCGGCGGAATGCAGCTGATGAACTCATCTGCGGTAAACTCCGCTTCCGGTGTTACGGCTGCGACGACCTTGTCATTTTCTACTCGGAACGCCTCGACCTTGGTCTTGGTCAGAATGGTTCCATGATGAGCTTCGATGACACGTACGAATTCATCGATCAGGGCTTGCCAGCCTCCACCGATGTAGGCTACCGGCTTGTTGGTCGTAAAAATGCGACGATAGTAGGAAAAAAATACATCGGATGGGATGCGCTCCGGCTCACGCGTGAAAAAGTTGGAAGAAGCAAGCGTCAGCATCATTTCTTTCACTTCTTCACTCACATGCTGTTTCTCCATCCACTTTTGAATGGACAGGTGCGGATGCCCGGTTTCCATTTTCAGCATGGTTTTCAGTATTTCAAAGGTGAACAGCACTTTGTCAAACCCTTTGACCAGTTTCGTGCGGAACAACCCTTGTACGTTTGCGGGAACAGCCGTGAGATCATCCCCTAAATCATAGCGGGCTTTGTTCGGATTAAAATCCTGCCAGTCAATTTGCAAGCCCAATTCCTTTTCAAATGTCTTGAGAATCGATGTGTCGCGTCCGTAAATGGCGTGCGCACCAAAATTGAAATTAAAGCCCTTGATCTTCAGTGTGACGGCACGGCCGCCGAGAGCTCCACGCTCCAGGAGCGCTACCTTTTTACCCTTGGAAGACAGATAGGCTGCGGCAGACAAACCAGCCAGCCCTCCGCCGACGATGACGACGTCAAAGTGGTTCGTTGTCATAACAATCTCCCTTATAAACTACGTTGTGTACTATCTGTAAACCCTCAATCATCCTATAGAATAAGGGATGTACAAGGTAGAAGTCAACTATAAATGAACTGTGTCTATTTTTATACCCATACTACCATTTTCTGGTGTTTCTTGCTATCTGCTAACAGATGTAGTCTGCCCCGGATTTGCCGCCCTCTTGCTTACAAGTGCTCAGTTTTTCTCCCTGTTAAGGAAATGATAAGGTCTCGTTTCGTTGGTGGTAAGGTGGCCTTTGTACCATGAAGGAGAAAGGAGAGCGATTGACTATGTGGGCGATTTGCCAACACGAATTTTTCCGTCTGTTTAAAAGCGTAAAATCACTCATTACCATTGCTTTTATCACTGGCGTATCCTACTGGATCTCCGATGCACTCCGACAGGCTGCCAGTATGTTTTCCGAAGCAGAATTTGCGCGGGGGCCTGCGCTGGGAGTGTTTGGCTTCCTTCTTTTGCTCGGTCCGCTGTTTGTTTTCTCCCTGTCTCACGATGTTGTGAATCGCGAACTGGCTGGAAGAACCATCCGCTTTTTGGTCACACGTATCTCTCGGCACCAGATCGTCATGGGCAAGTTTTTGGGTGTTGCCCTGTTTTGGCTGGTATGCCTCCTTCTTTCTTTTGGAGTGGTTCTCATCACTGCGCACAGCTTTGATGGAAAGGCCTTTTGGCAATGTCTGAGCTTCCTGCTCTACTTCGTCGCTCTGACACTTCTGCTCTCCATCCTGATCCCGCTTCCCAGATACACCATGTTTCTTGGTGTTGTCCTGTCGCTGGGAATGCCCTTCCTCGGCCTATGGAGTGTTTTCTCTGAACATCCGACAGCCAAATGGCTCACCTATCTGCTTCCGTATGTATTTATCGAAAAGGGCAGCGCATGGACGGGCATTCTCTGGCTGTACGCGGGGCTGTTTCTTCTTGCTTCCCTTTTCTTATTCCAAAGGAGGGACTGCTGATGTCCATTTTGGAAGCCACAAATCTCTGTAAACGGTATGGGAACCGGACGGTCGTCGATGACGTTTCGCTGTCGGTGAACGGTGGGGAAATGTTTGGTTTTTTGGGTCGAAATGGAGCAGGCAAATCCACCTTTATCAACATGCTGACGGGAATTATCCGCCCCACATCCGGGCGAATCAGGATGTTTGAAGGTGAGGGCCGTCTCGACGATTGGAAGCGGAGAACCGGCGTATTGCCAGACTACTCCACGTTTTACGATTCCCTTACCGCTGCCGAGCATTTGCGCTACTTTGCCCGTGTGAAAGGGGTTCACGTGGATCACCAAACCATCCTCTCCCTCCTCAAACAAGTAGAGCTGGACGAGCATCGAGCAAGAAACGTCCGCACGTTTTCGTTCGGGATGAAAAAAAAGCTGGGAATCGCCCAAGCGATGCTCGGGAATCCGGACATGCTTTTTCTCGATGAGCCTACTTCCGGCGTGGATATCGAATCGGCATTCCAGATTCAACAGTTGCTCCGCCAACTCCAGCAGCAGGGAAAAACCATTTTCTTTACCTCCCACAATCTCCATGAGGTAGAAAAAATCTGCACGCGCATTGCCATCATGAAAGCAGGCAGGATTGCTTCCATTGGCAGTCTGGATGCGCTAAGGGCAGAGTACCAGCTTTGGCGTACTGTCTCTGTTCGTCATTCATCGATCGCCACCGGGGAGCAGCAAACCTTTCACTCCTTTTTGAAGCGGATCGGGCGCAAACTGGAGTGGGGGGACAACCGCTTCTCCCTGCAGGTGGACAGTGAACAGAAAGTGGCCGCACTCATCCGTGCCGTGGTGGAGTTACGAGTCGATATTTATTGCGTGAATGTGGAAGAAGCATCATTAGAAAACATTTTTCTGGCATAATGGCTGTGATCAAGCGGAAAAAGAAACGGATAGAGGTCTCACCTCTATCCGTCCGTTTCCACCCGGCAGCTATTCATTTCTTCTCGTCATCTGCTGCCACACGGTCCCGCTCGCTGCTTCCCCGCGCTCAATTCTCTCGACTGCCATTTGAATTTGCAGGCGCACTTCAAATTCGGGATCATCCTGGGCTTGGCGAAGTGCATCCAACGCGGATTCATCTCCTACCTCGTAGAGAAAACGGGCCGCACGCCAGCGTACCAGCTTGTTTGGATCCTGCAAAGCCTCGCACATCGCGCCGATCGCTCGGGGGGCCCCCAGATCAGACAGTGTGTCGCCCGCTGTCCGCCGAACCGATACAGAGGAATCGCGCAAGGCTTCGAATAGCAGTGGAAAAACATCATCACCGCCAACCATTCCCAGATATACGACTGCCAAACGGCGTATAGACCCCTTCTGATCCCGCAGCGCTTTTTGCAAAACAGGCAGATCGTCTGCAGTTGGTTCCATTCGATCCAAAGCAGCGTATCGTTTTTGCCAATCAGGGTCGTCCAGCATGTCCAGGGTCACCTTTTTTGCCATCCGCTCGGCCACCACTGGTTCTTCCCCTACCTGCATTTGCAGCGCCTGCTGGAGCAGTTCCTCCAACCGAGATGGCGGGTAAGCCGCATCCACCTCGCTGGCTACTTCTTCGCCAATCTCTTTCAGATCACCATAACGCACGCCCTGCTCTACCCATTTTCGTTCCATGATGACATTGGGGGAGGCAGAACCCGCTTTTACTGCCGCTGCGCCAAAACGCTCGGGCAAAGCTGCGCGAATCTGCTCCATTCCCATCGTCACCTTTACCTGCATGGGGATACCGCGGAACATCTGCAGAAAGACCTCTGCCTCTCCAAAAGCTTCATCAGGGCCAGCCTCAGTTGTTGACGGCATTGACGTATCGGCGCCTGCACCAAAAACCTCTGTGGCCCGGGTCAGGATTTGCTGCCAATCTGCTTGTGATTTTCGTTCTAAAGCATAAAAATCAGCCGTATGAAAAATCGAGGTGACGCCCTCAATGGCCAAAAGCTGCTTGATGAGCTCTGGCATCTGCGTTCCCGACTGCTTGTTGTATACACGCTGCATGCCGTCCGGCAAGCGCTCGTCCACATTCAGCTTCATGACGTTCGGACTGGGCGTTGGTTCGATCGACAACAGTTTCATGCTGATTCACTCCTTTCAGACCTTCCCGCTCATACTGCTATGGTACCACGCACATGCGGCCCTCGCCATTCTCCGCTACAGTTCTGGCGCTTGCAGCGGGTACTGATAGTAATCATTCGCCGCTTTGACCTCAAAGCCGCATGCTTCATAAAGCGTTAACGCCGTGCTGTTTTCAGTGGCAACCTCCAATATGATTTTCTCAAAGCCCTCTTTGCGAAGCATATCGATCGATTGCATCAGCGCTTTTTTGCCGATGCCTTTTCCCTGCTGGGCCGGATCAACGACAAAGCCATAGATAAACGCGTGATCGGCTTGCTTCGATACGCTTATTTTGCCAACCGATCCGGCAGATTCATGCTCGATGATGTACGTCAAGCGTTTGGGGTCATGTTCCAGCTTTGCAGACATTTCCCGGGCCCGCTCTTCGTCCATCTGAAAGCCCAGGACGTTCAACTGAATCAGCCGTTCCATATCCTCTGGCGTGGACGGCCTTAACCGCACAGCCATGTTCGCATTTGCCGACTGTTTCCCTGATACGGAACCAACCGCCAGTGCTCCCTCCCGCTCCTTCACTGTTGTTCCTTCTTTACCTGCCGCTTCCCACTCCATCCAGTATTCGGAAACGCTGTAGGCCGCACCGGCACGCTCCATATAAGCCTTCCCGGACGATGACCCGCGCTGAACGATAAATAAGAGCGCTGGGATCTGTCGGTGCTGGCACTCTTGCTCCATCATGGACTGGAGCTTGCGGAAGATTCCTTGCCCGCGGTAATCAGGATGTACCATCCCGCTCACCTCAGCCTCGCCCTGATGAAAAACGAACAGGGCGCCGTAGCCAACCAATTTGCCCTGATCATAGCAAAGGAAATCATTGGTGCCCGTCCCCGGCCGGTCAGCCAGCATATCTTCGTTGAGCTTCAGCGTAATCTTATCAAAATGATTGCATACTTCGGACAATTCCTGAATTTCCCGCAGCTCTTGCTCGGTCAGCTTTGATTTGGCAGTAAACGTATACGAATTCACAGGGCATCTCCTCGCTTCTTTCAGAAATAGTGACGGCGAAGCTCTCGCACAACATCCTCCAGATTGTTTCCAACCTGCGGGATTCCATAGCCGATATAGAGTGGAGAGGCAACAAACCGCGGAACGACTTTGACGATCACCCGCCCTTCCCACTGGTAGAAGAACAGATTGTAGCTTTGGCAGCGTCGATTGACATGATGCAAGATCCAATGCGTCAAGATTTGCGTATAATCCGCGAATCGATGTAAGCTGCCATTCTCGGACAGGATGACATTGTATTCGAAAAAACCAACGCGAGGCTTGGTTGACAGGTTGCACTCTACCCCTTCTGCCCGATCGATCACGATCCCTTCAAAATCCTCCCTTTTTACATCTTGCAAATAATCAAAATGATCCAGGCCCACGATCTGCATATGTGGGTGACGGATGCTTCCGCCAGAGTATGGGCCGTGATTTTTAAAAAAGAGAACGGAGCGATACGAACCGCTTGCTGCCATCTCCAACCATTTTTCCATGCCAAAGGAAAATAATGCATAGAGATGCTCTTTGGAATACTCAGATAGATCGCTGTCACATTGGTCAGTTTCAATTAGGACTGTCTGTGACGCATCCTGCAGGACAGGATATTTGTTTTTCAGCCAGATGATCTCTCCTCTCTCATCCAAAATATCCGTCAGCTCCGCCCGGTTGCAAAAAGGACAGGCAGCTTCCCGGTTGTTGATGCTTTCCGGCTTTTGTCGGCCGATGTACATATCAAAATGCAAATGTGTCTGCGACATACAATCTTAGTCCTCCTCACAGGCATCCAGCTTTTTTTATCTCAATTCGCTCCGCTACACTACATGGAAGTGATGTTCACAAAGGGGTTGAGCGTTCATGATAAGGGCGGAATACATGGAAAAGTCATTTTATTATGCAGTGAGCTGGCTAGATGCCCAGCAGTATAAAGACCAACTGGACCAGGAGGGAATTCCATATATCATACAGTCACCTCTGGATCTGCCCGGTTTGGAAGAAGGGAAGCTTGCCATCGTTTTCCCCTCTGTCCCTTTACGTCTTTACGTCTGGGTAAGGACGCTGTTTTTTAGTGACGGAAAACGGTACCCGGACATCTGATTATCACTCAACATACCAAAGGTCCTCATTTTCATTAAACCAAATCACACGGCAAGCATTCCATGCGTACTCAAGTTGCCATATTCCCTCTTTCCCCTGAATAATCTTCCATTATTCTTGTCATTCTAAACAAAACGGTCAAGAGCGCATGGATGTCGACGTGCGTATATACCCATTTTATGGAAAACCCCAAGTTTTTTCCACAGAAATAGGAGGGAGTAACCTTGCAAAAAGATAAATCCCAGAAGCACGAGGAGCCATCTGTCGCCCCCGGCATGAATATGCATGATCCGATTGAAGAGAAGGCTGCCCCTGAGGAAATCAAGGAAGGCGATTTCACCAGCGTAACCCGCCTCTTTCTGGACCGCACTCCCGATGACTAGAATGAGCATATATTCTACCACAACATGCTTGTCTGTCTGATTTCCCCCTGCTATGAGCTATGCTATAATGGCTTTGGCGAAGTTTTTAAGCTCCCTAAGCAGGGAGCTATTTTTTTCGATCCTTCTCTTTCGTTTTCTGGTGGTCAGCAGGGTGTAAACTCCAGCCACTTGATTCCGTTCAGCATTGTAACATGACAGAGGAATGCATCGTCTTTATAGTACCAACAGATTGATCAAAATCACAAACTTGGAGGGTAAAGATGAAGAAACTACTGTCGATTTTTCTTTTGACCATCTTGCTTCTTCAAGGCTGTGTGTCTTCCCAAAATACACCATCCTCCCAGACACAGCCGAGCCTGCCACCTGGCAGCGAGCAGCCCGCACAGCAATCGCCGCCAGATACCATCAAGCCCGAGACGCCACCACAGTCCTCCGAGCCGGCTCAGCCGACGGGCGAAGACAAAAAAGGCGACAGTTCTGCGTACAGCAATGATATTTTTCAAGATGTAACCGTGGCGAAGGAAGCCGCAGATACCTATACCGTAAAAGGGAAGGCTCGTGTGTTTGAAGCTACATTTCAGTACGTTGTAGAGGACGGACATAATGAATTGACCAAAGGAACCGTCCAATCCTCGGTCGCTGCACCCGAGTGGGGAGATTTTCAATTTACGGTGAAAGTAAAAAAAGATCAACCTAACTCTACACTCACACTTGTCTTGTTCGAAGCGAGTGCCAAAGATGGAAGCAGAAGAATGGAGTTGCCCATCGCTCTGCCAGAAAAATAAACAAAGCAGTTACATTCAATTTTATAAAAAACATCTTGACGTTCGCTTTTCACTAAAAAAAGCATGGTCCCCTGATGAACTGACCTTTTGCGCCACATTGGCTAGCGTCCGTTCCTTCAGCAGGACCATGCTATTTTGATAGGATTTTGATTTTTGCCCATCTACACTCGGATTCATCTATGTTTGTGGTTTCTCAGGCTGCTTTTTCATCAGCTGGCGATATCTGTACGTTTCTCCCTGTTTGCAGTCCCACAAACAGCAGGCAGAGAGAGACAACCAGGACCATCAGGATGGGAATCGTCCAGCCTTGCGTCAGATCGTACATAAAACCGAACAGGGTCGGCCCGAAAGCTGCCAGTAAATATCCGATGGATTGCGACATCCCGGACAATTCAGCAGCGTCATTCATGCTGCGGGTTCGAAGCGCAAAGAACATGACGGCGAGTGAAAACGCACTGCCCACGGCAATACCGATGAAAATCATGCATAGAGGCAAAAGCAGACTTGATCCTGTCAGGAGGCCCGCATAGCCCAGGAACAGCAGTCCGCAGGTCGCAATCACAAGTCCCCGCTGATCGCTGGATCGGCCGGCCAGGACTGGTGCCAGAAAACTCGCAGGAACGCTGAAGATTTGCATCAAAAAGAGCAGCCACCCCGATGCAGACGCGCTTACGGTACTCTGCAGGATTTGCGGAACCCAGGCAATTCCCACGTAAAAGACAAGGGACTGCAGCCCCATAAACATGGTCACTTTCCAGGCTAAAGGCGATTTCCACAAATAACCGCTCTTTATCCCTTTTGCCCCCGCATTGGCAGCAGTCGTGCCGTGCTGCTTGTTTTTCAGTTGCGGAAACCAGATGATCAAGGCGAGCAGGGCCAAGGCAGCCCAGCACATCAGCGAGCCCCTCCAACCGAGCGGAGTGCTTTGCGAGATAGGAATACTGACGCCAGAGGCGATCGCTGCCCAGAGATTCATCGACATGGAGTACATGCCTGTCATCACCCCTACCCGCTGAGGAAAATCACGCTTGATCAGGCTGGGGATCAACACATTGCCCAGAGCAATGGCAAAGCCGAGCAACGCGGTACCGATGAACAATGTCCAGACGGAGTGAAAAGCCCGAATCAATACGCCGACGAACAACAGGAAGGTACTGAAAAAAAGGGTTTTTTCCACACCATATCGCCTCGAGATTTTGGGCGCAACCGGCGAAAGCAAGGCAAAGGCGAGCAGGGGAAGAGTCGTGAGCATCCCGGCGATAGTGTTCGTAATCCCCGTCTCGTCGCGTATCTGGCCGACAATTGGACCGACGGCTGTCAGCGGTGCGCGCAGATTGGCGGCAAGCAACAGAATCCCGAAAACAAGCAGCCACAGCTTTCCACGTGTTGCTCCATGCAATACGGCTTTATCCTCACTCATCACTTTCCCCCCGCTCCCTGATTTGTAATGCCTGCTGTGAGGCCTCAATATGGGCCCGCACTGCCAGCATAGAAGCCTCCGGCTCACGTGCAATGATGTTTTCAACCATCTGTTTATGCATTTGCTTATGTTCTGCAAAGCGCTGGGAATCCGGAGAGAAGATCAAGTGCTGCACAGACTCTCCGATCGATTCGTATATCGCGTCTGTCATGTGTTCATAAAGCTCAGCCAGCATACTGTTATAGGCCGCTTTCACAATGGCTTGGTGCAATTTCATATCGGCTTCGATGTACGTCTCTATCGTCTGTGCGGCTGCACTGACAGACAACCAGCGCTTCATCTCTTCCACATCTTCATCTGTCCTGCGAATCGCGGCCAGCCGAGCAGCCTCCTGCTCCAACGCAGAACGCACCTCCAGGATCTCCACGGTATTGGAACGACGGCATCTGCGTTGCAAGGCGGCTCCTAAATCACTCGAAGAGTTGACATAAGTGCCGTCCCCCTGCCTCGTCTCCAGCATACCCGAGTGGACAAGAGCTCGTACCGCTTCCCGAATCGTATTGCGGCTGACCCCTAATTGTTGAACCAGCTCCGGCTCAGGTGGAATTCGTGTCCCTACTGGCCATGCACCTGACCGTATCAATCCGTCTATCTGACCGACGACCTGTTCAACCAGTGTCAGCCGAGCAGTCTGTCTTAGCTTCATCCTTTTTCCCTCCAAACGTAGGATGATTGGATGAATGGAATTTTACCATAGAATCGCTCCTTGTTAAAGGGTTTACGAAAAGAAAAGAGTTTCCGCACACTCTCCTCACCCAAAGCAGGAAATTAGTCCCTTTGATCATACCAACCATTACATTTTGTCTATCTTTTCTAAAAATCGTTTTAAAAAAAGAGTAAAAAAGACCTACAAAAATGTCGATATCAGAAATAGACGTTCATTCATTTTTCACCTGACCGCTGATATGGTCGGGTTTTTTTCTGTGTTTTCTGGGAATATTTCCTTTTTTGATAGTTTTGTGCTATTAATGATACTGACCAGATGATCGACAGTGTATGATACTCTGGCCATTATATTTATAGAAAGGATTGGCGCACATGAAGATGTTGTCACCGGTGGCAAAGGCTCTGCTGCTTACTTCCGCACTGGCTCTCACATCCACTGTTGCCAATGCGGCAGAAGCTGGGCCAAAACCTTCCGCTGATACAGCGATCAAGGCTTCTACTCAGCTTCCCTCCGAAGTCCCGCAGAAGGTGGCCAAAGCCGTACAAAACGCTGCCGCGTATTTCGATCTCGAAACCTACGAAGTTCTCCATGCGAAACGAAGTAACGGGGATGGATATTTTTGGGAAATTACACTTCGCAGTGTGGAGGATGATCCCAAAACCTCGAAAGCGGATCAAGTGGTGCTGAGCATGCATGTCTCTGAGGCAGATGGAAAGCTGGTCTACCTCACGATCAGCGGCCATCGAACTTCCTCCAATCGAGCACCGTCAGAAACGACCGCTCTTCACGCAGCGGATGATTTTGTTGATCAGGTAGTCTCGGGCAGCTATACCAGAGCGGATGAACTGGTACAAATTCGTACCACAGATGTGATCGTCCCTTTTTACCCCATCATTAATCACATTCCCGTAAAGCTCCCTGCCTTCTACATCTATCTCGACAGCAATGGGAAAATCCTCAAAATGGAAACCAATCGCGAAAAAGTCAGCAAGAGTGATCTTCCCGATCCGAATAAAATCCTGACCGCAGAAAAGATCAAGCCGTTCGTCGAAAAGGAACTGGAGGTTGAGCTCGTCTATGACGCCAAGCTCAAACAGTTTGTCTATGTACCAAGTCCCCTCGGCTATTTCGATGCCTATAAAGGCGATCCCGTCAAGTGGCCCTATCTCACGAACAACGAGAAGCTGGTCCATGCAGGCTCTGACAAATCATCGGTAACATCCACCCCTGATCATTTCAAGCAAATGGGGATTGAGTATTTTGGCCTGAACCCCAAAACAGCAGCAGCACGGCAGCATCAGGAGGTTCATCCTGGTGAAACACCTAAAACGGTTTACACCCTGACAGATGATGCCGACGGAGAGATTGAAATCACCACCGACAAAGAAACGGGCAGCATCCTGAAGTTAAAGTCTGACAAAGTCACCAATCATCTTAAGATCACGAGTGATAAAGGGAAAGAGCTCGGATTGCAATTTATCCAAAATGAACTGGGCCTTCCATCCGGGGAGTATCTTGTAAAAATCCGAACCATTTTGGGCGACCTTCCCGCTTGGATGGAAAAAGTGGATCGGGCCGCGTATGAGCAGTTGAGCATCCATCCCTTGCAGGATCAGGTTCCTTTCAAAGACCCTGTCATGCGTGTCTGGATCGACCTGAGTCAAGGGACCATTGCAGAAATGGAAGCGATAGCGTTAAAAAGGGAAGAAACGACAGTTGGTAAAATCATCACCCAGGAGGATGCCAAAAAGTCGCTGCTTGAGTCACTGCAGGTTGATCTCTATTACGTCTATGTGCCCGAATCCGGGCGATTGTCGCTCGTCCCCAAACTGATGTATGAGCCTTCTTATTTCACAGACGGTTGGTATGTAGATGCCGTGACGGGCAAAGTTGGGAAGAAATAAGGACATGGCAGTGAACCCCACGGGATATTCGTTCGTGGGGTTTTTTATTTTTATTTTTTGGTAACTTTTCCAATTGTTGTACGTCATATGGTAGTGAAATATAAAAATCTGGAAATGGAGTGATTCCTCGGCATCGGACCGCCCTTTTTGATGCAAAAGAAAAAACCTTGATTTCTCAAGGTTTTCAAGGTATGCCCCCACGCGGAATCGAACCACGAACTGATCATTACGAGTGATCTGTTATACCGTTTAACTATAGGGGCGTGTATAAGGAATGGATAGGGCCAGTTCGTGTACCGGCCCGTTCACAGAAAATATTCTAGTAAAAAATCCACTTGAAATCAAGAGGTAATTTTTTATTTTTTCATGGCCAAGTCCATTTCTTTTAGCACTTCCCCGATGGATCGCTCATGAATCACTGCATCTGCCAAATCGTCCAGGATTGTCGGCTCCCGGTTGACAATAACCAGTCTGGCTCCCCTCTCCTTCGCCTGCTGCGGGAACCAGTTTGCCGGACTCACAGACAAGGAAGAACCCAACACAAGAAACAAGTCGGCCTGCTCTGTCCAATTCAGTGCTTGCTCAAAGGCCGAGGCAGGAAGTGCTTCTCCAAACAAGACTACGTCTGGGCGCAAGAAGCCTCCGCAAGGACATACCCACCCGTTCTCTTCCTGATAACGGGCAGCCGTGTAGGTTTTCTCGCAGACAAGACAGCTCAGCGTCGTCAGTGAACCGTGCAGCTCTGCGATGTGCTGGCTTCCTGCTTGCTGATGATAGCCATCGACGTTTTGCGTAATGATCCCCTGGATTAGACCGCGCCGCTCCCACTCAGCCAAAAGAACATGCCCCGCGTGCGGCTTGCAGGAGAGAAGCGCTTCAATTCTCATCCGGTAAAAGTCCAGAAACTCCTCGCGATTATGCTGCAACGCGTGGGTGCTGGCCAGGCGTGCAGGATCTTTGCTTCGCCAAAGCCCTGCTTGAGCCGAGCGGAAATCGGGCAGCCCGCTCTCCGTTGACATACCTGCTCCTGTAAAAACGACTGTGAATTTTGACGCTTTCAGCCATGTACATAGTTGATCCACCGCTTACCTTCCTCTCACGCATCATCTTCTTTCCTCATATTTTATAGGAATGGATGCAAATGAGAAACGGGGAGGAGAAAACAAGATGAACACTTATTTGGTTTCCGATATTCATGGGCAATATCAGGCCTTGCGAACCGCTTTGAACCGTGTTTCCTTTTCCCCCCAGAATCAAGATCGTCTGTACGTCATCGGGGACATGGTTGATCGCGGCCCAGAGTCCAAAGAGGTTTTGGAATACCTGTTCCAACTGCAAAGCAGGCACCCAAGCCAAATCTTTTTGCTAAAAGGAAACCACGAGCAAATGTTTCAGGATTGGCTGAACAGCGCGATTGATCCTGATTTGTATCTGCGTTTAAACGGCGGCGATGCGACGGTTCGTTCTTTCTTGGGGCGCCAAGCCTTGCGACGTGCTTTTCTCGGGCAGGTTCCCTCCCCCGAGGCACAGGATGCAGCACGCCAGGAGATAGTATCACGCCATCCCTACTTGCTGCCCGCTCTTGAGGCGCTGCCACTGACCATGGAGCTTCCTGCCAGTGCCTCCCCTTCCGGCAATCCGGCCTTATTGGTCCATGCCGGTATTGTTCCGGGTGTTCCGCTCGCCGAGCAACGCCCATTCGATCTGCTCTGGATCAGGGAACCCTTCTACGATCATTACCAAGGGGAGACCACGATTTTCTTCGGCCATACGCCGGTTACCCGTCTTCCTCAGTACGCAGGCCAAGGCCCCTGGCAGCGCGGCAATCTAATCGGCATTGACGGCGGTGCAGCATCCTCTCAAGGCGGGATTCTTCTCGTAAATGTACCTTCCCTGCAGTTCACCTACGTTCCGATTCGAGACATTCGCTCTGCTCCCCGGATTCGCGTCAACTAGCGGATGATGGGGGGTGGGGTGGCCGACAGCAGGCCAGCCAGCAGCAAGGCGGCAAGCACGATTAGCAGCTCGGAGCGCAGCGTCCAGGACAATTTCTTTACCAAACGGATGGCATCCCTCTCCTGTAAAACGGAGAGAACGACCAATCTGGGCATCACTTTCGAACGGTGAAAACCGGCGACAATCAAGGCGACTGCAAAAGCCCCGAGCTTTACGAGGAGAATCAGACCATAGGAGGTCGAGATCAGTTCCAGCAACTGAGAGAAACGGAGCAATCCCAGTACCAAACCCGTTCCCGAGATCAGGCTGACCGCATACAACGCCAGTTGGGCAAACTGCCCCATCAGATGATGCAAGCGGAGCAGCCCGTCCGGAGTTGCCCTCTGACGAAAAGCTAGCAGGGTCAGGCCGGACAAGCCCCCAAGCCATACGACGGCTGCTGTCATATGCAAAATGTCAGAGAGAAAAGACGCGAATCTTTCCTGTCCCGCCATGGCGTGTCCGGTCAGCGGATACGTGATAAACAGACCGAGTGTTAACACAATACTTCCGAGTCGAGATTTTTTCGTCGTGAGCGCTACCAAGAGCAGGATGCACAGCAAGGGGCGCAATATGCCCATCGCACCGGTCATGGTGTTTAAATAGAGCAACAGCATGCTCTCCCCGTTCCCTCCCGGCAACCTAAGCATGTCGGCAAGCAAATAGATCCGCGCAGCTCCGCTTAGCGAGAAGTATACGAAACACCCCCAGAAAAACCATTTGATGCCGGAGCGTAGGCGCTGGGTTACACGATACGCGTCGACGAAGCGTCCCCATGCTTTGAGGAAGACAAGGGAGCCAATGATCGCTGCTACCAGGACATCGATCATGCGAAGCCATCTGTTCCACATCTCATGGCGCTCGTGGTCATGGACAGCGGATGGGAGAAAGGATTCGGCCACGATTTCTACCTCAGCATCTCCTGCAAACGACGGTGTCGCAACATTTTCGCCAGCTTGCAAAAGGGTTTCATTGGGGCTCCCTTCTCCTGCGGCAGCATCATCTTCGCCTTCAGCAGATTCATTTGCGCTCTTCGCGGGATCGTCTGCTTTTTCCAAAGAAGCTGATCCTTCCCTCGCGACAGCCTCTCCCGTCCCCTGCTCAGGCTTTGTTTGCTCTGCCGCTGCGCTTTCTTGGGACTGCGACTTTCCATCTGTGGATGATTCCGAAGGGTTGGTTGGCAGAGCTTGATTCGCTCCCGTGGTCGGGGACTGCTTCTTCTCTGTACTGCCCACCCCCCCAACGATGGAATTGGGTGATGATTCGGCTTGTTTGTTTCCTTGCGCTTCGCTTTGCCCCTGGTCCGGGACTGCTCCAAAGGGTCCGTTATCCGCCACAGACGGGTCGTCATCATCCAGCGAGACCGTCTCTGCCGGACGAATTTTGGGTAAAGGAACGCCGACCGCGAACCGATAGGAGCCTTCGGTCACATGCGTATCTACGGACAATACCTGCCATTCTACCCGATAAATGCCCTTTTGCAGGGATTCAACCGGCAGCACCAGTGTCCTGTTGTCCTCAGCACGCAGTGTGCCCGGGATGCTCTTGCCTGCTTCTGTCTTTAAGACGAGTGAACTTACCTTGCCGTTGATCTCCTCGGTAAAGGTGAGGCGTATCTCTTTTGGCGACTCCTGCAGCTCGGCCTCCTGCTGGGGCGAAGCGCGATCCACGTAAGCGTGAGCACTTGCGAAAGACGGCAGGGATGATGCTGCCACGAGACACAGGCAGAAGAGGATAAGCCATCTTTTCATCCGTATTCTCCTTTCTGGCAACATGCCTTCGGTGTTGTTGGCTTATGATGTTTACACGGGTGCAGCCGACCAAAGAAAGCCGCCGAAAAAAATTCGACGGCCTTTGCTGGATCTCACTTCCCCGAGGGCTTATTTTTTCGTGATGACAAACGCTTCCGGCATGGCCCCGATTGGTGCCAGAACTTCAAGTGATGCTCCCGCTTCTTTGGCCGCCTGTGTCAAATCGACTTGACCGGTTCCTTGATACGCCGGATTCAGGGCAGATTTCACAAATGCAGCGGGCACGGTTGTTTTCCCGTCTTTTACCTGCAATCCTGCCACTTCAGTCAGCTTTCCGTTGAGGTAGACAAGCGGCTGGGCTTGGCTGGAAACTGCAGCAGGAATGGCCGCCTTGCCGTTTTGCACCGTAAATGTCATGGTCGCTTCGTAGTTGGTCGCATCGTATTCTCCTGCCAGCTTTTCATCCGTAGCTGGCTTCGCGCGAAGAAGGTAGTAGTCTGCCGCTCCTGTGGTGAACGTGATCACGCCATTGGCATCCGTCTTGTAGTTGGCCGCATCGCTGTTGCTGCGGCGAATTACGCTAATCTCCGTATCCTTCAACGGTTTGCCTTTCAGCAGCAGCTGAACCTTTACTTCCTGGTCAGGAGTCACAGCAGCAGGGTTGAACAGTGGAACCAACTCCGCCCGATCTGCACTGACCGGCTGGGAAAAGCCCTGCAGATCTTTTACACGCTGCATCGTCGGGATGTCACTGATGGCCACGAAGGATTTGGCGCTGCGCAACGTACGGCTGGCGACATCTCCGTTTTTGAAGATGCTGTCCCCTTCGACCGAAATAATATAGGCGCCTGGAGCTGAGGAAGAGAAGGAAGCGACATAATAGTTATTTTTCCCAGGGTCGGTTACGTCTTTTTCTTCTCCGGTGTAAAACAGGGTCGCAGAAATATCTGCTTTGCTTCCGCTCGGCTGGGTAACGTATACTTTGGTTGTATCCTTGCTCCATGTCCCGTCGATACGGTAGCTCGCATGGTTATTGGAGTGGTTTCCGAGCAGAAGTTCTACGTAAGATACCTCTCCGGATGAGATAATCGGCATATTGGTTTGCGACCAGCCGTCATGGGCCGATGCAGGTACTGCCAACAGGCAGGCCAGAGCAAGTGCAGGAATCAGTGTCAGGCCTTTTTTCATGGTTCGTTTCCTCCGCTTCCATTTCTTTCATACGGTTGATATCCAGTCTCAGTATATGGCCCGTCCGGTCAAATGAGTATGACTCAACAGGGCTATCTTTCCAATCGGGTATTGAACGTTATGTGAACAGAATGAACAATGGAAAACGTTCACAAGTTGTTACTAAAAATAAGTTACTTGCATATTGTTATTGTGATAAGATAGTGGACGAGGTGTTGATATGAAACGAGAACGTGTTGCGGAGCAGGCACTGTTTGCATCCTGGGTGATCGCGCTGATCGCTACCGGGGGCAGTCTGTTCTTCTCGGAAGTACTGAAGTATATTCCTTGCGAATTATGCTGGT
Source organism: Brevibacillus ruminantium (assembly GCF_023746555.1). Lineage (NCBI taxonomy): Bacteria > Bacillati > Bacillota > Bacilli > Caryophanales > Paenibacillaceae > Brevibacillus > Brevibacillus ruminantium. The sequence continues at coordinate 3,535,038 of NZ_CP098755.1, forward strand.
ATCAACGAATCTTCATGTACCCGCTGGTTATTTTGCTTGGAATTGCCTCAGCCAAAAAAGATTACGGGATTATACGCTATACCTTGCCTCTCTCTGTCATCGGAGGGATGATTTCTCTTTATCACTACGCCATTCAAAAGGTTCCCTCTCTGCATGAGCTGGGCAACGCGTGTGGGATCGTTCCTTGCAATACGGATTATATCAACTGGCTGGGCTTTATCACGATTCCCTTTCTCGCATTGATCGCGTTCGTGTTGATTACCGTATTGCTGATTTTCATTCGTTCTACTGGGAAGGAGAAATAAAAGATGAAAAAAATCATTATCCTCTCGATTATTGCCGCTGTTTTCTTAATTGGAGCTGTCGTCTATTCCGACATGGCGAACAAGGAAGCAGCCGCGGGCAACCCGTTTGGCAAATCTACTCTACACCCAGCCACGATTGAGCAGCTCAGCGATCCCAACTACGGCAATCAGATTCTTCCCGCAGACCTGAAGGCCAAGATGGAAACAAAAGAAGAACTGTTTATCTACTTCTACAGTCCAACCTGCGAGCATTGCCAGCGGACCACTCCGGTTCTGGTGCCTGTCGCAGACGAGTTCCAAGTGGATGTAAAAAAGCACAATTTGCTTGAGTTTTCTCCGAGTTGGGACGAGTACCACATCGAGTATACTCCGACTCTGGTGCACTACAAAGACGGACAAGAGGTATCCCGCTTGGTAGGCGAGCAGGATGCAGCAGCCTTGAAGAAGTGGTTTGAGGAACAGAAAAAATAAAACGTTAGGCCAGCCTCCTGATTGGGAGGCTTTCCTTTTTTCAGCCAATAAAGGTGGCAGTTATGTGAACTTGGGCTGGTCTGGTCAAAGAAATAGCCCGTTTGAGTCATCATTTTCCCCGTCTTTTTGCCTATAATGTTGAAGGAAGCAAGGAAGTAAATGCAATGAATCCCGAAACGAAGGTAGGTAGAATCAGTGAAAAGATATATGTTGACAGTATTGGGTTCCTTGGCCCTGCTCCTCGGCGCTGGCTGCAGCCAACAGCAGGCAGCTCTTTCTTCCGGGGCCCCGATTGAAGTGGCCTTGACGATTGAGCCGCAGGAGGTTCTGGTCAATGAGGCGGCCACTTTCTCCATCAAAGTTACACAGGACGGTGCGGCTGTGGACGACGCCAAGGAAACCGATTTTGAAATCTGGAAAGAGGGTCAGGAGCAGCACGAGAAGATTTCGGCCGCTCATCAGAGTGACGGTGTTTACACGGCGCAAAAATCGTTTGCTGAACCGGGTACGTACAACGTGATGTACCATGTCACCGCACGCGATTTTCACAATATGCAGAAGCACACCTTTACCGTGAAGGCTGCCGGCGAACAAGCGGACGGCGCTCACGAAGAGAATCATTCACATGAGCATGCTACTCAGCCGGATGGCCAAAGCACGGCCCATGGGGACGGCAGCACGCATGAAGGCGGCGAGCACGAGCACGGACAGGGTGTTGAAATGCATTTCCAGCCGGCTGATTCCATTCAGCCAAACCAGGCTACTACCTTGACCGTCCATCTGCTTCAAGAAAACCAAGCGCTGACGGAAGCTACTGTCCGATTCGAAATCTGGCGCGAGGGTGAAGAAAAGCATGCCTTTATCGACACAGCCGAAGCAAAGCCAGGCGAATACACGTCCACAAACGCTACCTTCCCCGCCGCTGGCTCGTATTCCGTCAAGGTTCACGTAGAAAAAGGTGAAATCCACGACCACAATGTGTTCACCGTAGATGTGAAATAGAATATCTGCACCTGTTCCCAAAGCCTCGGTATCCCGCAAAGATACTGGGGCTTTTTCCTTTCAGCACGCACAGGGTATGTGTGCCTATTGGAAATGATATTGTTTTTTTCTAGGATTTAGGTAAAATGGTAGTATGGTCCCCTGCATACTGGAGCAAGGGGCCACATTCTTTTATTCGGGGGGCATATTTACATGAAAATGAGGCGAACTCCATGGCGACTCGCAGATTTTGCTGACCGGTGGTTCATTCCAATACGAACAGGAGTTGATTACGGTGAACCGTAATACTTTGCCGAATTCTATGCACCGCCGTTTGGTGGAGCAATTAGTTTATTTTGATGAACAGCGCATTCCCTTTCTCGATCTTCATTTCGCCGGCAAGCAGCCTAATGAACGCCAAAAAGCCAATCAATGGCTGGACCAGTATGTGAGCACGGTAGAATCCCTGCTCAAAGAAACTTCCGCCTCCGATACATCGGTTCTGCCGAAAGTGGTGATCGGATGTGAAGTTAACCTGCAATATGTAGATGATGGACTGGAAGAAAGCCTGACGATATGCTTCCCAGAACAGACTGACCCTGATTTGGGCCGCATCTCCTTCCTTTCCCCAATAGGTCGGCAGTTGCTCATGAATTCCATTAATGAGCCCATTCGTCTGGAAATGCCGATGGGAGCTCAAGAAGTGGTTGTTCGTTCGATTCGTTTTGTCGACTGGTAACGTGGAAAACAACAGCAATCCCTGGACGCAGTCGATTGCATTTACAATACACGTCACAAAGAAACCGTGGCCACACCGAGATTATGTGGGTGCGGTTTTTTATTTGGAGCGCTTTGTGCCATATTAGAAAACTTGGCTACGCCAAGCTTTTGGCGTGGCCTTAGTTGCACTTATACTTTCACCCTCTTTCGCGTTAGCGAAATTATACTTTCTGAAAGTACAAAAAAGGCCGCGTAGGCGGCCTTCTCCATCAGCAGGTAAAATACGCGATTCTGTTTAGATCCATTCCGTAATATTGCCAGCTGAATCCATTCCAACGGTATCCGGATACAGACGTACGACCGACGAAGACCGGATAAAACCAGAAAGAACTCCCATTGCGAAGCCATACATAGGTATACCGATACATACACGGATACAGGGAACCAGGATTTACGGCAAATTGCCGGCCGTATGTTTGTGGTACGCTAGGTACTCGGCTTGGCGGCGGTCCCGATGGCGGAGGAGGAAAATCTCCGGGCGGGGAGGCGCTGCTTCCTGGCGGATAAGCGCTGCTCCTTGGCGTGGAGGCGCTGCTCCCTGGCGGGTAGGCACTGCTCCCTGGCGGGTAGGCACTGCTCCCTGGCGGATACGGACTGCTGCCGGGGGGGGTACGGATAACCCATGTTCTCTACACCTCCTACAAGTCTCCCTATATAAAGATGCAGAAGCCGGGCAAACGGCATGTGCGAATGCCGCCTTTCAATCGTCCATTTTTCCGCTTTTACCGCATGGCATTCATCATGCCGCGCTTAATAGGGACGCCCGCCCATCACGAAGCGATACTCCCAGTGCGTGTTAGAAAAATCCGTAATCTTCACGCCTCCCGATTCTTTTGAATACGTCTGCAGCAGCTTGTCATCCCCCATATAGATGCCGACATGGGTGATGCTCTGCTTTAGCGGGTCCACTCCCTTGTAGTCAGACTGCTTCCACCCTCGGTAGCTCATGAAAAAGACGAGATCCCCTTTTTTTAACTGGCTTTTATCATAGGTATAATGCCCGTTGGCTTTGACAAAATTGGCCTGAGATTTTGCCCCGCCACGCCCCATGTCAATGCCAAGACCCTCCTTATACGCCCACATCGTGAACTCGGAGCAATCCATCGTGTCTTTCGTTGAACGCGACGAGCCGTATTCATACGGGGTACCCAGGTATTTTTTTCCTGCCTTAATCACCTTGTCCCCGTTGGACTCGATATTATTGTCAGAAGGCTGTTTTACGGGTGCTTCCGTTTTCGGCGGTGTGATTTCTTTCTCATTCAGAAAGCTGCGAACACCTACCAGTTTTTTTGTATAATCAGCGAGTTTCTTTTCAACGACTTTTTTCTCCCCCTGCGAGGAATAGACAAACTTACCGTTCCCCAGATAGATGCCCATAAAGGACGGGGCGCCTTTTCCGTTCGTGGAAAAGAACAGCAGATCGCCAGCTTTCATCTGATCAGGGCTCACACTTTTTCCGGACCCGTACAATTTGGCAATCGTATCGCCCAACTTCATCTGGAATTGACCATATACATATGTTGCCAACCCTGCTGATCCAAATTTCGTGGGCCCCACTGCTCCAAATTGATAGCTTTTCCCCACAAGAGATTGGGCTAGCGAAACAATTTGCTGTGATGTGGCTGCAGGCTGTGAACTGCTGGAAGCAGCGATGGCTTGTCCACCATTACTCAGGAACAAAAGTGATGTCCCTAGCATGACGGCAACAGTCGTTTTCTGTATCCAATCTCGTTTCATCATTTGCGTTCTCCTCCGAGCTGAATATTCCCAACAGATTGGGTACGCATCCAGTTTAATGCAAAGCAGAAAGAGAAGATAAGGCTGTAAATTTTTCCAACAGCGGAATTGATTACATCGACGGAGGACGATAGTACTAAATGATTCGAAAAACAAAAATTTTTTTCATTTGACCCATTTTTTAAAATTTCCTACTTCACAAACCGACCATAGGTTTGTATACTGATATCATCCAACTTCTAAGGGGGATTTTCCCATGCTCGGCTTCGCTATTTTTCGTTTGATTCACATTATTGCCGGTTTTCTCGCTCTTACGGTTTTCTGGATTCCGATCGTCACCAAAAAAGGAGGCAAAGCCCATGTCCGCGTAGGCTGGGTGTACGTCATCGCGATGGCGTCGGTAGCCGTGTCGGCTCTCTACATGGGGATCTGGCGCATTGGCTTTGACCCGAACCGAACGCTTGACTCAACCGCATTTGCCTGGTTCCTGATCTATATCTCGCTGCTTAGTTCTGCTACGGCTTGGTACGGGATGCGCGTCCTTCGCTTTAAAAAGCGTGCTGCCTCGCATCGCAAACTCTGGGATTTGCTTTTCCCCGGTCTGCTTTTTCTCTCCAGCCTGGTGATCAGCGGATACGGCTATGCGATTTCCTTTCCTTTGCTGACATGGTTTCCCCTTGTCGGGATTTTTCTCGGCGGTACCCAGCTTCGATATTGGCTGCGTCCCCCTGTAAACAAAATGCACTGGTGGTTTGAACACTTGACCGGCATGATGGGCTGTTGTATCGCAACGATTACGGCTTTTACTGTCTTTGGCGCCCCCAGGCTGCTGCAGCTGGATAGCGTCAACCCGATTATCTGGTTTATCCCGGCTATAGTGATTGCGCCGATCATCGCCGGAATGAACAGATATTATCGGAAGAAATTCTCGGGGGCAGCGGTGCCGACAAGAAAGTAACTCCCTATCAATAATGTGGCTGCATGCAGGAGATTCATTTCTCCTGCTTTTTTCTCGTTATCCCGAATTCGCCTTTCTTCTTCCAAGTTTCCCCTGTATACTAAACATTGGTTTATCAGCGCTTAAAGAATGATCGAAGCAAGGAGGCCTACTTATGAAGCGAATTTGTGTATACGCCGGCTCGAATCCCGGTACGTCACCTACATTTACCGAAAAAGCAAAAGAGCTTGGTGCCGGTATCGCCCATCGTGGATGGGAGTTGGTATACGGAGGCTCCAACATGGGTCTGATGGGAAGCACCGCAAACGCCGTTCTCGAGGCCGGAGGAAAAGCGATTGGTGTCATGCCTCGCGGGCTATTCCGCGGTGAAATGAGACATAGTGGATTGACGGAATTCTACGAAGCGGAGAACATGCACGGACGGAAAGCTAAAATGGCTGAGCTCTCCGATGGCTTCATCGCTTTGCCCGGCGGCTATGGCACGTTTGAGGAATTGTTTGAGATACTCTGCTGGGCACAACTGGGAATCCATCAGAAACCGGTCGGAATTTTAAATATTGACGACTACTATACACCGCTCCTGCAACTTATCGAACAAGCCATCTTTTCCGGTTTTATGCCGGCTACCCACCGGGATCTGCTGCTGGTTGACCAGGAGCCAGACCGATTGCTGGACAAAATGGAAGCCTATAAGCGTCCCGTTCTGTCAAACAAGTGGAACGAAGAGGACTGAGAACAGCAAGGGTGGAATCCATTTCCTGCATTTCTAGCATCTTGCGGCCTTCTCTTGTATAATAAAGGACAATCTGACCGCAAACGGTCGCATCTTATTTCATGGAAAAACGTCGTGTCGTTTTTCACAAACAAAGGAGGTTGCCATTTTGAACATTTGGGAATCCGATTTGCCAGGAATCGGTCGTAAATTTCAAATGGAGACCCGAATGGGAGAAAAATTGGTTGTTGTCATTCATGACAGTGGAAGAAGAGAACTGTACTTCTTTGATCAGGAGAACGCAGAAGAGTGTACCTCCTCTGTCACACTGGAAGATGACGAAGCCCTGCAAGCCGCAGGCATTCTCGGAGGGATGAGCTACAAGCCGAAAGCGCTGGATACCGTCAATCTTTCCCTGAATGATTTAGTCATCGAGTGGTACAAAATCTCCCCACAAGCAGCCTGTATCGGTAAATCTATCGGTGAAGTCGATGTGCGGCAGAAAACCGGAGCCACGATCATCGCTGTGATTAACCCTGATCAGAAAAAGCAGATCACTCCGGGTCCCGACCATGTTTTCATCGCAAATGCCCTGCTCGTTGTTGCAGGTGAGCGGGAGAGCCTGAAAACATTAAAAGTCTTGCTGCAAAACGGCTGATCCTTTACGATTGTCCTCCGCCAAATTCGGAAAGCAAAAAAGCCCACCCTACCCGGGTGGGTTCTTCGATTCTGACGGTCATGATTGAAATGGGGCAGGCACCACGACGGATACCTGCCCCGTAAACTTTTCGCCAGCAGCGATTATGACACACTTTTGTCTTGTTCCTCTTTCCTTTTGCTCCAATTCTCGCCGAGCTTTTCAAAAAAACTGTAGATCGATTTGGACTCTTTCGTCAGCAGCGGCCCTAGTACGGCCAGAATCAGCACATACAGGACAGCAAATGACTGCACGACGGGAAGCAATCCGCCCGCCTTCCCGATGTTGGCCATAATAATGGAAAATTCTCCGCGCGACACAAGCGTAAACCCGATATTAACTGACGCGCGCTTCGAAATGCCAGCCATCCGACCACTGAGAAATCCAGCGAGCATATTCCCGATAAGCGTCAGAATGACTGCTACAATCGTAATCCACACTGCCCCTCCCAAAGATGTCGGATCGATGGTCAATCCGAAACCGAAGAAGAAGATCGCTCCGAAGAAATCACGGAACGGCAGCACCAGACTTTCGATCCGTTTCACATGCTTGGAATCGGCGAGGACCAGCCCGACCATCAGCGCTCCGATCGCTTCAGCGACGTGCAGGGTTTCCGAAAAGCCTGCTACCAAAAACAGTGCTGCCACGACGAGAATCAAGAAGAGCTCCGTCGATTTGACATTAAACAATTTGTCTACATATTTAATCACGTATCTGCCAACAGCGAGGAAGACGAGGATGAACAGCAGTGCAGAAAGCGACGTGAGCAGAACTCCTGTAAATGAAGTCGCCCCGCTCAAAACCAGACCAGACAAGATGGACATGTGTACAGCGATGAACAAATCATCGAACATGATCATCCCCATGATAATCTCCGTCTCCGGATTGGCGGTCCGCTTCAGATCCACCAGCACCTTGGCCACGATCGCGGTCGACGAACTGGTCATGATCCCGCAGATCACCAGCGTTTCCTTTAAAGGCATCCCCATCATCCAACCAAGCAGCAAGCCAGAGACAAAATTCAACGCCACGTAAAAGGAACCACCGACCAGGATGGATTTCCCCGATTTGATCAGGCGACCTACGGAAAACTCCAGGCCCAGGTAGAACAGCAGAAACAATACGCCCAGACGACCCATGAACTCAATAAACACGGAGCTTTCAATAAATCGCAAGTCAAAGATTCCAAAATGCGGCGCATGCGGCCCTACGGCCATCCCCACCAAGATGTAGAAGGGAATGACGGAGAATCGAAGCTTGTTGGAAAGCAATCCGACGATTGATATTAATGCAAGGGCAAGCCCTATTTCAAATATGACTGTATCCATATGTTCCTCCTTTTCAGTCTCTTATTGAGAAGGCTGAAGTATCGATCCCATTTCGCTTTCGATGCGGCATTCTACTCCCATGCGCATATGATGTGCGTGCAAAATGGCATCACTTTGTGGTTAATCCCCACTTTGGGAAAGGAGGTTTGCTACTCCCGTCCGCCGAGCAAAAATGCCTTTAACGCCTTCAGTTGCTGTCGCTCTCCCGCAACAATCAACGTCGAATGGGCGGTAAACACATAGTCTGGCCCCGGGTTAATATGCTTTTTATGGTCTTTTTCGACGACGGCGATAATAGAGGCTCCCGTCTTCTGGCGGATCTCCATTTCTCCGATCTTTTTGCCGATACAATTCGCATTGGCTTCAATTTTATGCCACTCGATTACCAGATCATCCAAGCTGATATCAATCGATTCGAGCGCCTTTGGCTTATAAGCCATCCCTCCGATGATCCCTGCTACCTGTCTCGCCTCTTCATCATCCAGTGCGACCATAGAAATGCTGGTCTCCGGATCATCCGATTCAAAATGATACAGCTCCCGTCGACCGCCATCATGGATGATAATGACGAGCTTATCCCCGCTTTGTGTGTCCATTTGAAATTTTTTGCCAATCCCTGGAAGATGGATTTCGCGAATGTTCATATGAAAGAAACCTCCGTCTTTTCAAATTTTTCAATCCCAGAAAACCGATCTATTCACCTTGAATTCACGCAAAACAATCCCATACTTTGACGAAAAAGGGCATAGATTCCATGCGAAAGAAAGGGCACTTTTCCCTTTATCCAATTCTTTTGTTTCCGCTCAAAGCGATTCTGCAGTGATACGACAACCTGTTACTTGTCATGAGTAAAAGCCTTTTGCTTGTGATTGATTTCACATTCCTTTTGCTAATAGAAAACATGCTGTACGCACCTCGAAAAAACCGTCCAGATTGCTTACTGCCTTTACAGAAGCAAACAGAAATGAGCAGGCTTTTTCAGGCAGACGGAAACAAGCTGCATCCTTTTTTCGTTACGCAACCGCTGGGAAAAACGTCGAATTGAATTTGATGGGCATGAGAAAGAGACTTTTCAATTTCTGGGGAATAAAAGTCCGAAGGTTCTGATGTGGAATCTGAATCAAGAGAGTGAGAAGCAGCGGTAAGACAAACACAAACAATGCTTCCCGTAGAGGAGAAAAGAAAAATTTAACAGATGTGGCCTGGCGGAACTTGATGACATGCTTTCCGTGCTTCAGGGCCACAATCTTGGGGGTATTGTCATGAAAAAGCTGACCATTCAAACTGTGGAGAGGAGCAATCGCGAATGCCAAGAGAATGAGAATACTCAGTAGAAAAAGCGGGATGCATCTTGCGCTGTTTTTTTTCATCATAAGGGATGCACCTCCTGCAAAAGTCTCTTGACGTTGGTTTGTGTCCTCCTGTGAGATCATCGCCTTTTATCAGCGACATCAGATCAAATCTGTTTCCATATAACTAACTTCTTATACTATGTACATAAAAAAGAGTAACATTAACATTCCATTAAGTCAAATCGGAAGCATGCAAATTCGCATCGCTCTCACAGAGGTCAACGTGCGCGATGCCAAAGATCTTCCCTACTTTACTGGTTTGCTTTTTGATTGAGTTTGCTTAATTGCCGATGGCCCTAAACCCGCTGAAAGTTACATCATTTTTGCAGGCTCCTGGGCCTTTTGCCCGCCGCCTAGTTTAAATACGAGAACACCCCCGACGATCACAAGCACACCGACCAACTGCTGCATAGTGAATGGAACCCTGGTCAGACCTAACCAGCCCAAAGAATCCCACAACAGCGCAAATCCCAGCTGTGCCGAAAGCACGATGGAGATCGCATACGTCGGCCCCAGCAGCCTGATCCCTCTCACCAGACAAATCACTACGCATACACCGATCATACCGCTGAAATAGTACCAGGGCTGCATCTGTTGCCAGCTAAACAATTGTTTTCCCTCAAAAATCAGACCAAAGATCAGGGAGGCCAGAAATCCTGTCCCGAGCACATAAGTGGTCGTTGTCCAGGAGCCCGCCCGTTCATTCACTTTACTGTTGAAAATATTTTGCAGGCTGACCAGCGAACCTGCAAGCAGCGCCAATGCCAATCCCATTATCATACTATCATTCACCTCTTCAACCGATGTATCTGTGGAATAAGAAAGCCCATCCTTTTGGCCTACTCCCATCATCCATCGATTTATTCGTAGATATTGTAACCTGCCAGTGCCCGCAATCCTTCCCTGTCCTTTACATGGATAAACCCATTGCTGCGCTCCACCAGCCCCTCCTCGCATAACTGTTGGATCACCCGATTCAGATGTCGATAACTGCTTCCGATCAAGTTGGCGGCATCTTTTAAACTGACTGCGTTTTGTTGTCCGGAAAGAGGAGAGCCTGTATCATCGATGGAGACAGACAACAGATAACTGGCCAATCTTACCTCCACCGGATACAACAGGTTGAAGCTCAACGAGTTGGATTTGATACAAAACTTTTGTGTAATGATGTCCAGCAAAAATTGCAGCAGCGGGGGATAATCACTCGCGTATTTTTTTATCCATCGATAATGGACTCCGATCATACTAACGGGCGATACAGCTTCCACTGTATTGAGAAAATCAATTCCCCGTACATACTCGATATCCCCGATCACCTCAAGCGGTTTCTTAAAAGAGAGAATCAGCGTTTTGCCTTCTGCCGAGGTCGTATAGATTTTAATCTTCCCCTCTACCAGCACATACAGATACTCTGACCGCTCTCCCTGGGAACAAATGAGCTCTCCTTGATCAAAGCTGTAGAGCGACAAATGGGGGAGTAGCGATTCGTTGAACACGGAATCGAGCTGGTGCAGGTGCAATAAACTCAGCAGCTGCTCACGGTTTTTCCATTCTTTCATGACCCGATCTCACCTCCTGCTTTCCCTCTTACATCTGGCGCATACATGCGCTCAATATTTCAATATCACCACACCCGCAATCATCATCCCGATGCCAATGAGTTGTGGAAGGCCCATCTTCTGTTTTGCAACGCCAAACCAGCCGTGACTGTCAATGAAAAAGGTCAACACCAGTTGAGCGATCAGCAGCGCAGATATGCTAAGCGTCACACCGATCTGCTGAATGGCCGTCACATTGCCGAAAATGATGAACGCCGCCAGGGAGCCCCCCGTCAGGTATAACGGTTTCACTTGGGTAAACCCGCGCCAATTCCCGTCTCGAACGAACAACAGGATAAGCAAGGCGGTAACAAATCCGGTGAACTGGGTGAGAGTCGCCGTTTGCCATGTGCCGATATCTTGACTGATCCGCGCATTGGCCACCCCTTGCAGGGTAAGAAAGGCTCCGCCTAAAAATGCGTAGATACTCCCTTTCATTTTACTCTCTCCTCGATTTCGATTTGTCATTATTCAATCATACATCCCGGCGGTCGCGGTAGGACATATGTCCTCGAAAAGACAAGAAAACGGAAATACCCGCAAACGGGACACGTATATGAAGAGTGCCCATCCTGCGGGTATCATTTCTTTTGTTTGTCAAAAAGTACGGCAAGCAGCGGTTCTGCGCCTGCTAAGCTTTAGCATTTGGATTTGGTTTCTCTATCAGAACTTTTATACAAATGTTTACTTCCTTTTTCTTTTGATATACTCAATCAAAATAACCACTACGAATACAACAAATGTGGTTTTGATTGAATAACGGATCAGCATAAGTATATAATCTGGTAGTTCTAAATGAAGACCAGTATACAATCCGTTCCCAGTCTTTACTGTCCGATCTTGCTCTATGAAAACTATAAAAACAGAAAATGAAATCACAAAAGTATAAAGGGCTATTTTAACCAATTTCTTTTCCACAATACCCCCCCTTGAAAATCAGAATTTTTGTTAGATATTTACATATTATCATTTACTCTTTAATTCTTGTACCAAAAAGAAATACCCTCAAGAAGCAGCCCCATTGTAAAGGCCCTCTTGTGGGTACTCTTTCCACTTCATTTTCATCAAACTTTACCAGACAATAGAAGGCTAGCGGTTCTGCGCCTGCTTGGTCCGGTAAAACTCGTTAAACAGCTTCATCAATGCACGTTTTTCGATGCGGGATACGTACGAACGGGAAATGCCGAGCTCACGAGCAATTTCTCTTTGGGTCTTTTCTTTGTCCTGATCCAGGCCGAACCGTCCGATGATCACTTCTTTTTCCCTATCGTCCAGGATGTGAATATGCTGGTAGATCTTATTGGATTCCAGCTTCAACTGTACAGCATCCACCACTTCATCCGTCTCCGTCCCGAGAACGTCGATGAGGGTGATTTCATTCCCTTCTTTGTCTGTTCCGATCGGATCGTGAAGCGAGACATCTTTTTTGGTTTTTTTCAAGCTTCGCAAATGCATCAGGATCTCGATTCTAAAGACAGAAGTGGCGCATTAAAATGTAAAGATCTCTGTATGATCTTCGTATACCCTGATCTCTTTCACAACATGCCTGATAAGATTTTGCTTGTCTTCGAAAGTTAGTTCGTCGGGAGCTTTCGATAAATAGTACTCAGCGGCTTCTTTGATTAGATTTCGTGAATATGAGTTTTCTGCAAACATTTGCTGCTGGCTTCGAAGCTCTCTGATCTGGTTGGTAAGCTTTTCTTCTTTTTCTTTGAGCTCACGTAACTGTTGCCTAATCTCTTCCTCCCCGAAATCTTCTTCTCCTTCCGCAAAAAGTCTCAACAGACGTTTTCGTCCATTCTTTGTTTTCTCAAGCTCCTTTTCGATCCTCTCTATCTCAATCAACTCAAAAGGAATTGTTTCCTTGGCTTCTGTAGCTGCAGCTATTTCATCCGGATTGTTTAGCCAAGCTCTTACTGTTTCCCAAACCTCGTCATCGATTTCTTGGCACTTTATTCTACGTCTGCAACCCGGATTCTTTGCTCCAGCCGTGTTTTTTTCGTCAGAGTAGACGAAAATATACGTTCCCCAATTATTTGTTCTTCTTCCTGTCATCGTATTGCCACAGTCTCCACAACGGAGTAAACCACTTAGCAGATATTTGTTTAAGCTGCGACCTGACCAACGTCTCCTTGATTCACCAATTAAACGCTGAGCATGTTCAAATCTTATTTCATCTATTATAGGCGGGCAGGTTATTCTGATCCAATCTTCCTTAGGGCGTTCTTTCATTTTAACGCGTTCATCTGGAGACTTATGTTTGTTTCCAAGCATTCCTTCAGTGTTCCAACGGTTCTGATAAAACTCGCCGATATATGCCCTGTTCATTAAAAGTTGGCGTACAACCTGACGATGCCAAACCTTTGCACCACGTTTTGTTGGTATTTCTTTATCCGTCAAATATTTCGCAATCCCGTTAATGCCCTGAACAAGATCATTTGGTTGGGTAAATAAGTCAAAAATAAGTCTGACAATAGCAGCCTCGTATTCATTGATTACAAACTGCTCCGAATCTTTATCATACGAGTATCCGTATATTTGGAAGTCCCTGAGAACCCGTCCCTGTCGTGCTTTTTCTCGTCTACCTCGGCTCATACGTTCGTTAATTTTTGCTTTCTCAAACTCAGCGATGGCACCGCGCATACTGTAGAAAAGGTTGCCTTCAGGGGTCTTTGCATATTCACCACTTACAAAGACAAGTTCAGCCCCACGCTTTTCGAATTCGTCTGTAACTATTAGCTGATTCATCAGTTTTCTTGCCAAGCGATCCGGGTCTAAACATATGATTTTGGTGATGAGTCCACCCTTTACATCATTCCGTAATTGTGTCAAAGCTGGCCTCTCAAGAAATTCCCCCGAATGTCCATCATCAACATACAATTTTACCTCATTAGTCGCTGCCTTCTTTTTTCCTTCTCTGATCTGGAAGTCGATGCTGAATCCGCTCTTGGCTTGTTCCTCGGTACTTACCCTGGCATATATTCCGATCATACAGTTTCTCCTTCCTGTACTTCTCTAATAAATAATGATAGCAGGCAGAACGAATACTGTCAGTAGAATTGCCAGGCATTATTCTTACATGCACCGTTCATCCCCCCTTGTCAGAGGGTATGCGTATGTAGCTTGTCAAAAGTAGACCTTTTCGTAAAATAAAGTGGCCTCTTGTGATAAGCATAACCCGCCTCTAAAACAGAAGAGGCGGGTTAGTAAATTCCTGTATACACTCCGGCAAATCATTTTTGGGGCTACCCACCATTGCCGAAACTGGATAAGCCCTCATTTGATCAGCGTCGTAGGGAACAAGCAGGGTTTGCAGCAGCTCAGCGTCAAAGCTATCGCGGTCCAACCAGATCGCTTCATCCTCCTGCCGAAGGATAACCGGCATACGGTCGTGAATGTCTTTAACAACCTCATTCGGCTGTGTTGTGATGATCGTACAGGTGTGAACCTTCTGACCGTCTGGCCGTGTCCAGGTGTCGAATAGTCCAGCAAATGCAAACGGCTCCTCATTTTTCATCATGATACGCATTGGCTGCTTACCCTTCGCTGTTTGCTTCCACTCATAAAAACCATCTGCCGGGATAAGGCAGCGTTTACGGGCAAACAGATTGCGGAAAGCTGGCTTCTCTGTCAATGTCTCAGCCCGCGCGTTTATCATCTTATAGCCGATCTTCTCGTCTTTGGCCCACGAAGGAACCAGGCCCCAACGGATCTGCCCAATTCTACGTTTGCCCTGGTCTTCAATAATTGCAGGAATTGGCTGGCCGGGGGCTATATTAAAGCGTGGTTGTAATTCAAAGAGTATCTCCGATAGATCGAATCGTTCAGTGATCTTGTCAGGCTCTGTTGTGAAGGTATAGCGTCCGCACATAGATATCCCTCCTAGCACCATCATAACCCATGGGAAGAAAAGAAAAACCCGCCATTTTGACGGGTATTCAGGAACTATTTTTGTGCTTTTTTATACCCGGCAGTTTGTGCCTCGGCTTCAGTGCAGAACATCTCAACGTTTGCCGTGGTCTTATCATAAGACTGGCCACCTGGAACGTGATAAATCTTTGAGTTTTTGTTCCCTTTGATTGTGGGCTTATCACATGCCTTTGAAGCTGCAGGCGCTGGCTTTGGAGTTTGTTTGGCAGGTGCTTGTCCTGATGTATTAGCTGCAGGGGCAGTAGATGCCGGTTGCGCGATTCGATATTCAACTGTTTGGAATCCCTTTGTATCATTCCACATTCTTTCGAATTCTGCGGCAAATGACTTGGCGACAGTTTCATCTCTTAATACCATCAGTACTTCGTCATTTGTTGTGCTGGCCGCCTTCGAGAAGTTGAAAGAACCGGTTGTCGCAACCTTTTTATCAGCGACCACCATTTTCAGGTGCATGAGTCCAGAGTGACTGTTGATCTTAGTAGGAACCCAATCACTACGAAGCTTGCTTTGATGCGTGCCGGAAGCCTGTCGTAGCAGTCGATCACATACTGTTCGCGTTCGTTCAGATGCTCAATAGCCATTGGATGCCGCTGTTCTACCTCACGTATGGATGAGGCCAGTTTCGGAATCAAATCGGCTGCCATGCCAGCAACGACCAAAAGGAGCAGGGCCATTACCGACCATCACTCCTGAAGAAACATCATTGTTTATACGGACCAATCCATGCTACGTCTCTCCTTTCAACGTTACGGTTTTATAGGTACCCTCCCAGTCCACTTGCAGACCGAGTACTGCCGCCAGCTCGCGTGCTGGAGCATAGGAAACGCCAGCTTCGATTGTCTCTGTCAGGTCTTTTCCGTTCACTCGGACCTGCTTTGTCTCTGGCAGCCATTCCGGAGTAACGCCAAGGGCTTCCGATACGACCCGGATAGGAAGTACAGATACGCCGTTCCGGAGATAACCTTGAGCTGGGATGCGTACGCCATTTATCTGAATGTTCACTTTCTCCACAGATTTATCAACAGGCGTTGTGGATACTTTGGTCGTCAGCAAGCCTGCCAGCAGCTCCGTGATCGCCTTCCCATAATCAGCTGCAGGCGCCCACTTCCCGCCGAGTGATTCCACTGTCTTGGCTGTCCCGCGCACTGATGGGAAGTGTCTTGGGTCGACGATCTCGCCTTTTACTTCCACACCGGCATACAGGGCCAGATGCTGCAGGTGAGCTCTTACTCCCACTTCGTCGCTTGGGAAACGAGCGTGCGCAGTTGGATCGGTATTGCTACCACCTTTGGTCGTTTTCAGCCCGCACCAGTTATGGAAATCTCGGGAGACCACCCCGCCGAACCGCCCGAACCCGGTCTCCTTCGCCGCCTGGGCATAACCTACTTCCGGACGGATTCCCAGCACGGCACCAACGCGCCAATAGATCGGGGCAACATCAATAAAGGCTTGGGCTGCTTTCTTTTGCCTTGCCCATTCCTGGGCCTGCCCGATGGTCGCTTGGGCTTGTCCGGCAATGGGTGTGCCTGACGTGGCTACTCCGACCTTCTTTAAGCCGTATACCTCGGCGATAGCCTGGACAATAGCTGCCGCGCACTTGCGGCGGTACTCGTCGCTCTTGAGCAGAGCTGCCTCTTCTCGGTTGGTCATGAACCCGCACTCGGCGAGGATCGCGGTCATCTTGGTTTCGCGCAGGACGTGCAGGTCGCCCGCCTTTACCCCGCGATCCCGGCGGCCTGTAGAGCGAACCAAGGAACGCTGCACGGCTTCGGCCAGCTTTACGGCTGCAGTTGGCCGCGATGTGTAGACAAACGTCTCGATGCCGTTGGCGTCGTTCCAATCGC
The DNA here is from genome assembly GCF_023746555.1 of Brevibacillus ruminantium. Classification (NCBI taxonomy): domain Bacteria; kingdom Bacillati; phylum Bacillota; class Bacilli; order Caryophanales; family Paenibacillaceae; genus Brevibacillus; species Brevibacillus ruminantium. The sequence goes on from NZ_CP098755.1 coordinate 3,551,731, forward strand.
TGCCGAAGGCGTTTGCGTGAATGGAGAAAAAGGCATCTGCTTTCCAGGCGTTCGCCTTGTCTGTGCGTTCTTTCAACGGTACGTCCCTGTCGTCAGCATGGGTGAAAAGGACTTCTACACCCTCGTATTGCTTCAATCCGTCCCGGACGCAACGGGCGACCACACTGTTAAAGTGGAATTCCCGCATGCTGTCGTCTGGCGTTCGCTTTCCGGGAGTGTTCGGACCGTGTCCCGCGTCAATGGCGATTCTCATGCCCCATCTTCCTTTCGTTTCTCAACGGTCTGCTTCCACAACTGATGCCCCAAGCTGGCGACTGCCGCCGCGAGGATACCCTGAATAGTGGCCTGAACGGTCACCTCCCTCAGCACACCGCATGCCAGCACAATCCCGGCCCCGGTCAGTATCCAGGGAATCAGCCAGTCGGCCACGCCCGGCGTTCTCTTCAAAAACACGCCCAGTACCAACAGAGCCACCACAACTATGAGTGCCTGGTCGAGTAAAAACTGCTTTGCCAGTACAAACAAGTCCGTTTCGTTCATTTAGTTCATCCCCTTCCACATAAGTGCAATGGCCCCGGCGATAACCGCGCCGACCACGGTACGCCAGAGCCATTTTTGGTTGTCGGCCACTTCATTCAGCCGATGATGCGCCGATTTCCCATACTGCAAAGCTTCATTCGCAATTTCTTTCGCTTCTTCGGCAGTCGCACGAACGTCCGTCATCGTATCAATTTTTGTCTCGACCCGAACCATGCGTTCTCGGATATCACTTAAAACTCGACTCACTTCCATATCGGGCATGCACTACCATCCTCCTCACCACCTCGGGGCAAAAGCTAAAGGGAGCCGCTGCCGCAGCTCCCCATGAAAAAACGCCTCTCTCATTTAGAGAAAAGGCGCTTACGCTGCATCCTGTTCAGCTAAGTATAAGGCTACTGGTACACGGTATACCTCCGGCACAACTTTTTCGCCATCAGCTCCAGTCGGCTCGATTAGCCAGCCGCCAGACTTAACCAAAACAGCATACGGCGCAATCATGTATTGCTTAACCATCATTGTCCACCTCCTTTCAGAGCTTGCACCTGTTCTTCCAGCGCCTTAATCCTGGCTGTATACTCTTCACGCATCGCTGTCATTTCTAAGTCCATAAAGGCGATTGTTTCAAATAGAATCTGTACCTCCGGGGCAAGGTCATCAGTATGCCCGGGTGTCTCTACCCAATCGCCAAGGGTACCGTCTGGATTACGCTTTCGGTATCTCATTACTTAAACACCCCCACCAGCATGGTTGCTGCCTCTGTTGAGCTTGCGTTGGTCCGGGACAAAGTTTGTTTAAAAACGACATCAGCTTTCGGCGTTGTTACTGTCCCGATCAACTCGTCCTCTGTTATTTTGGCGTTTATATCGGCACTGCTTTTGGACATCGGAATGTACTGCTCAGGCTGTCCCGCATCAACAAAAGAAGCCTCTGCATCGATAACCAGGTCACCCTTTTCCCTCTTGAGCCAAGCGAGGATCTCCTTCGCTGAACCGAGGGGTGGGAGAATTCGGTACCGAGCAACGGCTTTTTTCATTGGCTTTTCTACTACTTCGTTTTTAACGTTGAATGTCTTAACCGTTGAGGCTCCGAACTGGTCGGTGGCGGTGATCGTGACCGCGTTTGTGCCGGTCTTCAATTCGCTCACCTTGAACGGGAACGACCAGTTACCACTTGATACACCGCTCAATAGTGTTTTCTCTGTGCCTGTGTTCAGCTTTCCTTTGACCGTGACTGTGTTTCCGTCTGGATCGGAAGCAGTCCCGGAAAGCGTGATCGTATCAGGCGGAATCAGGCCCGACTGTACTGGTGTGAAAGTGTTGACAGTAAGGGCTGGTGCTTTGTTGTATTTGACTGTAAATGACCTGGTTACGACCGCCGACTGCCCCCCCTGGTCATCTACAGCCCATACAGAAAGAGTATGGGTCGTACCCTCCGCCAACAGCCCGGACACGTCTGTTGAACCATCGTAAAGTCTACCGCCACGGTAAGTAAGTGCCTTTGAGAAAGGGATTGGGCTACTTCCGTCAGAAACCTTTGCATCAAGATTCCGCTCAGATCCGTTGTTAATCTTGTACTTGACCGTAACCACGTTTCCGCTGTCTTCATCTTTCGCACTACCCGCAATTGTGAAAGTGTTTCCTTCGGTTAATACCTGGTTATTGGATGTTGACAGGGATACCGTTGGAACAGAATTAAGAACTTCAAGAACGGGGCGCCAGCCTACAGAACTCGAACTGGAGTTGTTTCTGATTGTTTGAATCAGTCCAGCAGAAAGTTCTCCTCTGAGCCTCCTTGTATCAGAAACTTCATCACTCTCCTGAACCATTGTAGACATATACATCCAGTTCCAGAATCGATTGAGTTCGCCCTTAAATTGAATATTCCAAGCGTCCAATTCTAGGTAATCGGTTCTGAAATCAGAACTTTTTGGTATAGGAAGGCCAGGTATGTTTGCTTTATTCAGTACATACCTGTTCCACTCGTTATCTCCTGATTCCGCGTCAGGATATGTCATGCCCCCTGTCAAAACTCTCAGGGTATACCTTTTGCCATCAATTGTAACGCGGGTTCCTGTGATTCTTCCCAGATTGTTCATTTCGGCAGGCCGGAAATAACATAATATCGCCCGATCGCAAATCAGAAGTGTTTTATCTCCATCACGTATTTTGTGCCAATACAACTGATTTTCTTCTACTGGATCAGTGTCTCTGATGCTCCACCGAGTTGCAACGTCACCGAAAGCCGAAGGCATGTTGCCTTTACCAATGTTGGAATTTGGAATTCTGTCAGGAACCCATGGCTTTGTTGGCCTTGGCAGTGGTGTGGAGTCGTAATACAACGTCCCCATTTTTATAAGTCCTTCATATGTTGCCATGTGATCGCCCCCCTATGCCTGTGTAATCGTGATCGTATGTGTTCCCCAACTGCCAATCCGCATTTTTTGTGCTGTTGCATCCCTGACAACCGTAGACCTAGCCACTATCGCACCTTTTTTATAGGCATTGGTCAGCTTGGCTACCGTAATAGAGCTGGTACCTACAGCCGTAATCTTTTGATTTTCAAACGCTGTGTCGTCGCAGATGGTGATTTCTTGGCCAACCTTAAACCCCGTCACAGATGCTACGGGGATGCTTACTGCTGTCGTACTTGCAGACAGGGCAGTCGTTGCATACGTCTTGGTTTGATCGAGTTTCAGCACTGGGTCGTCTGAGCCGTCGTAGATGTCAGCGAAGCGAGCCTGTGCATCGATCACGCCGCGATCGTCTGCGTCCAGATGGGCCTCAATCCGGGTGACACGGCGCTCTACCCGATCAATACGCAAATGGGCGCCTTCAATCCCGCCTTCCATATGGTTGAGGCGAATCTCGTCTACGGGCGTTCCGGCCAGCACCTGGTAGGCTGGTTCTATCAGCATAACCCCTTTTGCAGCGAGCTCTGGGTCGGGGTGGGGTTGAACCCTATAGGCCCCCGGGAAATCCACGAGCCTATTAACGTGAGTCTGTTTCTGATACCTCTCTATCACTGTCACTCACCTACTTTCCATTTCAGTTCAATCGGGATGCTGAGGGCTACAGCTCTGGCTGGCTTGTACAGATTCACCGAGTCCTGCCAGACGATCTGGCCATTTTCATCCTTGATTACCCGCTTTGTGATATGGCCTACTTCGGAGTCCTGGAGTCGAATAAGGAAATTCACTTTATTCGGCCCTTGTCTGATTTTCAGGAGAGTGGCCGGTTTCAGTTCGCCGTTTATTTCCACCTCCGCGCTGTCGAAAAGTGACTCAAGGCTGTTTGCTTGTCGTTCCAATGCGTGTTCGGTCAGCATAGATCGTTTTCACCTCCGGCGTAGAATGTGCCACACATGAGAGGATCATCGTAGTAGACATGCATTGGTCCTGAAGTGAGGACGAGACTCCCCTTCTGCTGAATGACTATCCTCTCTCTATTCACATGAACCGGGCGCATTCTTTCAAACATGTTGTGTAGGGTTAGAAGATCGATTGGCCCGCCCTGTTGAAACTCAAAAACGATTTCCTTTGCTGCGAAATCCTCCGTCACAGACAGCAGGTTCCCGACCGTTTTTCCTAATGATTGGAGGACTGGCAAGGTGAACGGGAGTCTTGCCCAGTGCTGCGCTCGAATATTTTTTCGCCTTTCGTCGATGCTCAGGGACTGCTTTTTTCCGAAGTAAATCCAGTCCCAAACGTCCAGGCCCCAGGTCGCCGACCATGGACTAAACTGCTGCAAAACGTCCTCTCGTTGTTGGTCAAAGACATTTACTTCTCTACCTGCTCCCTCAAAGTGGTACTCGGCCACTGTGTTTTCATACCAGTAAGGCGGGAGCATCTGTCGATACCGTTCTGGAATCATGTTGTCACCGCCAAGTTGAGGGAAGCGATAGCATCCAGCGGTACGGTAAGGTTGGCTTCCCCGTCGTTCAAAGTGTAATCGGCAAAGTCTTCTACGCCGTCAACGAAGAAGAGCGCCCCGATCTGCTGGTAAACGATCTGGGAACGCCCTTTCAAGTAGGTTTTGATTTGGTTGGCGATCAGCTCCTGTACCTTGTCCATCTCAGCATCATGGCGGAGCACCAGCCGCACAGATACGTTGACAGGGAAAACTTTGGCCGGAAATACCTGCAGATCGTGCAGAGCTCGCCGTTTGTCTTCCAGCTTGTCACGGACCTGCTTAACCAATTCTGCTGTGACCGGCTGCCCGTTCAGGTCCGTAATATAGACGTCGATGGACAGATCATGCCGCGCCTTCTCAATTGCCACAGCCCCGCCTACACCCTCCACGTTCCGAGCCCAGCGCTCATAATCCTGGCGACGCCCGTCTCCTTCCTCTGAGCGAGCTCGATCAATAAGACGCTGCCGGTAATGCTCGTCTTCCTCCCCTGCACTTCGGGGAAGACCAAAAAATACCCCGCAAGCGTCCAAGTACTCGCCGTCAGCCCAGGGCAAAAAGTGCTGTAGAAAACCATATTCAAGTAGCTGCTGTTGTTCGCTGATCTCAACGGCCAAGGGGTATTCAAAGTCGTAAAATATTTCGCCTTCTTCCGTCGCCGGTGGTGTTTCCCCGCGCTGCTGAGCAATCTCCGCCATGCGGTTGGCAATCCTTTGGTAAATCTGATCCGGCGTTTCCCTCAGAATCGGCATCTCAGGTTTGTTCATCGTCGCCATGCGCTCACCTCCGTTCTGGTTGTGCCTCGTACACCCTCAATCTCAAGCGAGAAAATAACCCGATTGCCTTCAAAACGAATATCGGTAACCTCGGCCCGTTCAATCTCACTGTGGGCCTCCAGCGCCTCTTCTGCCTGTGTTTTGATAACCGGAAGAGACATGCCAGACCTCATCCGTCCAATTTCGTACAAGAAATCTACTCCGTAACGTTCAGAGTAAATCTCATAACGGAACCTGCGCGTGTTGAGAATCTTCTTTGCTGCTTCCTCCAGGTATTCGGCGTACGTCTTTGTCCGCAAATACCGGCCATCTGGTCCCTGCATGAGCTGCTTTGTGTGCCAGTCGAATTTGTAGGTCCAAGGGATGGGATTGTCTGGCGACTGCTGCAGTCGCGATTCGTCTCCAGTCAGCTCAGGAAACATCTATCCCACCACCCCGAGAAGAAGGTATTGGCCGTTCGTACAGCGAATCACGGCCACTTTCTTACCCACGTCTTCCGGGCGCCATGCGGTGGGGTTCAGCCTCACCAGTTCGTTCTCTTCAAGTGGTGCTGGATCCTCGTCCAGTTTGACTGACAGGGGAGACAGCGAAAGAAGATTGCCCAGTTCCGCTTTTGTATCGGTCAACCCATCCCGGGCCCCTTGGTATATCTTTTGTAATGCTGCTTGCATGGGTCATCCCCTCCTTTCCAATTGCAAATCCATTGTGTATTGACCGCCCTTCCAACGTGCATTGCAGCTGGTGACGATCCAGTCCGTGATGGTCACGTTATCCTTCTCCAAGATTTTGATAAGCCAGCCTGCGCGGATCCGGGCTGCCTGATTGTCTTCGTGCTTAACGGTTATGGGTCGGGTCTTGGGTATTTTCGACAGGTTCGCTAGCTGTTTTGAAGCGAGAGCATCCAGTCCCTTTTCTTCACCGGCATCGATCACCTTTTTCATTCGTCCGATCTGCTTGATCAGGTTGGCGTTTTCCTTCGTCACGCTGGCAGCTACTTTGTCATCTTTGTACCGTTCCGCTGTAACGACAGTGTACACTTCCTCGATCGACTCGCCCGTTGAGCTGCTTTCGAGCAAGCTTGCCGCGAACATTGGGACTACGCTGTTCCCGCCTTCTGGGAGAACGGTCAGCTTGTCTCGTTCATGTTGGACGAAATACCTCTTGCCCGTCTTGTCATAAGCCTGCTCTGTCAAAGTCGTGAATAAGGAAGCAAAAGATTGGGAAGCAAGCCGGTCCTTTACTTCAAAGCCAAAGGCCGGACAGCTGAAGTTGATTCCCGTTGCCCGGATCAGTCGCTCCAGCTCCTTCCCGGCATCGCCGTTTAGCTTAATCCGTGACGTTTCATTCTTCTGTAGGTACCAACTCAGCTCGTACGCGGTTGCCGATGTGTCGCCGCTCTTATCGTCACGCTCAAAACGCACGATTGGCCCGTGGAAAAACTGCTGCGACTCCTTGAGCAGATCACCGGAGAAGAGCATTAAAAAGCCCGCCGATTCGATAGGCGGGGCATTCAGGACTTGAATATCACAGTTTTGGGCGATTTGGCCGCGAGAGGAAGACCAAGACAACTCCTTCGTCGCTGGTGTTAGATTTATTCTGGTTGACTCTTTGCCATAGATGATCTGCATGGTACCACCTCGCTATGTTCCGATAGCCCGGTTCAGACTGGCTAATTTTCTGTCAATCCTGTCACGTTGGATTTTTTGCATAGCTGGATCAATCAGAGACTGGCTACCGCTTTTCTTCTTCGCAGTCTTACCTGTTGTATTTGGCCTTGCCTTCTGCTGCTTGGCTATCACCTTTTCGGGGCTTAGAAGTTGAGTTTGGTTGCTCCAAGTCACAAACTCGTCTTTTACGTATAAAGGCAGTTCGATTGATCCGTGATAGTCCACATTCTTTCCTGAAAACTTGCCGTCACACGGTCCGACGAGAACATTCCAGGCCAGGTTAAGCTCGTCTATTGTGATCAGCACCTCTGCCCCGGTCAGCCGGTCCAGACCGTCCAGCCACGCACGCGGTCCTTGATATCCTTCAACCTCAATAAAGTCTGCTTCAAGGTTTCCGGGCAAAAAGAATTCGAAAGAGATTGATTTCGGGCGCCGCCCTGAAATCCGATTATGTGTCAGCAAGTCAATGGTTGTCGTACTTTCCGTATCGTTCCCATACCCGTTTAGCTGGATTTCCCCTGGGGTTACCGGGAACGTGAGTCTGTACTTGCCCTGTAAACGGATCATGTAGCGACACCTCCCCGGGTTTCCAGTGCATCTATAAGCGCTTTCTCAATGAGGTCCTTAATTTTCTGTCCGACAGACGGATCACTCAGCATCTTCAACATAGTCGGTATATCCTGAAGTACGCCTTGAGCGTGGAGTGGAATGGTCACTTGGGGTATGGTGACTGAAACGACTTTTGGTTTCTCCGTTACCTTCCCTCCAACCGGCGATACAGGCGGTATCGGCGGCCCCATGACAGGCGGGGTCGGCCTTAACTGATTCACTTCTTCTCTGGAAATTTTCATCATCCCTCGGGGATGCGGTGGAGTCTCCGGTGGTGTTGACGGTGCATCATTCCACCAAGACATCACTTTATCAAAGAGTGCTCCCCCGCCAAAAGCTCCGGCGATACCGCCCACAATTCCACCAATTGCTGTTCCGATTCCGGGGACAACTGAGCCAATGGCCGCTCCCGCTGCAGCACCTCCCCAACCACCAAGAGCTTCCGCTCCTACTTTGCCGGCAGCTTCGAGCTTGTCCTCAGCTGTCAGGATTTCACTGGCGCCAACAGCCATACCGATGATCGGCAATCTTTTTACAAGCCCACCGCCCAGAGATTTTACTCCTTCCCAAGCACTTTTTGTACCAGAAAGGACTGTATCGCTCTTTGGTAGTAGCCCGCCTAAGCTTTTCAGGTTTTCCACCAAGCCTTTCTTTGGAATATCGGGAGTTTTATCTGGGAGTGAGCCGCCCAAAGCTTTCCTTGTTGCTTCCTCAGATGTCAGCCACTTTCGGTCTGGGACAGGAGTCTCTTTTTTTCCCCAGTTTAACGGGTTCCATTTGCTTCTCTTACCGCCACGGCCACCTCCTCGGCCTTTTCCCTTCTTATCAGGGCCGTCGGGCAGATCGATGTCAGGCATCTCGCCGCCGAGCTTTTTTCTTACGGCGGCCGCTTCTGCTGCAGCTAATGCTACTTTGAATTTCCAAAGTCCATATGTTACTAGGCCGATAGCCGCAACAAGGGATGGAACTGCAAGTGTGGTTGGTAGTGCATCAAATCCATCTTTAACTACCCTTATTACATGACCGAGCCCGCTGATAACAGGACTCAGGTCTTGCGCTATAATCAAACCGAGGTTAATCAGTTCGTTTGATAGCATGGTTTTGGCTTTAATAAAGTCATGCAGGGGGTCATTCTTTTGGTAGGTCTGGTATAACGAATCAAGTTGCCCCTTCATTTTCTCCCTATAGACCATCGGATCAACAACCGCAATTTCTCCCGCTTTTTGCAATAGCTTGACCAATTCTTCTTGTCCAGCGTTTTCTCCGGGACCAGCCGCCAGTTCATTCAACAGGTTTTGACGCACAAACTCGTCCTTGATCGAAGCGAAAGTCTGCATGAGTACACCAGTTGCATACTGCCGATCCTGTTTGCTGCCAGACGCAAGATACTTCCCGATCTGCTCCGCTTCTTTCTTCGCTAGCTCTGACGCCTTTTCGTCACTCATCCCTTGTGCGCCATACGCGGTTTTTAGAACATTTTCGAGGTCGCCCACGTTGTTCAGTTTCAACCCAACTTCTTTCAGAGTGTCGAAACCCGTATCCGTATTCCAAACATCATTCATGGCTTCAACGAGCATGGCAAGCTTTTCGGGAGCATCAATGAACTTTGTCATTTGTGCCGAATACTCTTGCAACGAATCCAATGTGTCTTTTCGAATATCGCGGGCTTTTAGTGCCACATATCCCAGCGAATCACCTATGCGATTGATATCTGCATCTGGCATAGCGCTTTTCATCAGCATTTGTGTATTGAGGAACTCATCAGCACCGCCCATGTCTGGGCGAATCGCGCTAAGCTGAAGTGCTTGTTTCGTTAACTCTGTACCGTTCGCACCACCAAATCGCGTTGCCTGTGTCATCAAGTCCTTAACATAAGTGCTATCAATGTTTGGATTAATCAGCGAAAGGTCCTGCGCTTGCTGCTGATACCGCGCCAACTCTTCCGGTGTATCTCCGAGCAACGCTCGCCTTGCATTCGCTTGAGTCTCCAGGGTCAGTTGGTCCAAGTATCCTGCTCCTAAGTAAGTTGCCATCCCACCAGCAACTCCACCTGCCGCGAAATCTACGCTCCCCCCAGCTTGTGACGCTTCAATTTGTACCCTTGCCTTCTCACCGTCAAGCGCTTTTACTTCCTGTCGAATCGCTGCAATCTCACGTCTGGCCTGATCATCAACCGTAATCTTTGGCGTAGCCCTTGTGGCGTCTAGCCCGCCTAACTGCCGTCTCAAGTCCTGGATTTCACGCTGCATCTGATCTATTTCTCGTTTGAAACCACTTTCTGCTCGCTCTGCAGCCTGCTTAACCTTCCTCATTTCTTTCAGCATGTCCTGAGTGGCATCATCTAGCTGGAGCATTCCTTTCGCAGCGGTCTTGGTCATTTTCACCACACTACGAAGTTGCGGCGATAACTCATTTTTAGCTTGTAAATATGCAGTTAAGCCAACAACCCTTCCCATCAAAACACTCCTTTCCAATAAAAATAGCGCCATACAACAGGCGCTAATTCGCTTTCCTTGCTATTAACTTAATTCCGTCCGATCTATTTATGACTAAGTGATATGCTACTCCATTTTTCTCCACCGTCTTATCAGTGCCTTCCAGTAATTTTTTAACATCGTTCATCCCAAGTTCAATCAACAGTTGATCCACATCGCCTTGAGAAAGTGATGAGTCTAGCGCTGAAATGGCAAAGAATTGAGCCACTATAACCTCACTGAGCGACGTTTGATCCTCGTTCGTTATCCCGACTAACCGAATTTCTGTTAATTTTTCTTGCCCATCTATAATCCCCATCAATCCGATTAAGTCTGTTACTTTCAGAAAGAAAATTTTTGTTTCCGGTCCAGTGATAATATTGGGGGTTACATTTCCGAATACCTCTGGATATTTCCCTGATACTTTGTTGAATGCCTCAATATATTCATCAGCAGATAGCTTTAAAGGTGCTAATTTTTCTTTTGGCTCCTTAACAATATATAGTGCAGCGAATTTTTCGCGCTCTACCCTATCGTAGACATATTTGTCGATAAATTCTTTTTCAAATAAGTTACCCGTCTGGTCTTTAGATAACATTTCGAAATCAATATCGAAATATTTCTCAGCATCACGTTTGGTCCACTTCACCTTGTACACCGAGGATTGGAACGGAAGGATCATCTCGACATCGTTTACTCTTGGTAAATCTTTAAGAATCCTGATAGGCTCTCCCATCAAAACCTTATTGATTTGGTCACCTGAATTCCAGTATCCTATGTAATTTTCCTCGGTTGTTTTTCCATTGGGGTCTATTATTTTGAACTCCTTGTAATCTTTTACATATTGAACCCTTACTGAAGAATCAGAGACTGAGAAATCCTTAATAAAAATCGAGCCTTTAATATTGCCTTTTAACTTTTCTATGTCCACCTGCTCTAACGTTTGCCTTTGAGTTACCCCCTCAACTTTTTCAACGCCGGCTGGTGTTTGCTGTATTGTCTCGGTAGTATTCGTACAGGCTGTAAGTAGCAAAAAAATTAACGGAAGAATTTTTCGATTCATTCTTATTCACCTCGTTCTACATTCTACCCCACCTCCTTTTTCGCGTCAGTCCAAACAAATCGGGAACAAACGACAAGATACGACAAAAGCACACTCGTGCCGGAGTGTGCTCTGTCATTTATTTACTTGCTACATTGTGATTCCTGCCCTCTCTACTTCTAAATATGAAGAAAGAAGTTCATTCCAGGCATTGTTCAAATCCTTTACCTCTTCTGCTAAATCGGTTTGTTGTAGGCTATCCAATTTATCCATCAAGTTATTAAAGCAACGCGTTTTGTGGTTCCAGTTATTCCAAAACTTTTCACGAACTTTATCTGTCCTCATGCTTATACCTCCAGTTTTGGGGGCAACACCACGTTTACAACCGCGCTGTCTGTGTTATACTGTTATGTAAAGGGCGTTGCCCGGGTTTGTTATGAGTTCATCTTCTGGTCCCGCCAAGAACTAAGAAGATGGACTTTTTTATTTTTGTTTTGCTCGCTCCCATTCCCTCTTCCTCGATTAGACTTTGTGCAGGTACTGCAAATCACTTTTGTAGAGTGGAAGCACCCTTCATTCAACACACTCAAAAGCAATTCATTATCAACAACCAACTCTTTGTTGCAACTCGTGCACTGGGTAAAAAGTGAGTTTTCATAAAACTGAACCTTAATTTCTACGCCATCGCTGATTTTGACCTTCGTATAAAACACATTTCCCACCACCTTTTTTCCTCGCAAATTCACTTTTCTTATTACGCTACATTCCCGTCTTTGAATTTGTTGATGAAGTAAATTTGACCCTTTCCTGTAACCTTTGTTGTCTTTCTGACCTTAACGCTACCATCTGGAACTGTAATACTGGTCGTTTTTACTTCAAACAGCCCCATCTCCATAGCACGCTGAGTCGGGGTATTCCAGCGATCCCCCTTTGTTTTCATTAGATACCCTTCTTGACGCAAACGTTCGAATAGTCGATTCGGTCCGATATTGACCCCATTTTGTTTTAAAAGTTTTGCGAGATCACCAATCAGAATTGTATCTTCGGACGTTTCAAGAGCTTCTGCAAAAATTAGTTTGGGTTTATCCTGCTCGATCTTCTGTTCCAACTTTTCGATGTGGATATCTTTTGCTTCAAGCAACTTATTTGCTTCAACTAAAGCCAAAGCAATAAATTTTTGAGGATCTCGGGGGATGTTCAAGCCTTGCTCAATTTCCTCCCTCATTCGAAAATAGCCATCAAGAATTTCCTCGTATTTATCCCATGCTAGTTCATCATCAAAGATTTTGAGTAATTTAGCATAACCACGCTCTGACAAAAGATAAATGTTGTTTGCGCGATTTAAGCTATTTTGATTAAAGATTCCGTGGTTGACCAAATCAACCTCAAATTGACTTCCCTTTAGATCGAGGATATCAACACCATCTGTGAATCGCTTGCGATTATTGTTTATGGCCTGATTAACAAACTTTGTTTCCTTTTCATGAATTTCTGCAATATGTTTAACAAGCATTGCCTTCTTGCCTTCACCAAATCCACCAAAAATTTTGGGTACGATTACTCCACATACCTTGGTGGTTCCCGTAATTTTGAAAACTGTGCCCATCTTCCATCCTCCCGCAATTTAATTAGCTACTGCGTACCTTCTAGCCAATTCTTGCAATATTTCTGATGGTACTTTTTCTTGGTAAGCAGCCACAAGTAGTTCGGATTCATCGATATTTAGTAGGTTAGCCAGTTCTCGGTTCAATTTATCATTTGGAGACGGCGGCATTTTCCCTGTTTTAAGTTTACTTAGGTATGATGGAGTAATCTTAATGCCGCGTTCTCCAAGTTTTTGAATTACATCGCAATCCTTCCAACCTTTTTCAAATCTAATTTTCGCTAATCCTTTACTTAAGAGTTCGTAATATCGCATAATAAACTCACCACCTTTCTTTAATTAAGCAGAATTATTACCCATTTTCAATTACTACAGTGTTATTACTTTGGTAATACTTCTTGATTAGATAATATTTCTATTTTCTTGATTTGTCAATATGCTCAAGGAGGCTTCTTCATGTCTGAAAAACCATATGCAAAGTTTGCAGAAAAGCTTGTTACACTAAGGAAAAAGGCAAACCTGACCCAATCAGCTCTTGCAGATAAAATTGGAATATCTCAGGCATCCATAGCTCAATACGAAACTGGTAATCGCTTACCAGAAACACCCGTTTTACTCGATCTATCCCGACTGTTTGAGATCGATTTGAATGAATTGGTTGGGAACGATAAAGTATTGAAAACAATTAAAATCTGCCCCGGGTGTGACTACCAATTCCATAAAGACCACGCAAAATATTGTATACAGTGTGGATCAAAGTTGCTCGATGAGTGTCCTGAATGTAATAACCCTCTTGACTCAGCTATTCAATTATTTTGCGCTTATTGTGGCCACAAACTACGAGAAAAACGTATCGATGAATTAAATGACGATGATTTACCCTTCTAAAGCTAGATTCACATCTAATAGATTTCTTCTACAACGAGTTCAGGCTCGTTTTTAAAATGATATATAATCCAAAAATAATAAATCCACCGTATTAAAAAGACGCTCCTAAACGAGAGCGTCTTTTCGTGTTTTTCCCCAGCCGTCACCCGCTCGGGAGAAGGGAGAAGGAGCGTCCTTCTCCGACAGGATTATCCACCTTTCCCGTTGAATGGGAACTACGGAAGGTGGTGAGACAAATGAAAGAGATCGATTTTCAAGCTATTGAAGAAGCGATCATACAAAAACACATCAACTCACTCAAAAATCCAGAGAGTGAATTTGCTGTGTCAATGACAAAATTAGCAGCACGACTGGCTACGTATGCCGTAATGGAGTATCACAAGCAGCTTCAAGCGACTCGGTCAGAGACTGAATAACGCTTTTCTTTACCTTTTCAGACAAAATTGGATCTTGCATCACCTTAATGGTTGTGTGGATGTCGGTTGCACGCTGATTTGCAATCTCTTCTCGCACGATTTCTCGAATTCGTTGTTCAGTAAGGAACATTCGTTATCACCTCTCACGGAAATTTAATGATGGAGAAAGCTACTGCCTTGCCTTCTCCATCTCTTCTGCCTCTACTGCCTGGCATGCCATAATAAATAGCTTTTGCATATATAAATCAACTTCGTATTCTACGAGATCGACTGGTCTTCCACGTCCGTTGAGGAATGCCCGACAGAGGTGGCTTGCTTCTCCGTCGGTTCGGATGAGTTTTTTAGGTCTTCCACGACCTCTTGTTCAGACTTAATCTTGGCGTTTACCTCATTGACCTTTTCAAGCAGCGCCTGGTATCCCGCTGGATTCCGTTCAAACAGTTTGACTACCAAGTCAAATTTGTCCTTTGCCCTGTAGGCAGTCAACAGTTCTTTGTTATTCCATGGGAATTCGTGTTCCGTCGCCTTTACGATCCGAACATCGTTGTACCGGAAAGAGTCAAAACGACCGTTTGCATCTTCAGCCAGTCTAAAGCATTCGCGATTTTCCGGAAGCGTAAGCTCACGGACATGCCACTCATCACCATCGATTGTAACGGAGCCAGTACGGCGCTGTACCGGCTCCTGAGCCTTGGCCAAATACTTCTCCAACTTACTCATGAAAACTCCCCCTATTCGGTGTAGTCAGGCAGTTCGTCGAGGTAATCAGGCTTCTCGTTCGACATGCCTTTGATTTCGTACGTCGCGTTGTCGTTACCGTCCGCCTTCGCTTCCCAAAGAGTCAATTCTTCCGGATTGAGCACGATGTTGGAAATGCGGACGCGCTCGGTATTGCCGCCCTCTTTGTCGAGCGTTTCCCCAATTAGGAAAGGCAGTACCGGCGTTTTCCCTTTGGTGAGCTGATTTACGCAGTAGTATTTCAGTGCTGCGTTTGTAGCCGTGATGGTCAAAGTTACTTCAACGTGCCATTCATTGACGGTTTGGATTTTCCCTTTTTGCAGCCGGACGGTATCCCCGTACTCCACCTTGAGGATGAACTTGCCCTCCAGGGTGCCGTAAATCGGGTCGCCGTTGTCGTCGTAGACTTGGCAGTTTTTCAGCTTAATATCGCGTGCGATAGCCAATTACAGCACCTCCCAATCAATGTCGAAGTACTCGATGGCATCCAGCGGCTTGGCGGACAGGAGGAAGCCCCTACGATCACCCACGCCGTTTTTGAGATCCGTAAATGTCCACCCAGTGTCGATCGCCCCCTGCTGTTCACGGATCTGCATATACGCCTGGCCCGCGCCTACGAAAACCGCGCCGCCCAAGTCATTGTTGCTCAGCTTGCCCTTGTACTTCTTCCCAACGCTCATCAAGTCGTTCACAATCTGATCCAGCGTCATGCTTACGCGGATTTTCCCGTAATCCTCACGGTCATTCGACCCGAGCACCGACAGCGTATTGACCGCACTCTCGATGATGTACACGTCGCCGTCCCGGGTCGCGATCAGGGTACCGGTACTTAGCGCGTTCAGGATTTCCGTGTAGCCCCAGTCCTTCAGCGCTTTTTTCAATGGAACCACGACGGCTGTCAGCGACTCATGCGCGGGCGTCGCCGCGATCATTCCGGCCACCCACGCCGCCCATTGCAGACTGCCATACGTCTTGCCGTTGTTGTGTTGGCCCGCAATCGCGCAGTTGACGACATACCGGGCGTTTTGTGCTACGGAGCGCTCCACGTGCTTTTCCATGTTTCCGTCGTCGTTGCTGTTTCCGCCGATGACCAGCGTGCTGAGCTTTTTGTTTTTCGTGCGGCGATCGCCCATAAACTGCTTGGCCGCCGCTTGGATCGCAGGGTCATCGAACGGAAGGTACATGGAGTCAAAGTCAGCGCCGGATACCGCCGTGAAAAGCGCGGTGCTGTCGGCAGCGGTCAACGTTGCATTCCCGCTGGCCCCGCCCTGCAACTGAGTTTCATCCTGGTCAGCGACCGCAGTTGTTCCGAGCTTTGTTACCCGGACATAACTCGACTGAGCCGTTTTTGTCACCAGCTCGTCAGTACCTGCAAAGGAGAATTTCTCAGTTTTGATCGGCCCCTTAACCTGCAGTTCCTTCTTCCCGGGCTCCGCCGTGGAGGCTCCAATGGATACTTTCATGTCGTTCCCGCGTAGGCCCGGGTACAGCGCCTCAATTTTGATGGCGTCGGGCTGCGTATAAGACGCTCTTGCAGCCGCCCCGTTGGTCATGCGGTAGCCAATGATAGTAGCGCCCCCCTCCGCTGCCAGCTCAATTGTGTCTACTTCTCCGAAGGTTTCCGCAATGCGCTCGTCATAACCGGTCATCTTGACCATAGTGTTCGGCGCTCCCCACTCCGCTTGATAAGGAACAAGGACGACGCCACTCTTAGGCAGTACGCGCTCCTGTGCTTTTGCGATCAAATCTACGGTTGCGCCTGGACGCTCACGTTGAATCGTCATCGTTATTCACCCACTTTATATTTGGCAAGCCGGCGCTTTACATCGGACTCGGCTACCAGTTGATTGTCTTTCACATCAAAAAGAGCGCCTGCCAGTTCGAACCTTTCGGCTTTGAAACTGGCTGCGCTCTCTATCCACTTCTGTTTTGTTCGCTTTGCTTCGGGAGCCTCCGACTTCCGCTCTTTTCGGACAGTCACTAGGACCAATCCTCCTCGATTTCAAATGTGTTGATTTTCTCCACCTGCGGCCGTGGGATGGGTATGGTGTACTCGAATCGGAAGGTTATCTCCGTTCGATCTTTCTTATCGGACCGGACCCGGAAAGTTGTATTGTCAATGTTAATAAACAGGCCGTCCGTTTTGCCACGGTAGCTGTACCGTTCCCTGCGAAAAAGTTGACGCAAAGGCTCGGTGGAAATCGGCTCGTATACTTCTTGTCCGCCGATCTTCTTCTTTCGATGATGCAACACGATCCCAGCGTCGGAGATGATTTTGTACGACGTCAGAGTGTTGCCTCGTTCCGTTACTTCCTGAGTCTGAATGAACGCGATCGGCGGTTGGAATTTGGCTGAAAGCCACACGTCCAAGCTGTCCAGGATGGCCAGATCAGGATACGCCTCATTGATCAGGTCGATTATGCAAGACAATTCACGGTTCTCCATCACTTCACCATCCTTTCTAGTTCTGCTTGTATCAGTTTTTGCAGTAGTGCCTGCATGCCACCCTGGAAGTCTTTCAGAGCGATGTCAAAATACTTCCGCCCGATGAACGAACGCGGGCGTACCATAAACCCGCCTTTTGCATCTGGATCATAGATGAACTTGCCCACTCCGTTCCAGTAGCCAGGCACGAAATAGCTTTTATCGATCGTATATCCATCGTTCAGATATTCCGAGTATGGCAGATTGGAGCCAACTTCCAAGGTAAGTGTGTTTCTGTCAGCATCAAACTCCCAGACGTTCCCTTCGCCACCCTGCGTAAAAGACTGCCACAACCCGCCAGTATCGATCAGGTCCTGACGTTGAATTTCGTCAACAACGTGATTCAGCAGTTCTTCTCCAAGCTGGTACATAATTCTTTCAAGAGCTTGGGGGACATTGCGATTCAGCTTCTCTATTCGTTTTTGAAATTCTCGGAAGTCCACTATTCGGCACCTCGCTTTTCCTGTAGGGCCACTACAGCCAGAAAGCGACGGCCGGGAACCACGTCAACCACCACAAAGTCGCCACGACCGGACAGTTCCAGGACATCATCCTTGCGAACATCCTCGCCTAAAAGAAACCCGAGAGTCGCCTTGTATTCCCATTCCACTGGGTCGGCGTTTGCTGGACGTTGCCAAGACGACTCTACGGCCCGTATACAGCCCATTATGGAACGGGGTGGCAATTCCACCGAGGTAACCCTGTTGCGCTCATCCCGCCCTGTTTCCGTTCGTTTTAGAACGATCAGATCATTCATTCGATGGTTCATAGTATCATCGCCGTAACGTTGCCGCCTTGGCTTTGCTCCGCAGTAAAACACATCCATTGCCGGAGTAGAGAATCGACCAGCGGGCTCCCCGTGGTGACGGCAGCTCTTTCAATCGACCAAGAATATCCCTGATCGCTCTCCGCTGTGATTCCGCGGGCTTCCGCGCCCAGCGTTTCGTCATTGTCTGTCAGGGCCATGGCCTCAACCAGACGAAAATGAGCTACCTCAAGGCGACTGTCGTTGTCTACGAAAGGTCGGGTGGTAAACAATTCGATACGGACCTTAGCTTCGTCGATGAGATAGGAAAGCCGCTCAGGTGTCATGTCCTCAACGGCCCTCGTGCTACTCTGCTGCTTTACCTTCTCCGGTGTCAGCATGTTTACCGCCTCCCCGCCCGGCCTTCTTCTCCTCTACGGTTTCGAGGTCGTCATAAGCTGTAGTCAGTTGTTTTGCCTCTTCTTCAGGGACCTCGTACGTTTCACCGGCATAGAAAAAGCGCCCGCCACCGATATGCAAAGCGCCTTTTTCATGCTTGTATTTGATTATTTTGGCCACCGCTCATAACCCCTCTCTTACAGCTTTGATCCAGTCATCCAAGCGACTGCTTCCGGCTCCAAGACCGCTGCATCAGCATAGCCGAACAGAATATGATAAGTCGCATCTTTAATGGCTGCCGTGGCTCCGTCTGCTGTACGTTTATAGCGAAGGTCCCGGGTGAATACCGGCACTAGGTTGCTCAATGGCGTCAAGGCAACGAACCCAGTTTGCAATGATTGCACTACTTCGATTGGGTAGCCAGCTATCTCTGTCAATTTGCCGTTTACCAGCGTGACGTCACCGAGTGCGGTTTGGCGTTTTTGAATGAGCGCTACCAGCTTTTGATACGTCCGGCGCGGCATGATCCATGTCAGGTCGGTCATGTTCAGATACTTTTCATCCAACAAGAGGACGTGGTTGACGAAATCATCAATCGTTGGTTCGTTCGTGCCCAGGTCCGTTTTCAGGGTGGACGCTTTCATCTTCTTCACGAAGCCATCCAAAACAGACAAAAACGGATCAGGGGTAGTCCCGTCTGCCGATTTTGCCGTTGTATCACCATTGAAGAGTAGGTCTTGCATGTCAACGCCGAACTGTCCTTGTACCAGATCGATCGTCTTTGTTTCGACATCATCCCCGCGGGCAGTGTCGTTGTACCATACGTCATCGTCTTTCAACCATTCATCCCAGAATACCTTTTTCACGGCGTACGGTACTTCTGGAGTGGAGATGCTACCAGTACCCGTTGGTTCCTCAGTTCCGGTATGCTCCCGAATCTGGCGGGACTTCACTTTCAATCTTTGCAGCTTACCTGCAGGCGTGTCCGTGAATTTGGTATTCAGTTTTGGTAGCGTGGTCGCCTTTTTCAAGGTGTCCACAAGGAAAGCTTCCGCTTCTTTTTTCGGCATGGGCAGATCGATCGACTTGCGAATTGTCGCGAGCTGCTGCTCTTTCGAAATCAGTTGGTTGTTTGTTGGCATCTTATTGACCTCCATTCATGAGTCGGATGTAGCTGGGTACCTCACTCTTTTCAACCGTCTCTCCAGCTGCTGGCGGTTGGCCGCTTGCACCGCGGCTATTTTTTACAAGCTGCAGGTCAGCAGACAGAGTCTCTACCTGTTTTGTGATTGGTTCCAGAGCCTTTTGAATGGCTTGCGTGAGCGCGTCATCCACGAGATTGGCCGTAGCAGTCGTCTCTCCTCCCTCCTCTTTCTTCAACTCAGAAACCTCGGTTTGCAGATCCTGCAGTTGCTTGGTGATCGGGGCCAATGCCGCCGTCACCGCTTTTTCGATGTCTTCTTGTTTCACTTCTTCTTCCTCTCCTTTTGGTTGGGCTTTTTCACGTAGGGTTGAGAGTGCGGCAATTGCTTCCTCGACTGCTTGTAAATTGGCAGAAGACAGTACCTTGCCAGCTTTTTTCACAGCTTCCAAGCGCTCTGGGAAGTCATCTGACTTTACAATCTCACTGTCAGTCGGCCACTGAGCTGCTAGGGCAACAGCCACTATCTTATACTCGTCAATGGTCTTCCCGATGGCCTCAGCTTTATCTGTGATTTCAGGATCGTTTAAAATCTCACGCATGGTATCTGTAAAGGCCCATTGCGAATCGTACCACTTGTCTTGGATATCCCTAGCCGCGATCCGACTTTTAAACGATTGCACCGCTTTAGCAATCGGGGAGGGTTTCATTCCCGGCAACATTTCCTGCAACGCCTTTTTGATTGCATGCAAAAGCCCCTTCTCTACCGTTTCCTCTTCGGTACCAGAAGGAGCTTCCTCCACTTTCTCGCGCTTACCGATTCCCCACATGGAGAAACCCGTGATTTCGCCTTTTTCAATTTGTTGCCAAGTATCTGAATCCGTTACCTTCACCCCAGCCACCCAAGACCCCTTTTTGATCTCCTGATCGCCAAGTTCCATGTTAATGGGAGCAATATACGACTCCACAACATAACCCTTGTCAGCATCAAGGTCGTGCTGCTTGTCGATATTGTGAGTATGCTGGCTTTCCATGAAGGCGTGGGCTGCTTTCTCGATTTCCTCGGCCGTCATAAAGTCGCCATGTGCGTCCACGACTTCCGGCTCATAAACCACACCGTACACGATCTGCTTCGCTTTGTCAGCTTTGGCTATCGTGATACTCTTCTGCACCGGCTCTTTGCCCTCTTCCTTGATAATCGCAAATGGCCGTCCGTTTGCCCCCTTATCAACCAATGAGATGTGTGTTATCTTTGCGTCTTTCAAAGCATACTTTGGCATTTTTTTCACCCCCTTTCTATCAAAAAACTGCCTGCATTGTGCAGCGACATTTCACAATTTGTTTCGCGCTTCCTGCCGGGTCCCCTGGATACATCAGCTTTTCACCTCCCACTTTAAAAGGCTTGTCAATATCGACAGTCTGACCGTTTGCCTCTCGATGATCTTTTCTTGTCCGCTTGTTGTTCGCGGAGCGCCAGCGCTTTTTCTTGACGAGACCGGACTGTTTCCAACCTTCCAGCTTACCGCCATTAGCCGCAGCCGTAGAAAGTGTGCGTGAGACGGTTACGGCTCTCGTCATGCTGAACGGCCCTTCTTCCCCGCTGGCTGCCTGCTTGCTTACCTCTTTAACCAATACAGCCCGCTCAGCAGGAGTCTTTCCTGTCTCGATAGCACGCTTGAAAGAACGGATCATGTGATCGGCTGTTGTCCCATTCATGGCCGGAACCAGTTTTTTCAGTCTTTTGGCAAACTTGGCCGCAGCTTTGTTTTCCTGCTCCCATTTGGCATCCGTATTAATCCCGGCTGCTTCTGATTCTCCTGCAAGCTGAAAGAGCGGCATGAAGGCGTTGTAAACAGCCTCCTCAAACTTCTCCTGAAAAAAGTCGCCTGACTGAACCTGCATAATCACTTTCCAGAGCTCATCGGCGTGGACGACCAGTTCGTCACTTAACTCCTGAATGGATTCGTCGAGTGCCTTTCCCTGCAACTCCAGCAGATCAGCAATCGATTCCTCTCCGTCCTTGTACAGCTTCTCCAGCAGTGCTCGCTCGGCGTGATTCAGGTCCAGGCTGTCCAAAAACTCATCGTCATCAGCCTTTGCGATAAGATGCAAGCATTGATCACACATGATGCTTCTCCCTCGTTTCGCGGAGCAGGCGCTTTGCGATTGTGGCCAGTTGTTCTTCCGGATCTTCTTCTGTTGCAAACGGTGTGAATGATGATGTCAATTGAGCAATCGGCGTATCCAGATAGCCAGCTGGGAAACGAGCCTCGTCAAGGACTGTTCCCAGTACTTCTTCTGCAATCGGGATCAGGTCACGAACAACCAAGATGCCCCTGTCGGCCAGGTAATCCAACATCGCCTTTCGCTCATCTGGGTCGGAAATCTTCGGCCCGCGAAGCACAGCTTTTACCCGGTAGACACCGATGGAAGGAAACAGCCTTTTGTTGAAAATTTCATTCATGAGCCAGACCCGGTAAGGAATGAATACCTGCTCCTCTGCGATTCGCCGCGCGTTATCACTCGTTGCGCGGTTGTAATCTTCAGATTCCCCTGTAAGGATCGGCGGCAGCCGGAAAGCAGAGCGTATCTCTATACGTTTGTCCTTGTTGTATTCACTGAACAGCGCATCTTGCTGAAGAAGGTCGTTGAGCTTGTCCAGCTTTACTTCGGTTTTCTCCTTCTCGTCGCCGGTGAGTCCCTTCTCAAACCCCTCAACTTCCAAATACAGAATACCGCCTTGAGATTTTTGTCCTCTGGCATTTCGTATTGCTTCAATTGATTGAGGTGTGAGTTGACCGTTAATAACCGACAGCAACATGGAAAGCATACGGCCATCTTCAAAGTAATTCAGATTCAATTCTTCTGCCCGACGGCTGCCGAGGATACCAGGAGTGTTTCCAGCCCAACGAGGCTCGCCGTATACTCCGTTCCCAAGTTTCAGGTGAATGACTTCGTTCTCAGTCCCTGGTGAGCCGAACTCGCGGAACCAAACGATGTTGTTCCCGCGCTTTTGAGCATAACGTCGGACCCACTTCTCCTGAGTGAACTCTTCGACTTTCCCTTGAACCAGCCGCTTGTACTTCATGGTTACCTTCGTCTGCTCCGCAGTACACCGCATATTTTGTGGTGGTATTCGGTAAAGTGCCGGCAGGCCGCCGCCGCGGGCAACCTCTATATAGGCGTCGCCACAGGATTCCAAGTCATCGACCAGCTCGGCAAGCAACTGCTCAATTGATTTTTCAAGGTTAGCCGTTTGAAGGAACCGCTCCGCGATATCCCATTCAGCCTTAGCAGTTTTATCGCTCTCGTTCGGCATATATTCAAGAGCACAGCCGTACCCGGTTACGTTGGTCTTGTACGCCTCGATGCACTGGGGAATAATGCTGCTTTGCTTTACAACAGCAAAAAGTGCTGCCGGGGTGACCTCCGGTACGATTAGGCCGTGCTGCTCGTAGTCGCCTTTGAACTTGTCCGCGGGCAACTGCTGACTCGCTGGTGCCTCTTCCGCTTTGCCAATGGGTATCCATTGTGCACGGCTTCCTGCACTCTCGGCTGCCAAGTCACTCATTATATCCATCCTCCTCTCGCCTTTTGTCGTCTCTCTTCCCTCTTCTGGCTAAGCTGCACCATAAGCCAATCGTTGTACAAAGCGTATCGTTTTGCGTCCTGAGTGTGGTTGTCCTTGTCAACTGGCTCTTCAAGAGTTACCCCTTTTTGCTCCTTGTACTTGTAGTTGCCAGTCTCCTTGATCGTATGAACGAGTGACCGTGCAACGTAGAGGTTGGGGCGTCCGGAAGACTCTTTCACCTTGTACAAACTGGAGACTCGACGAATCCCTGGGCCGATCGCATTCTCGGCTGGCTTCACCGGCAATTTATAGCGGCGGTAAGTAGAAATATCCCCGGGCTCGGATGGATCCGCCCAAATTACCTCCATGGGGTACTTCTTATTCAATTCCAAGTACCGCCTTACCAAGCAATCCTCCAAGTTCCCTTTATCGTCAACCACCAAAACGTTCGTCTGGTGGCAGTAGCTTTCCTCAATGAGAAAGTAGTCTTCGTCAGTACATCCAACGACAAGAAGCACAGCCGGGTCATTCCAGCCATGGTCCATCCCACCGATGTACCGCTTAAAAGTCACTTCCCTTTCCTCTCCACGTGGGAAGGTCACACGAAACAAACGGCGTGCCAGATCGATCGGTTGGATATCGACACAGTGGATGCTCCGGTCAAACTCCTCATAAACCTGGCCGTGGAAGACGTTGAACTTCGCATAAATTTCACGCTTCACGTATCGTTCAGGGTACGTCTCGATCATCCTCTGGATGTTCTTTTGCAATTCAGGGATGGGATTGTCCTTCGACGTCCAGTAGAAGTTTCGCCAGTCGGGGTCATTCTGATAGCGATCCTCTTCCAAGCCAGCATCAATGAACTGGCCGCGCAGCACTATCTCCTCTGCAAACCAGTTGATTCCCTCGGGCGTTGTTGTCCAAATTGACCACCCACCCTTATCTGCCAGAGCATAGGCAAGGTAACCAGACCATGTCTCTGGCTTCATCTTCGATGCCTCATCGAGCCAAACACCATTGAGGCCACGACCTACGAGTTTCTTGGGATTCTCGGCGGACTTGAATCGGATCAGGACGTACCCCTTCAACCAGACAAAATTTCCGGACGCGTTCCAGGTATCGATCATATCTTCCGGGATGACCTGTGAAAGCTCTTCCTGTTGAATCTCGGACATGTTGTAGTCGGGGGCTACACACCAGTATTCCAGCCGTGGCTTTGGCTTCTTTACCTTCTTCAAATTGAGAGGGGGCTTATATGGCAACCCTTTCCCCGCCTCAATATCGGCCAGGATGTTATCGAAGAATTTCCGCGCACCAACATTCGTCTTCCCGCCCCGGCGGCCGCAGTTCATGACGACATTTCGAGCGTCGCACTCCATAACCTCAATCTGTTTATCGTGCGGGGTCCATCCATCGAAAGGATCAAGTTCGAGAGCTAGGTTTGTCACGCGACCACCTCCGCACCACGATATCCTGTTGAGGGCCACCACCATTGCTCAACAACTGCGCTTTGAGCTGGATAGCCTTCAGCTTTTTATCCTGGACTCTGGTCAGAGCTTCCTCCAGCGCAAGAATATCTTCGATCGCCCGAAACTCAGTTTCTTCAATTTCGGTTGTGGCCAGTTCATTTCTTGATAAGACGACCGTTTTTGTTTGGCCTGTCTTGTCGTCGTGAACCTGCACTGGTTCCTTTATGGTGACCCTCTCCTGAAGGACCCGGCGCTGCTTTTCCGTCAATCCTTCCTTCAAGTCACGAATGCGGAGCATCATTTCACGCTCACGCCACGAAAACAAGCGAATTTCTTCTTCCGCCTGTTGAACTGGATCAAGACTGATCCTATCAAGCACCTCGGCTTGTTCTGGAGTCAGAGCGTCCATCCAGATGGACTGGTATTCGCCCGTTTTGACCGCGTTGGTATTGCGTTGGGGAGCACCGCCGCCAGCACCGTGGAAACGGCACACATCCCATCCTGACTTTGCCCAGTTTTTGCATTGCTCGCCCCGTTGCTTACTTCGTGCTTTGCATCTTTGTTTTTCCGGGTTTCGCGCCATCTACATGACCACCACCTCACCACTCCATGGGGTTGTTTTTCAAAAAAAGAAGAGGCCAACTCGGCTCTCTCTTTTGTTCATTCTCGTATCTATCAGAGCTCACACTTTTGTAGCTCAATATCAAGTTCAATCAGCTTCTTCAGATCATCCACCGTTTTAATTTCGATGTGCCCGGATTGGAAGTCTTTGATCCACTTACCGATTGCGGCTTTCACGACTTTCCTATACTGCTCCTTGGATTCCAAGATACCTTGGACGACTTCGACCTCATGCTGTAGCAACAGGTCATTAGAAACAGAATGAGAACACTCGTTTGTATTTTTCATTGAGACACCCTCAGCTTTCCTGTAAAATGGAAAACGAGATAGCGAGTAGAGGAATCTGCGGCCGCAGGGTTTCGCTATCTCAGCCGGGGGTGTCCCGGGGTCTACGGGAGGGCGTTGGAGCGTCCTCCCTTTTCTATTATGCTATGGGAAGCCACTGATCATAGATTGCAGACGCAATCCCTTTCATCATCAACGGAGGGACAGACATACCGCAAACATATTGAACATCCGCACCCATGAAATCGTAGTCACGTGGGAATGTCTGAATGCGAATAATGTCCATATCGCTGATGTAATAAGGTTCATCATATCTGATAAAGCAAGAATTGCTCGCAATCGTGTTTGGTACTCGGTCATCCTTTACCAAAATGGAGTTGAAATTACTGACCTTACCGTTGATTCGTTCCGTAATATCCCCGAAACTGTCGTCCCGAGGTCTTCGATTTAACCACCTTTTGTATGTCAAGGTGTTTGGATCAAGTGGTCGCCCTCTTCCGGATCGAACCTCTTTATACAGCACGGGCCGTTCATGAAATTGTAGAACAAGCTTTGGCAGCTGGAGATCCTTTCGATGAGCAATGAAAAAAATACGTTCTCGCTTCTGAGGGACGCCCATCGTCGCTGAGTTCAACAAAAAAAGCTGAACGCGATAGCCCAGCTGCTCGAATCTCCGCTTTACCAAAGCGACATATCCTTTTGCCAGCCCAATGATCATTCCCCTGACGTTTTCGGCTACCACTACCCGCGGGCGAAGCTTCTCCACGACATCCAAAAAATCAAAGAACAGATCATCCAGCTTTTGCTTTGCCTGCCCTTCCCTGAAATGATGTTCTTTTCCCCATTTCTTCTCACGTTTACCCGCTGTCGAGAAAACGCTACAGGGCGGGGAGCCATCCAGAATATCCAGGTCAAATAGTTCCGCCGGCAGCTGATCATCAGGAATCTCTTTGAACTGCTGAATCGGCATCTGAAATGAGAAACGGGGATTTTGATTCCGCTTGTAAAGAGCCATCATCTGAGGGTCGATTTCTACGTTTCCTAGCACTTCATAGCCCGCCAGTTTGTACCCCATTGTCGATCCTCCACCGCATGAAAAACATGAAAACACTTTTCGCCCGTTCTTTGGAACGTGCGCCAAATCTGCCAAGCTCCAATCCCATTCACGCTTCATCTTCCGCATGCCCTTCCTCAAGGGGAATTGGATCTTTGGGGTTGAAGACGAAGCCGCACCGCGGGCACTGACATTCGAATTTATCCTCTGCGAAGTCGGCCAAATCCAACTCCTTATTGGTGAACTCCGCGTCAGCATCGCTCTTGAAAGTAAATTGCTCAATCAATTTGTTTGCTTCCTCCGCGTCAAAGCCAGTCAGTGCAATGTCCAGCTCTCCCTGTAGCTCTTCCAGGATGTGAGCAAGCTTTTCCTCATCCCAATCCCCCCTGATTTTGTTCAGAGCCAGATTGAGCACCTTCTCCTTGGTCTCGTCCAGATCGACGACAGAAACTTCAACCTCGGTAGCTCCCTGCTCGTTGACAAGGATTTTGAACCGCTGATGACCACCCACCAGGTGCCCGGTTCGCTCATTCCAAACGATCGGCTCCACATACCCGAAGTCTTCGATGGAGCGTTTCAGCTTTTCGTAATCGGGATCTCCCGGCTGAAGGTCAATCCGTGGATTGTACGGCGCCGGGTTGATCATCGAAACGGGGATTTTTCGTATGTCCACGCTGTTTCCTCCCCTCCGTGGCGATAGATGTAAGAATAAAGAATATTGCCAGACCCAAAACGGCTGAATCCCTTGCCCTGCAAGGCTTGAAGGCCATTTTTTGAGCGCTTCGAGCGTATCACTTTTTCCCCCAAAAAGTATACGTTTCGTATCGCTACCAAAAACGGGGTTGAGCCCTAGAGCCACAAGGTTTCTTGACCTGTTGGCATCTGGCACCCCCCCTATTCGGAATTCGGGTCTTCGCCGGCTTCTGTGGTCTCCTGTTTGAACAACTGCAGCAGGCTGGTATCCGCGGCCTTTCCGTTTAGCGAATACAGCGGGTTGATCGCCAACGCCGCCCTATTTCCAACTTCGGTCCACCGGAGAATTCGCTGCTCGATGAACGTCCTGACGATCTTCCTCGCCTGCGAATATGAGCAGTCAGCAATCCGGGCCAGATCCTTGATCGTGAGCGGCACTCCTTTCTGTCCGCGCTCATTGTCTCCCTGCAGGAGATTGGTTCCCTCACTGGCATACGGCGCGATCTTCAACAAAAAACCAGCCTCGGCGAGTGTCAGCTTTCTGAGCCGTCTCTTCGCCTTCTGGCTGGCTTTGATCTTCACGAATTTTGCACTGCGACCGGCAGGCCGGAACACTTTGACGATCTCGTCAGGGCGCCGGAGGATTTGCTCTTCATAGAATACCTCTCCCGTGTCCGGGTCAACGAATTGACGCACTACATGCTCACCACCTCACCAGCCCATTGGGTTGAATTGGGAATAAAAAGGAGCCCGAAGGCTCGTTGATTAATAATATTTGAAACTATGAACAATTAACTCTTGTAGAACCTCTTTCAGTGACTTAGGCTCTTCTCCAGACATTTCTGCATGTGCTTGCTCGAATTGCAATTGTTCATCAATATCTTTGGCACTAAGTTCAATCGTGACGTCGTGGATTTTAATTTTCCAAACAAGTTGAATATCGTCAACCAACTGAACATGAGCATCAATCGCGTCAGGAGAAACTTTTAATTCTTGCAATAGCCCATTTAATGCCGTTGTATATTGCACTCTTTTCTCTTTGTGGTCTTTAATTCTAGCTAGAATTTCATCCTTGAACGTTGACATATTACCACCTCCCTTCTTCCTACATCATTCGGCAAAAGGAAGTCGTTTCCTGTAACTATTTTACTATTTTCCCCACTTCCTCCGGCAGGGGCCTCCGCCACGATCCAAATCCTTAACCGCTGTGGTCACGGTAATTAGGAGGTAGTGCAGTCCGACAAGCATTTGCCCCTGCTTGTCGCCAATGGTACGCTGATCTGCACACTTGGGGCAGGATTGGCGTAATCGAATATGAGAAACACCGAACGGGGAGCGAAGTGGCCAGGCTCAATGACCTGCAGCCTTCAACCTCGCGCTAATCCCCGTGCGCTGCGCCTCCAATTTGCGCTGCCACTTGCGCTTTTCTTTCTCGCGGTGCGCAATCACGCATTCTTCCCAGTCCACGAGCTTGCCGTCTTCAGTCGTTGGCATCGTGATCTTTACGAGTTTCATTCCCATGGTTTCACCCCATGCAAAAAGCCACCCGGTTTTCCGAGTGGCTGCTGATTGAGCGAGAGGCCAACACCTTCGCGGTACCTCCGCCGACCGGGCTACCCCCGATCCCTGTCTTGATTGTACCATGCCTCTTACGCAGCCTGGTAAATCTGTCCAAAGTGTCCATTTTGTCTAAAGTGTCAACCTTTCACGCTGCCTCATTGTTACCGTACATCAGCCACGCCATCTTGATAATGACAGATCGTTTGATTTCGTAATAGCGCTGGCGACTGACTCCGATCTGGCGAGCGATAAAGTTGTTTTTCTCTCCGTCCATGATCGCATCTAGGACCGTTTTTTCCTTTTCGTCTGAGATGCGTTCCGCAGCCCGGTCAATACGTTCCACAGCCTCCTGCAGCTTCGCCAGACGCTTCCACTTTCTTTCCCTTCTGACCACCTCGGCGTGTGTTTTATCGCCGTTCTTGCCCTTTCCTTTTGGCTGTGATGCATCAATCCCGTATGCGCCTACTGTGCCCTCTCCTGCATCCTCCAGGTAGCCCTGCAGTCGGTCTATTTCGCGCAGCATGAAGTGATAATCCCTGAGTTCCTCTTCGGTGCGGTGCAGCCACTCCATGGCCGGTTCCATGTCTACAAAAGAGAGCTGCCCATCGTGATCCTTTAATCCTTGCTGACTGATTGTATGCTTGTCCCACTCTGGGCAGGTTTCGACTTTACCGACATGGAGGTTATGCACACTACAAACTGCCTTGTCACCCCAGCAAGTTGCGGGACACTTTTCGCAAACGGTTTCGATCAGCTTGCTTTTCTCTATAGTTCTTGTGCTCATCTTTCGTTCCCCCTCGCCTTTGCGGTATAATGGAGTTGCCAAACATCCATTCGCTCCCGGCAAGGGGGCTTTTCTTTTTTCTATAAGGCTCCTAACTCTTTCAGGGTATCTCGGGCGCGTTGGCCACCATCCCAAATGACAGGTAGCATATCCCTAAATACATCAATGTGGACTTCGACGCGCTGCCGCTCATATTGACTGTAGTTTGCGTACCACCGTAGTGCCTCGATCAACTTAAGTTCGCGTTCCCGAAACATCTGTCTTAGGTGCTCGTTATACACGAGTCCGTCTGTCAATTCTTCCGCAAGGTACTCAAAGGCTTGATCCACATTTGTAAGATGACCTGATTTGTCGATCGTCTCGCCGTATTTTTTTATACCCTTTTCGGTTTGCCGATCCAGACGGTCAATGATCGACTGCCTGTATGCCATACTCGTTACCTGGTCTTGCATATCTCGCCCTCCCATATACTCCCGAAATATTATGTTAAGCAGAATGCTTATGTTGGCTCTCCAGCCAATCTGCTCTAACCCGAAGAAATGTAGGTTCATCTACTTCAATCGCCCAAGTGTATCCTTCCCATTGGTTTTTTTCACGTAATTCAAAATAGTAGTCGTCGTTCATCAGAGGGTAAGCTGCCTTAATAGCGTTCATATCACTTATCGAAATGCCTAGATCCCAAATCAACATAGTAATGTTGTAATCTTCAAGTTCGTATATTTTAACGAACTCCTTCCACTGCTTTTGTATGTTTGAATTGCTTTTTGCTCTGTAAAACCCTTCCTTGTCAGGATTTTTTGTAAATTGATCCTGCAAGTGCTTCGGAGGACTCGCCATATATAGTTCGCGGCTATTGGTAGCTAAATTTTTGTCTACGTCACAGCCAAGTAGTTTGTCCATTGTGGGCTTGAGTTTTAGCCACTTATCTTGATAGGTCCACAACTTATTGAACAACTCCCATTCACGAGTACCTGGTTGGACTTTAAAATATCTTTTCATCCTCGCTTCCTCCTCATCACAATTTCTCTTTTGTTAAACTGCTGCAACAGCTTTTGCCTTAAGGAGGCCAATGCACACGCCATACGGAGCATCTGAGATTACCAAATTATCTGCCCACCGTTTACCCCAAACGATGTGATAACCGTTTGCCCGTGGCAAAATGTCGATATAGATCCCCTGCTTCCTTGCCTCCTCAACCAGAACGCCCATGCCTTCCCAAGTGGTAGAAAAGTCTGGTAATCGCCGGACGATAATTTGTCCTGTAACCGACTTCAATCCCTCTGGGCATTCTGCTGGAGCATCGTCTATGACATAATCAACTTCAATGTCATTTTCCGGGTTGAATTTAGCCGCAGTCGGTGTAATGTCCCACCCCAACGCTTCCGCAACTTTCGCATCCAACTCACGTCCTGCCTCCATTACTTGCCCGCCTCCAGCAGCTCAGGTTTTTCGTAAACGTTACCGACGATTTCACACTGTTCAAAGTTCATTTCTGATGCCGTGAATAAGTCGCCATCGTACTCAAACATCCACGCACAATCATCTTGACTCCATACGACTACATGAGCGTATTTCTCGTCAAATGATAAACTTTCAAGCAGTATGTCTGATTCATAAATCTCCTTGCCGTGCTTGTCCCGGAGGCCAGTGAATTGCATGATTACAGCATTCTCTACAACTTCCCAAACTGGCTGTTTCCAGCTCTCTCCGTGTTCATCCGTGATCTCCTGGCGTTCACTGAAGGTATGCAGCTTAAATTTCCCGTCCCAGTCGACTTCGAATTTGTGGTTACTTTTTGGATACACAGTGCTAATTAGCTTTTTTCCGTCCCACGCCCGAAACTTAATCTCACCTCTTGCTTGCATCCCGTTCCCCTCCCTTAACGTCATTCAATCCCGAATTTTTTGATTGCCTTGTGCTGGTAATACTCTTCGCCTGTTAATCTCTCGTACCAAACTCTATTTGACAGGTACACCTCCGGCAGCAGTCCCTCACGCTTGTCCTTCGATGTATCCCAGGCAACCAAGTTTCTGGCAACAATTCGCGCCAGGTCGCTCTGAACCAATTTCAACAGGGCATCAGCAGCTTCGTGTGGATCTAACAATAGAGCCGGTGCTTCGCCGACCTGGAGGAAGTAAATACCTTCCTCCGTGCGGATCAGGGTGTTGTCGTTCTGAAGCTTAATGCGGGCTTCGTTGATCATGCCGATTCCTCCTGTCGAAACTTACTAACTCGGGCAACGTATGAATCAAAGTGCTTTTCGATCCGTTCTTTGGCGATTTTTATTGCCATCTTGTATCGATCATGAGTTGCAATACGTCGACCTGCAGCAACGTCAGACACTACCCATGCCCCATAGTAGTGAGCAATGAAAAACTCGTATCCACGATATTGGAAGGCAGGCTCACCGATGATGGTTTGCCATTCCGTTGTACCGTCACCAAGCCTGACATGGATTTTGTACTCACGAGGATTTCTCAATCTCCTAATTGGCTGCTCTTTTTCCTTTCTTGGTTTTCGATTTCCGCGCTTCTTTGGCTTGTCTTTGTGGTTTAGTTTAAAATATTGGTGATATTTATCCATGTCGATGCCTGTCCATTCTTGCAGGTCTTGGATCGATTTATCGTAGAACTTTTTATATTCCTCGCTGAGACTCATGCTGCCCCAGTTGTTGATTTGGTCGTACCACCATGGCTGAAACTCGGTGATGTATTTCTTTGCAATATAGTCCCCAAACGTTTTGTCAACGCACCGGAAGTGAACCGGCTTCAACTTCGTAAAATCACCGCTGTTAATCTGGCGAGCAACGATCTTCAGAATCTTGTTTCGTTGGCGCTTTTTCATCCAATTCACCCTTTCAACCATCTAATAAATGTTGAGCCGAGGCACACCCGCACTCTATAGTCTTGGTCCCTATAAAGGATTTCTGAGTCCCGTTCATCCTGATTCATGCCAATGACTATCCTCGTCTGACCTTTCGGATTGCTGTATTTTTTCCAACATTCGATGTCTTTATGGGTCATGTTGCACCTCCACTGGGTACACACGTAATGGTTTGTTGAATCAATCAACAGGCTCATACGTCTCCTCAAAGATGTCTGGTTTACAAGGGTAAAACTCCCCTTTTACTCCGCGGATAATAATGTCCCCCGCACTTGCACGTACCGTACCTTCCAGTGTCTCAATGACGAGAATTCGTTCAGAAGGCGGAAAACTCGAATACTCCATCGCCAATGGCTTTTCTACGAAATCACACACTTCGTGATAGTTACTGCCATCCCATCTTATAGCGTCAACTACAACTGGCTTTTTGCGGTATTTGCCCATTTGACTTCCCACCTTTACAAATCGATTGTTTTGTTTAAGACCCTTGGTAATCGTCCTTAATCCTTTCGATCCGTTCAGCCCGGTCGATATCCTCAATCTTTTGGGCCAGGGATTTTTTCTTTTGACTCACCCAAACCATCGCCCTCCAAACCAGTCGATGGAGTCTGTCCAACATCTCTCTCACCCCATTTATCACATCGTGTGTTTTGTTGACCCCTCATACCTCTGGCAGTACTGGAGAACATATCTCCATTCGGCAACAGACGGCTTTACGTTACAATCACCGGACTTTTTACATGTGGCGCAAAGATGTTGTTCGTTGGCGTTTTGCCTTTGCTTGCTACTCTGAAACATTTCCGTCCCTCCCTATATCCAGAATTACCGTTGTGTATCAAGGAGCATGGTTGGCTGCTCCTGATTTGCGCTTACTTTCGCGAGTTTCTGTATCTCATCGGCCTCTCTTTTGATTCGCTCGACCGCGTGCAATATGTCCGGGTGGATGCTGTTCTCTAACATCTTCACCACTTCGTTTGTCCACCAGCGATACCGGACATTAATGCCTGCCTTCTCGGCAGCATCCTTAATCATGGCCAGTTGTTCTTCCTTGTTGCCGCCGTATCTCAGCTCATCTTCCAGCTCCTTAACCTTTTTCCTCAGCCCGCTGATTTCATCGAATAATCGTCCTTTAAATTCCTGGCCGATACGCAAACGCGCTTCTTTATTCGAAAGGTATGATTCAATCATCTCCCGTCGATCGCTGAAAAATGGATGGCGGTCTGATTCTATCCTGGAAAGCAGGATGTAATATAGCAGGTCAGCAGGCACTTCTATTAACCGATATTTGGCCGGTCTCTTCGTTACCAACGCGCCGGAGTCAGGGTAATACCAAATCAACCCGACTTCATCGGTCAACTCTTCCGGCTGGATTAACCCCTTCGGGCAAACAAAACTGAAGCAATGACAATGTGGCAAATACCCCGGCCACTTCTGATCGTTAAGGAAATCGGCGCGGCTGACTTTGACCTCATATCCGGTAAAGCGTGGTTTCGCCCAACTCCTCTTGATCGCAAACGCATCAAACTTTAGCAACTCCTTGTTTCCCCATGTCTGCCCGGTCTTTACCTCGGTGAGGAAAAGATCGTCGGTATGGCGTTTTGCCAGCGCTCGTTTGATTTCGTCCGCTCGAATATTTGTTTTACTCGCCATGCCTTTCCTCCCTACCGGTGTGTTAAGCGAATAACTCAGGTTCCAATTCTCGCAACAATCGTTCAGCGTCCGCTGGCGTGCCTTCACCGTTCACAACCCTTGTGCGCAACTCATCATCAATTGGCCCCCACAGCACCAGTTTTCCGTCCCTCCATTCGTCTGCGTATCCTTCGTTGTAAGCCAACGCCAAGATGCAAAATGTTTCATCGTCGCCATAGCTGTAAATTACCTCATCCGTAATTCCTACAGCATTAAGTTTCTTTCGGTTCTCCACGCTGTTCTCGACAAGGATGTATGGGCTATCGCCCCCGTTTATTTCGATCACTTCCAGACTGTTCAGTACATCAAGAACCGCTTGTTTATTCATCGTTTTTTCCTCCCCAGATTTCTTGGTAACATTCCCGGCAGCATTTCAATGTGTTGCCGTTTAGCTTATTCCGCATCTGTACGGCAGCGCTGTTTTTGCCGCACAGATCGCACAGTACCCTGCCGCATTTGCACGTTTTGGACATGTCTTCCCTCCCTTACCGTTGTGTTAATACCTCAAGTTCAGCTTCCAGATGCTTCACACAATCTTTCATCGAATGACTGATATAGCTTCCGTTTTTGTAGTATTTCAGATAGTTATCAACTACCTGATCGACTGTGTAAGTGTATTCTCGCTCAGCAACAAAACTCGCTACGTTTTGCCGAGCCTGTTCTTGCTCCATCCGAACCTTATCAACTTTTTGCTCCCTATAATCCTTTATCACGTTGCCTGCTTCATCAAAGTACCGCGTTTCCCACCAAGGATGGCAGTTCTCTGCATACCATCTGCCATCGAATACAACGTCCAGGTTGCAACTTCTGTTGCTTCCTACGATTGTTCCCATCTTCCCGGCTACTTCTATCCGCATCCCTTGATATGCGAATGGTATGTTTCGATACTCGCAATTCCGTTCAAATTGTTCCTTGTTACCAAAGAAGCTCTTTGCTGATGCAGGACCGACCTTGTGGCAGCTAACATGCTTCAAAAAATCCCGAAACTCAATATCCCAGAACTCACTCATGTACCGGAAATGCTCGTACTTTGCTTTGCCAGCTGTCTCAGCTACAACCGTCCGGCGTCCCCAGGTATCTTCCCCCTTGATTGCCAATTGCCACTCAAACATAGTCGCTGCTCCTTTCTTCCCTAACTATTTAGTAAAATCACGGGCTTGCTATCGCTGTTAGAACAACGCTGCTGCCATTGCAGGTTGGGCATAACCAGGATGCAATTCCTCTTTCGAGCTTGTAGCTATCTCCTTTGCAATCTGGGCATGTTTCCCGAATCGCAACCTTAAATTCATGCTTTCTTCCCTTGCGATCTCTAAAGAAAAGCTTCTTGCCCTTCAGAGCGTCCCTGATTCTTTCCTCTGTCACATGCATGTAGCCGAGTGGATTATCCCGTTCCCACAAATCAGTTCGCCCCTCGATATACCTGAACGCTTCGCACGTTCCTAAAGAGCAACCATTTACCTTGTCGTATTTCAAATCGTGGTCCTCTGATCGGCCGCATATGGAGTCGCAAAGTTCAGCCATAACCTCCCAGCCGCGCCCGCCAGTAAGCTTTTCCCTATCCACTTTAAAAACCCCACGGCATGATTTCGGCACTGTTTTGAAGGGGAACGCTTTTAAATTCCCCATGTTCGGTTTTGCAGTACATTCATACCATGTACCGTAACAAGTTCCATAGTCACCATACTCTGATTCTTCATGATAGTTTGCGCAGTTGGTGCATCCCATGTTTTCAACTCCTTTCTTCCCTACACATTGTGGTAAGTGCTCTTATTTCTTCGGAATGAAGTGCGCATCCATGACTACACGCACCTTCAGCTCGTCGCCCACTTTTTCCATGGAGATAATGTACCCCGTCTCCTCGTCGTAAGCACCCACCTCGTACCCGTCTTTTATCGCCTCGTGTATTTCAGGGCATTCAGATGTAAGGCGCTGCCAGTTTGTCATTAGAGTCTTGATTTCATCCATGCTCGTTCCTCCTCGTTTATCAAATTGAGCATTAAGTTAAACCGCCTGATCGTCAGGAAACTTACGCTTTTTGAAGTCAAACCCCATTCGTTCCAATTTACCTCGCACTCCAAGAGCGCTTTTCCCGAGCTTCTGAGCGATAGTTTCATATGAGTATCCCTGGCAAGCCATCTTTACAAGCTGTTTTATTTCTTCCGGAGTGTACTTGATATGGTTGTTCAGTCGTTCTGGCCTGAACTTAATGTTCAGATCGTACAAACGCCGCTTTATCGATGCCTCCGACCGGTTGAAGTGTGCTGCGAGCTTTGGATACGTCATTCCGGATAGCTTTACCATCTGTCGGAGTTGCTGATCCTCCGCTGCTGACCAGGCTACGGACTGCCACGTTTTCTGTGATCGTAGTTGATCAGCTGACCGCTTTACTTTCACCCATTCTGGTTCAGCCCCAAGCATACCCGGCTCCATTTTTGCGAAGTTTAGAAGCTCCTTGTGCTGTTCTGCCCACTTCCAGAAGTCATCGTAGGATATGACTTTTACCCTCATTTCCTGGACGAATAGCTTTTCTTTAACGGGCATTCCGTACTTGCGTATCCACACGTAGACCGTGTTGTAGGACTTGTCCAGCGCCTTCATAAGCTGGCTTATGGTTATTCCTTCATAGTGCAAGGTTGGGTCTCCTAGGCCAATTCGTTGGGCTTTCTGTTTGACTGCGCTTACGCTGCGACCGAGCTTCTTTACAATATGTCGGATGCTCACCGTCCCCCAGCTATCTTCAAGGTAAGCAATATCTTCTGACGTCCACGTTCTTCCGATCCCCACGCTTTTCTCCCCCTTGCTTAACATAATTTTTTCGTTTGTTAAGCAGATTGCTCTTTTGATGGATGGTTATTCTCATAGCATTCGGGGCAGACAATTATTCTGCTTTTCCCTTTCTGGTAGTAGCTATCAAACCGCTCCCCTTGGGCTATCGTTTCGCCACAATCTCGGCACGTTTTTACAGACAGGCACCTCCGGAGTTTCCAATCACTTGCCTGTTCCTCAGTGCTTTGCTGTTGTTCTGGCTCGTCGCTCGGTTCCACCTGCTCGACTAATTCCGTTGCCATGAACCTTGTTTGGAGTTTCTGCTGCTCATACTCATTCGCTTCCCGAACGGCCAGCGTTGTTTTGCAATCAAAGCAAGACACCGTTTTTCTATCTTCCTCAATGTAGTGATTAGCCTTGTGTCCGCACCGGCAGTAGTAACGGCATTTGAAGTATTCTTTCCCGTCCCGATACTTTGAGTATGGCCAACGACCTTCAACTGCCTCGTTAATGTCCTCTTTGCTGCTCTCCACAACTCCTTCTGCTGGTTGTTCTTTGGGTGCATCATCCGGAGCTGTAATGCCCAACGCTGCTGACAACTTCTCTGCCAACGGTTGCATAAGCGTCCGCTCGCTGTTGATTTTCTCGATTGTCTTAGAGATGGGTTTTTCAGCCGTCTGGATTCCCTTATGCTTGTCTTCAGACACGTTAGACACAATATTTGGTACTTCCAAAGGGCCGCTGCTGAAGAATCCGAAAATCTTGTTTATAGCAGACGTTGCATATTCGCTACTCGTGTTTTCCAGCATCAATGATGCGCTGGTGTCGCCCTTGGTGATAGACAGTTGTAAGTTCATATCCTCATCCCCCACTTAACATAATTGAGAATTTGTACCCACCTCACTCCCGCGCTACTATGTAGACAAGGAGTGATTCTTGTGCAGAAATCTTTTTATTTTCCTGTCCCTTGGGGAGACATAAGCTATTTGAGAGAAGCCTTGATCATAATGGAATTACCGTTCTGGATTGAGCAGCCTTCCGATCGCTTGGAGTTGGCCCCAGGCGAGGTAGCGATTGTGTTCAGTGACATGCATGTAAGAGATTACAATGCTGTACGAGAATTATTTGGAGGCCATGGAAAGCGGTATCCAGAGTAGGCTATTTTCGTCCGTTCCAGGTTGGCCGCCCGCCGCCGACCTTGTAGTTATTGATTGAAGGGTTGATGCCAGATTTTTTGATATGTTCGTTCACTTCCCTCCTGATCAGGAAGGCTTGTCTCCACGGATGGTCTGATCTTGGCTTTATCGCTGTCATACGAACCCACCTTTTAGGAGAGGAGCAGCTTTACGCCGCTCCCTGTTCTCCATCGCTATTGAGTTGTGACAGATGTTCGGTCACCAGCTTTTTGTATTCCCTCCACTCCGTCTGGAGCTTACCGGAAGATACCCCGAGGCCTTTCGCCAGCTCGATCCACGTCTCCCCGTCCTTTTTCCGCCGCAGCAGATCAGGGAAGTCAAAGGTAATGCCCTCGAACGCTGGAGCTTGTCCGCTCAGAATAAAGGCTTCCAGCTTTTCTTTATCGATTGCTGCGGCAGCAACATCTTGTGTTTCTCCACCATCGGTTCCTTCCTTCGGGTCTTCTTCGGGCTGTTCCGTAGGAGCTGCGGAAGCTTCCTGCTCATCAGAATCATCGCAGCCCTCTGCCTTATCGTCTTCTGCGGAATCTTGATTTTCGGCGTGTTCTTCGGTTGCATCGTCGTTTTGGTCAACAGGCTTGGATTCTTCTGTCTTTTTGAGCTCAGCCTTGCTTTTTCTCCATTCATCCCATTTCATTGCCAAAGGAGCGATTCGGGTGTAATAGCGATCTACAAGTTCAACGATCCTTCCGCTTGACAGACCCAACTCGGATGCAATCTTCATGTAGGTTTCTCCGTCAAGTTTTCGTTGAATGATGTTCCGGATGTCATAAGGCGTATCATAAAATTCGGGCGCGAACCCTTCTCGAATAAAGTCGTCAATCACGGAACGATCGGCCTCTACCTGCTCTTCTTTGGTCGGAATCTTCTCTTTCGGCAATCCAAGCTCCGCCTCAAGCTGCTCTCCTTCGGATTTCACTTCTTGAACGATTCCGGTGTCATCCACCTTGTATTCGATTACGGGTTTATTAGTTTTCGTGTTGATCGTCACGTTGTAATTTACGACGAGAGAGTCCAGCGATGCTTCGGCCCTTCGGTCGATCATACTGCTCAGTGGTTCGATTTTTCCTTGCAGATCACTGATGCTTGTCTCCAAAACGATTTCTACGATACCTTTTGGTTTCATGTTCACTTTCTTCACCAGTGGTTTGAATTCCATGTAGCTCATCTTTCACACTCTCCCTTGTTAAATTGCTTTTTTCTCGGCACGTTTTTTCTCTTTCCATTCATCCGTGGTGATCCAGCCGCCGTACTTCATAACCTTTTTCAGCAAGGTCAGCTTCATGTTTGGGTATTTGTACTGGAACATCTTTGCCTTGATCTTAAAGGCTTCCGTCTCTTCTCCCTTGATGTCGATAACTTCCAGCGTCCCGTTCAGATGGAGGACTTCAAAGTCGGCTTTATAGGTAATGGCTTGCAGTTTTTTGCCGTTTCGGACGCATTTTTCTTGGAGAACATACACAGGTTGCAGCCGCATGTCTTTGATTTCTCCAGCAGCCAGCATTTCTTTCAGGACAAGGTAGTATTCCGACTCGGCCTTGGAATCAAACGTGATTCCGTCAACAACCGTCTTTTTATTCTTGTACTTGGAACGCTTTGGCTGCTGATCGTCTGCGTTGACTTGACTCTTGAATCGATTCATAACCCTCTACTCCCTCCCGCTTTCCTTGGCTTTAGCTCGGTTTATGCGGAGCGTCCCGTCTGTCTTTCAAGTTCCAACCGTCCCAATAGATCATGCAATTCGGTGGTCGAAACTTCCGACAGCGGCCTCCCCCCGATCTGATGAACCTTGAAATCATGTTCCAACTTGTGGATGATTGCCTTTCTCAGAAGTACCAAGCGTTATTCCCCTCCTCGTTTCACCATGTAGACAAACTGATTGTCTTTCGATTGCGCCTTATAATCCACGTACCTGGTAGCGTACGCTACCCACCATTCCCGCATGGCTGCCGACCGTGTTTCCGGGTCTTCAATCATTAGGAGCCTTTCGGGAATTGGGACCTTGATCGGTATCTCACCGGAAAAATCGTTGCCTACCTGCGCCATGGCGGATCATCGTCCTCGTCGTCTTGCTCAAGGGTTTCCGCGAAACTGATCTGCTGCGGGCGGGCAAGGTCAACGAACTTGTTGTATTCCTTCAAGAACGCCAGCTCCACCGTTCCGGTCGGGCCATTACGCTGTTTGGCAATGATGATTTCGATGACATTTTTGTTCTCGGTTTCCTTGTCGTAATAGTCATCGCGATAGAGAAAGGCAACGATGTCCGCGTCCTGCTCGATGGAACCTGATTCACGGATATCGGACATCATCGGGCGTTTATCTTGTCGCTGCTCCACTGAACGGCTCAACTGGGATAAAGCGATCACCGGGACGTTCAGTTCCCTAGCGATTCCCTTCAACGTACGGGATATCTCGGACACTTCTTCCTGCCGGTTCCCCGCCTTGTTTCCGCTTCGGACTAATTGCAGGTAATCGATCAGGATGGCTCCGAGTCGGCCACCATGATCGTTCATCAGCCGCATGGCTTTCGCTTTGATCTCGCTGACGGTGATACCAGGCGTGTCATCGATGAAGATTGGTTTCTTTGACAAACTCGCCATCGCTTCGGTGAGTTTGATCCAATCGTCTGCTTCTAGTAGTCCGGTCCGAAGCCGATCAGCTTCAAGGTTTGCTTCCGCGCAGATCATTCGCTGCAAGAGTTGTTCTGCGCCCATCTCAAGTGAGAAGATGGCAATAGGGTCCATCGTCCTCTCTGCTGCCCTTTGGGACACATTTAGTGCAAAAGCAGTTTTTCCAACCGAGGGACGGGCGGCTATGATAATCAAATCAGACCTCTGAAATCCTCTCGTGAGGCGGTCCAAATCCTGATAACCACTTGGCAATCCTGTAACTTCTCCAGCCACACTATTGGCATTCTGTTCAATCGAATCGTAGACATTTAACAGAACATCCTTCGTTGACCGAAACCCCTTGCTATGAGAGGTAGCAGCTACTTCCTGAAGCGACTTCTCCATGAACTCGACGGCAAGCGTAAGGTCAACCTCTTCCTCAATCAAACGAGGCAACCGTAATGCCGATAGATAAAGCTTCCGAAGCTGAGCTTTCTCACGAACGATTCTGGCGTAATGTTCCACATTGGATGCCGTCGGTACGGACCCGGCTATCTGGGTCAGGTAGCCAACTCCGCCGATCTCATCAAGGAGTTTCCTGTCCTGCAATTCCGTCGTGACTGTGACCAGATCGATTGCTTTTCCGCTTTCGTTCAGGTCGGCCATCACTTGATACAAACGCTGATGTTGCGTCAGATACATGTCCTCCGGTGAGCACAGAGAGTACGCCAGAGGGAAATAGGTTTGATTCAAGAAGACAGCTCCGATGACGCTTTGTTCTGCTTCTGTGCTGTAAAAGCCGGGGGATAATACTTCTGGGGGAATTATCGTGTTATCCAAGCCCTTTCACCCTCCCAGCAAGCCAGTCATGGTGCCTATCGTTTATCAGCCCGCGCTCGCTTTCACCATTCAACGTAACCGTAATCGCATTTTCCAAGATGCGGTCGGCAATACGCGCTCCCTGATTTCCCATCCACTGTTCCAGCTCTCCTGTCGTGAAATTGCTCGAGTAGATAATGGGTCTCTTTTGGCTCCGAGCGTTGATCACATCGAGCAGTTTCTCAGCCCGGGAGTCATATGGGACCTCGCCACCCACGTCATCCAAGAGCAGTACATCGCATGTGTATAAAACTTTCAGGAGCCGACGTTCGTACTCGTAATCCTCCACTTTCGCCACCTCTCGGAACCGTTGGAACATGTGGTAGGTGGTCATGAATACTGCCGATATGTTCCGACTCATCAACGCTTTGTAGATGCCTGTGAGAAGGTGGGTTTTTCCCAACCCGTTCGGCCCGTTGAAATAAAGTCCAAGTCCAGGTTGTTCCTGCTGCCATTCGATGTATGTATCCGCAAAGTTGTTGGCGA
This sequence comes from Brevibacillus ruminantium, assembly GCF_023746555.1. NCBI lineage: Bacteria > Bacillati > Bacillota > Bacilli > Caryophanales > Paenibacillaceae > Brevibacillus > Brevibacillus ruminantium. Next base: position 3,593,703 of record NZ_CP098755.1, read on the forward strand.
TCTTAATGGCATTACCGCAGCCGGCCCGTTCCCTGTAGTTCCCCAACGTCGCATTGGGAATCAACTTGTTTCTGCTGGTAAATTCCTGACATAAGGTCAGCCAGTCACGTTGCCGTTTTTCAGCCTCAAGTGCCTCTCTTGCCCTTGTTTCGCATGGGCAAGTGACCGCCCCCCACCGAACCTGGCCGAATATCTCCACTCGTGTTGGCTCTAACAGAGAACCGCAATGTGGGCACTGCCTTGATGCGGGTTTAGAAGCTTCGTCGTCTCTGGTGATACGCTGCACGCTCTGATTCAGTACCTGTTGGAGCGATTTCACGGCCAGCACCCCCCTGATTCCTGAGCTTTATCATTTTCTGCCGTGCCTCGTACTCTGTTGTCCGCCGGATAATCCCGTAGGTGTAGTCCTCCGGCTTGTCGTCGTGCTGCAGAATGTGAACGCTGAGAGCGTAGAGGATAATGGCTGCCCGGCCATCCGGGGTGTCAGCTAGTTTCTTGTTATGCCAATAGGTCAACAGCTTGTCCCATATCTTCTTGGCTTTGCTGGTTGCGATCCGCCCAGTCGCCCTTTTCAGGCGAATGGTGTTGAAATATTCCAGGAAGAGTTTTCTCGGCAAAGTCGATATGGGGTTGACGAGCATTTGCGAGTCAACAAAAGCTTCCACATGTTCAAAACTCGACAACTGCTCGCATAAGTCTTTTAATTCTTTTTGTTGTTTATCTGTAGTTAATACTGCTGTTAAGGAGTCGCCCTCAAATTCGCCCTTGTATTCGTCCTTCAATTCGCCCTCACCCTCTTTCGATGGGCTTTCAACCGTTGATATTATTGGGTTTTCAGGAGGGGCCAATTCGCCCTTCAATTCGCCCTCGTATTCGCCCTTTAATTCGCCCTTGTGAAAATCGTTGAAAACCATTTTCTGGTTTTTATAGGTCGACAAATCTTGGAGATTTTCATAGTCGACAATCGTTACGATGATGCCTTTTTTTCGATCCTTGAAGGACTCGACCGTAATGAGTCCATGCTGCTTTAAATATTCCAAGGAACCTCTGATTTGCTTTTCCGTCCAGCCCGTGTCTTTTGCCAGCTGGAGAACAGAGGTGATAAGCTGCCCCCGTTTACATCCAGCTGTATCTCTGAAATTCGCCTGCTCAACCAAGTCGAAAAACAGAAGCTTGTCCCTCTTGGATCTCCAGGATGAACGGGGAAGGACAAAAAACCCCGTTGTCCCGTATTCTGATATGCCCATCCCCAGTCCCCCTCTTTTTAAGCCACTCTACGGTCGCGTACTACTTCAAGGAAGGTAAAAGGGGCTTCCCATGGTGGTGGCGCATTCTTCCGCTTACTCATGCATGTAAGGACTACCCATAGTTCTCCGTTGCGCCAGAAGGTCTTGGACACCTTCCAGCGCATGGATCACAATTCATATACCTGTCCTTTCAACCCGGTCACCCCCATGGCTTACCCCCCGGAAAAAAGATCAGCTTCTTGCTCTTCCGTCGCTTCCTCTTGTTCTTGCTGCTCCCGAGCTTCTGGAGAATCTTCAACAGCGTATGCGTCTGCATCAATCCATGGAACGGTTGACATATCTTCCGAAATGTCATGCTTCACAGTGCCTTCCTGCTCGACAACGCGGGCATCGTCCACACTGATCGGTAGGTACTTCCAAGCCCGACGAATAACCGTTTTCTTTGCCATTTCTTCGTAATGATCTTTCCAGGGGCCGGTAGGCTGCCCTTTCTTCTTGTCATATGACTTTGAAGACATCATGACCGCATCTATTTCTGCTTTTGTCATAACTTCGATGTAATGACCGCCACCAACAAAGTGTGCCACCATGTAAACCAGTTTCATCTTCCCTCGTTCGCCCTGGATGCATGGCTTATGAATCAGCCTTTCTTCAAGGCCGTATTCAAACTGAAACTCGTCGTTTTCATAGACAATCCTTGCCGCAATGGACTGTATGTTTCCGCTTCGCCTGGCAAGCTCAATCATTCCCTTGTAGGAAATAATGAATGTTGCCTCAAATGACTTAAGTTTCTCTGACCAAAATGGAACCAGATAGCAATGTCCTAATACCCCTGGTTCCAATCCAAGCTGTGCAGATTGCATGAGAGATGACAATAACGAAGGTGTCGAGCAAGTCATCAGTTTGGGATTGGTTCGGATGCAAAATGTAGCAATTCGTAAAAACTTGTTTACATCCATGTTGTTTCCAGCTGCTTGCGCGAACTGGTTTTTTCTTGACTCAATCAGGTCAAAAATCGTCATTTCCTTTTTTTCAGGAGCCGATGTACCGGCCCGCTGAGCCAATTTGCCAGCCATGTCTTGCGGGCTACCCATGAATCATGACCTCCTAAGTGGCTTTGGGTATGTAAAGCCTTGTGTGCGCTTTTTTGACAAAGCTCATCGTCTTCTCAGGAATGACAGAGCGTGTCACCTTTTTGTCCCCGATCCATCCGATCGCATTATCTTTCATGGCATACATGATTTTGTTGTGTGCCTCGGCTTTCAGCATTTCAAACTCTTTGATTTTGGCGGACGCTTCATGATATTGCCTTAACCATTCTTCCGCTTCGTCCGGCAAAATGATCTCCTGACCATTGGACACTGGATACATTTGCTTTAAGAGCTCTGTTGTCGATTCCGCTCCATCTACCGCAGGCGGGATGTCCTGTTCAACCAATCTCCAAAAATCCGTTTCGATGGTGATCAGGTGGGCGATAACCTCGTCGTTTCGGTCAATCCGTTTATGCCGGAAGTCATTTCCTCCAATCAGAACAGCGATGTAGGCAAACTGGAGGCCGGTAACAGCCAGGTAGTGTTGAACCTGCAGGTAGTAATGATCCGGTATGTTATCCTCGTCCCATTCGGCTGCCAGATACTTGTCTGCCGTTTTGCACTCAAGCACCCCATGCATCCCGTCCATATGAATCAAGCGGTCAAGATTCGCCAGCATGAAGGGATAATTCGGATGCTGTAGTAACTCATGAACTGGCTCGATTTTCAGGCCTGTTCGTTCGGCAAACTCTTCTGCGACAATCGGCTCCAACTTTCGACCAAAACGAGCTGCCTGGGATTCCTCTTGCGTGGGTTCAACCTTGCCTGTCTTTTCGAGCCAAACTGCAATTGGAGAACGGTACTTACTGAACCCAGCAACAGACCCGGCATCAGATCCTCCAATACCTTTCTTTCTCCACATGAGCCATTCAGAGTAAGCCATATTATCTGTGGAGACCAAACTCACAGCTTGCACTGGACCACTCCCCTTGTGTTAATAAGGCCGATAAGCTACGATAGAAGTACGATTCCCAATCGTAGCTTTATCGACAGAGGACTCAGCGTTGCAGCGCTGGGTCTTTTACTTTTCATCCGCACAATCTTCACATGTTCTGGGGTACCCAGGCTCTGCAAAATCGTCCATATACGTGCCGCATACTTGACATAGCAGACCAGATAGAATCATTTCAGCTACTTCTCCCAATCCAAACACCCCCTTCCGTTTGGTCACGAGGCCGCCGGCAGCCCTACCCGCATCTGCCAGCCGTTGCAACCCTCTGTTACCCACGCTCTTTGCCTCGCTATGTAATTTTCAGGTCGGGCAGGGACTCGAACCCTGCATCAGTTTGCCGCTTAGTTTATAGTCGCCACGTTTCGGACTGACTTCACTGAAAAGCCGGGTAGGTATTTTACGAGCAGTTCATGTCCGCTCAACTCCTATAAGCGCCGGGGATTCTCACCCCTACTTTGCCCACTGTAAGGCGCTGCGTGTTACCGTTCCGCAACCGACCTGGGAGGTTCGAGCCTCCGTGCAAAACCAGCCATTCCGCTGATCCTGCACGCAGGGCCGAAGCCCGCGTTATTTCAACAATCGTTTCGCCTGCTGCCGGATCTCCTCACGAAATTCTTTTGGAGCCATAGTCGCCCGTGCGTCAATGATCAACTCCAATTCCTCAATCACGTCCCGAGCGGTCCATTCCAGTTGGTCTCCGTCTTCGTCTGTATCAAAAGCCAGTGGCTGAAGGTACTTCTGTCTGATGGGCTCCGTCTGCTCAACATAGGCGACGAAATCAGGCGCTTGCTGGCTCATATTTTTTCGCCACCTGTAGAGCAGCCAGATACTTTTTCCGGCATTCGATCTCGTACCATAAGTCACGCTTGTGTGCATCCAACTGTTCGAGTTGACGTTTCAGTTTGACATACTCCGCATCGACTGCTCGCCACTCTTCGTCAGCCTCTCTGCGGGCTTCTTGCAGGTTTGCAAGCTCTCGTTCCAAATCAGCGATTTCCATTGTCAGAGCCTTTTTCATTGGGCTTGTCCTCCTTTAGTAGCTGTGGTAAGCTACAGTTATCCCGAATATTCGTTCTGGTTTGATCAGGCGGTCTGTTGCGAGCAGGCCGTCTTTTCCATTTCCTTGAGTTGTTCAACGATTTCCCTTGTGATCTGGAGGTAGATTTCATGTGCTACAAGATCACCTGCCGTTTTCACCACCATCATCATCCTTTGATAAAAATGAAGCTTCATTCGCAAGGTCTGTTCATCCATGACGTTTCTTTCCTCCCCTGACCTAATATCCGTAACATCCATGCTTCCTCTCGTTGGCGCTTGATCTCTAACACCTTCTCAGCCGTGATTCTTTTTTTGCGGGCGTCCAGTTCCATTCCCATTTGCTCGCTTCGTTTTGCGGTATCGAGAAGCGCGTCGACAATGTGGACCAACTGCTCCTCATCCAATCCATCCAGGCACTCCTTGATTTGCAACTGCTTGTCCCTCCTTTCAAAACAGCCAGTAAGTCAACATGATTCCTGTCGTAAAGAATTGCTGCATGATAGTAAGCCCATCCATCCCTAGGAAAAAAGCAACAGCCACTTCTTTTGCTCCTGTTGCATCAATCCAGTTTAAGAACGTCGGAATATCCCAAGTTTTCTTGTCATCCTCAAGCTTGCTGATACAACTTTGTGAGCGATTGAGCATTACTGCTAATTGTTCCTGCGTTAATCCAGCGCGTTCTCTGCACGCTTGCATAATCGCCCCAACCTTCACATCTAGAACCTCCCTTTTTTTAAAATATTCCAAATCGGAATAGGCGATTTATTTACAAGGTTTTACAATAAGGTTGTGCTCATCTTTCAGACTCTCCCTCGTGCTCACGATGGGGAGTTTTCTTTTCACCAATCGATCAAGTTAGAAACGGACATCGTTTGTGCTTGGCCGTACTCATGCTTTTCCAGCACGTGTATGGCATCGACTAAGGCTTTGCACTCTGCGTAGGAAGGGCAGTCAGTCAATTTTTTGTACTCTCCTTTGCCACCGCGCCATTCCTGACGGAGCATGCCCAGATGCCAATAAAGATGCGGTTCAATGCTACGGATGACATGATCCAACTTTTTCACCTCGCTTTCATCAGAGAAGAGAACTCACTACTTGCGGATCAGGTAAAAACTGAGTTGGCCGCAATTGTTTGAAATGTGGAGTACTTGCCAACCCTGAGCCAGCTTTTCGCTTGCCTCTTTCGTACATTTTGTTTGGCAGATTTCTTTGATCTCAGATACATCCAAGCCTTACACCCCCTTTGCATCACACAACTGCATGCAGCATCAAAGTCATGGCAGTGACCTAACCGTTTCCTTGCCTGGCATTTGACCTTGTCCAGATGGCCCGGTCTGATGTATTTCGGCTCGGCTCCCTTTGCAGATTGTCGCTCGCTCCCGCTCGTTTGGTGCTCTATGCAGTTGTGTGGATTGGAAATCAAACAATCATTTTTCAGAGACAGATTTACTGGAATGCGTTTCAAGTTTATTGAGAATAATCTTTTGAGCCGATACATATGCGTTTTTTAACACCTGCTCAAAGAGGGGCCCTTTTATGACGATCACCTCACGTCTTCGGGTAGACTTTTCCATTTGGATCAACCTTTCAGGCTAATTTTTGTCCTATTTTGTCACAATTATTTTCAAAAAAAAGAGTCCAATCACAATCAAAAGCACTTGCTATTTTTTTTGCTGTTTTTACAGCGACGGAACTGCCATTTTCTGCTTTGGTGTATGTGGAACGCTCTACTCCAGCAAGTTCCGCAGCCTTTTCCTGTGTAAGACCTTTACTGTTTCGCATGTTGATCAACCAGGTACGACGTTTCATTCTTCACCATCCTTCCGAAAAGTTTTTGTTCTGTATGATCACATTATAATGTTCTATTTCGTCACAGTCAACACTTTTTGTTCTTTATTGGAACACCCATTTCGTTGTGATGTTTTATCACATATAATTGACTATAGTCAACACGTTGGAGGTGAGAGTCATGTTCCTAGGCCAGCGTTTAAAGGAGTGCAGGAAGGCAAAAAAACTGACACAACAGGAACTATCAGATGCTTTAAGCCTTAACCGCTCTACGTACGCAAAATACGAAACAGGGGATAATGAGCCTGATAACCAAACCCTCCAAAAACTAGCCGATTTCTTCGATGTAAAGATTGATTACCTTCTGGGGAGAACTAACGATCCCTCCCCATCCGAAAAAAAGGACAAGCTTGAAAAATCTCGAGACGAACTCCTTCAAGAACTAACCGACGATCCTGATGACTTCTTCTTCCTTGATGGTTACCTTGATGCATCCGATGAAGAAAAAAGAGAGCTACGAAGGTCTTTTTACGAAATCAAGAAACAAATGCGTGAAAACAAAGTTAAGTCTTATAAACCACCTTCTCTGTTTGATCTTACTGAAGGCATTGAGAAGGATAAAAAGTAAATACACATACAAAACCCTCTATGCACCTAGACCTACTTTCTTCGTTTAGGATGCATGGAGGGTATTTTTTTACATTCACAACTACTTGTTATGTAAAGTTTGGGTAAATAGTAGGTGATTAACATAGGGTTATAAACCTACGCTACGTGAATTTCTTCTACATACTGGCTTTGCGTATTCTTACTCTTTTTTGACAAGGTAGATACCGCTACTTGGTCATAGAAAGGGTTTGGATATATCAAATGGTTGCAATATTTAACTTGGAGGTAGAGAAGGATGACTGTATTTTTTGAAGAAGCATTAGAACAATCAGAAGTCAAAGCTGCAATCGTTGCAAAGTATTTCTTTGCCTGGGCAAAAATAATAGCACCTCGTAGTAACAAAGTTGCTTATCTAGACCTTTTTTGTGGACCAGGTAGATATAAGGACGGTACAAAATCAACCCCAATCAAAGTATTAGAAGCGTGTATAAATGACAATGTACTTCGTGAGAAGGTAGTTACGATCTTTAACGACGGAAATGAAGATTTAATACAAAATCTCGAAGAAGAGATTAAAAAAATTCCAAGAATTAATGAACTCAAACATGAACCCGAAACCATGCTCGGCGAGATTGATGACGAAGTTGCTGAGTTTTTCTCGTCTACCAGTCTAGTCCCTACGTTTGCATTTGTTGACCCTTTCGGATACAAAGGTCTGAGTACGAAACTTATAAAGGGACTTACAAAAGACTGGGGTTCAGATTGCATCTTCTTCTTTAATTACAATCGTATAAATATGGGGATAACGAATAAGATCGTAGAAAAGCATATGAATTCCATCTTTGGTGAGGAATATGCTAATGAGCTACGACAAAAAGTTGCAAACATGTCTCCTGATGAACGTGAGTTAACGATTGTGAACGCTCTAGCTCATTCTCTATCAGATGATGGAAAAAATTATGTTCTGCCCTTTAGGTTTGCTCGAGAAAACGGACGGACGAGCCATTATTTAATTTTCTTTTCCAAACATATTCTTGGGTATGAAATTATGAAAGAGATCATGTGGAGAGAAAGTTCAGAACACGAAGACGGTGTGGCGAGTTTCTCTTATTTACCTGTTACTGATAAACAGCTTGATTTTCTATACGCGCTTAATAAACCATTAGACATGCTCGGCGACGAACTTCTTGAGGTGTTTTCAGGAAAAACTCTTACACTTGAAGAGATATATCGTCGGCACCATGTAAATACGCCCTTCGTAAGGAATAATTACAAAGAGGCACTGCGTAGATTGGAGGATGCTGGGTCTGTAACTTGTGAACCACCTGCTGCGAAGCGCCGTAAGATTAAAGGAAAAGTTTCCTTTGCTGATCACGTTAAAGTAACTTTCCCTAGATAGGAACGATTGTTCTCATTAACCATATGTGCTAATATTATGCAGAAAGGAGGTTTTTCTAAATGGCTTCTTCCTCCAGTATTGAATGGACTGAGGCAACATGGAACCCCGTCACTGGTTGTACAAAAATTTCCGAAGGTTGTAGGCATTGTTATGCTGCAACAATGGCGAAAAGACTAGTTGCAATGGAAAATCCTCGTTATAAAAATGGCTTTAATGTTACTCTTCATTACGATTTAATCGAAACGCCACTTCGCTGGAAAAAACCAAGAAGAATATTTGTTAATTCCATGTCAGATCTTTTTCATAAAGACGTTCCACTCGAGTTCATCCAAAAAGTCTTTGTTACTATGGAAAAAGCGTCCTGGCACACTTTTCAAATTCTTACGAAGCGCTCTGATCGTCTAGCTGAGTTAGCTCCTTATTTACCCTGGCCCCAAAATGTATGGCAGGGAGTCAGCGTTGAGGATGACCGTGTTATACATCGGATCGATCACCTTCGGACGGTTCCAGCGAAAACAAGATTCCTCTCCATTGAACCTCTTATTGGTCCGATCGAAAACCTGGATCTTGAAGGCATCCATTGGGTAATTGTTGGCGGGGAATCTGGGGCTGGAGCTCGTCCAATGAAAGAAGAATGGGTTCGTAGTATCATGCAGCAATGTAAGGATCAAGACGTTGCTTTCTTTTTTAAACAATGGGGTGGTGTTCAGAAACACCGTCACGGTAGGATGCTTGATGGCCGGACATACGATGAATATCCAAATCATCTGATACCAGTTTAAAGGGACCATAACGGTCCCTTTATTCTTGGCACTTACAACATATAACTCCACTTTTGACATTAATATCTCATTCTCAATGCAACGAGCGGCATACGTCGCCAATTTTGTCCCTTTGTCCACCTGGTAGCTTTCGATCGCTTTGATCAGGCCGATCGTACCGATGGAGATCAGGTCTTCGCTGTCTTCTCCAGTGTTTTCAAATTTTTTCACAATATGAGCAACCAGCCGCAAGTTATGCTCAATCAGTTTATTCCGTGCGACCGGGTCGCCCTTGGCCATGAGCCGGAGATACTTTTCCTCTTCCGTGTCAGGCAGCGGCTGGGGAAAAGCATTGTTTTTCACATAGGCCACGAACAGCATGATTTCTTTGATAAACAGCGATAGCGCTGCAAAGATGCTGGACACGTTTGCCACCTCCCACGAAGGATATGCGCTTATTTAACCTTATGTGGGCTCCTGCCTACACGTGCATGTACGCGGGAACTCTGCCAAAAAAAGAAGAACTTTGCCTGCTTCACCCCTTGTACCTGCCTGTTCTAAAGTCTAGAACAACATTTTCGCGTTATCTCCATCTGTATTTATCCTTATAAGCTAAGGGGCATGTGCAATAAAAAAAGGACTCAAGACACAAAGTCTCGAATCCTTTTGACGGTGAAAAATCAACCGTTTTTTATGATCAAGTGATGCTTACTGCTTGCGAACGAGTTCTTCCAATCGCTCCAGCCGTCTTTCCAATTCCTTCACTTTTTTCTTCAGCCCAGAGCGAACCACAAAGTAAATGATTAGCCCCACCGGCAGGCCTATCATGATTAGAAAGGCAATGATCTGAAAAAGCAGCGTCCCCCATTCGAGACTGACTGCGCCAAAGTCCAGCATGCTGAAAAACCCCCTCCCTTTCGCTTTTCTTCCCGTTTCTATTCTTTTAGAAAGTCGGCTGCTTTCTGGTAGTAGCCCTCGGCTTTCTTCTTGTAACCTGCCAGATTTTGCTCGGCAGCTGCTACACTTTTCTTCGCCTCCGCGATCGCCTCTGTCCCTGCTTGGACAGCTTCTTCAAATGCTTTTTGGCGCTCGCTTCTATTGGCAATCTCACCACTAACCTGCTGCCACAATACTTGCGCCTGATTCATATCACCTTGCAGTGTCTCAGCAATTCCGGACAGCGCCGTCGTCTTTTTCTCCACCTGGGACTGAAGCGTGCGAACACCATCCATCAGGGCGTTCATGCTGTTCGCGATCGACGATGCAATCGCACGATCCGTTTGTGTCAGCCCGGACTTCGGGCCCATGGAAGCCAGCTCTTCGGACAGCGAAGCCAAATCAGTCAGATGCTGCTCGAAAATGGCCAGGTCCCCAGAAATCTGGTATTCGGATATGTATTTGATATTTTCTGCAATGTCGGATTCCAGCTTGCCAAACTGCTCGACTTTTTTATTCATTTCCGCTTTTTCTTGCGCTTTCCGTTCAGCCATTTCCTTCTGGACGGCTTCTGCCTTTTCACTGACCTGCTTTTGCAAAGCATCTAGCTTTGTCTGGTACTCCTCCGTTTGCATGGCAAGCAATTCGGTGTTGGCCTCGTAATGTTCTCGCCATGTATCCTGTAGCACCAGCCTCTCCCTGTTGACCGACGCTGCCAGGCTTTCTCCTTGACCTTCGGCGGCGTGCAGCTTTAGACTCTCCCCCTCTACCGTGCCCTCATAGAGATAACGGTTATTTTTTAATTGGGGCAGGCCATCCACTGTCTCTACCTGTGCTTCGTTGATTTCCAGGGTAATCCCTTCTTTTCCAGGAAGGACCTTGGCGTACAGGATTCGATTTTCATCCTGGTAGAAGTAGCCAGCGGCATAGGTGACAGCGGTAAGAGAGCGAACTGCGATCCCTGCGCCTACCAGCACAATGAGAATCAATAGTATGAGGAACCCTTTCTTTTTCAATGGTATCCGGCGACCCCTTTACATTCTTTTTTGCAAAACCAAGCCCTTCTATTTTACCATATCCTCCCTCGGAGTCTCTCTAGCGGAGGACAGATTTCGTTCCAGAAGACTAAACCCCGGGATGCAAGACCACTGCACCCCGGGGCTATCTGACTATGACTTCTATTTAAATAGGGACCGCGAGCAGCTTTACCATATGGTGATAGAGATGGCCGCTTACCGTCAGTGAGCTGTCTGCACGATATCCGAGAGATTCGTAGAGTTTACGTGCTCGTCCATTATCATTCTCAACCAGGAGAGCAGTACGCTCATGTCCCTGCTTAATCGCTTCCTCTTCAAATCTGGCGATCAGTTGTTTTCCTAGCCCTTTTCCTCGGTGACTGGGAGAAACAACGAGCGTATCCAAATAAAATTCATCGTTGCGCGCCTCTTTCTTAATAACCGGCTCCTGCCCTGTCAGCTGCTTCAGTCGCTCTGCGAAGGGTTTGTCCAGTTCATCTGTCCGGCTTCCGTGATAGCAGATCAAAACACCGACAGGCTGACCTGCAACTACGACTACTAAGCTGTTTTCAAAGCTGATTCGATTGCTTGGCTCACTGAAAAATTTCTCCAAAACAGGAATGGCTTCTTCCGGTTTGTCTGCTCCGGTCAGCGTGTAGGCAATGTCTCCAATCGCTTCAAAGATTAGAGGTGCCGCTAAGCGCGCATCCTCTGGAGTCGCGTATCGTATCATATTGGCCTCCTTGCATCCGCGTCATTTTGTATTTGTATCAAGTCTACGGATGGACACACCGTACTATTGTGCCATAACGGAAGGAAAAGGTCGACCTCCAAAGTTTACAAACGCTTTAGAAAAACTTGGCTTATCGCCAAGTCAAATAGCGAAAGCCTTCGTTTTCCTTATACTTTCACCATTTAACGCGTTAGCGAAATTAACTTTCCGAAAGTAAAAAAAGACGCCTCTTCACAGAAGCGCCTTATCTGGCCATCCTTTATCCAATCATTTTCTCAATCATGAGCTGGCGATGATTTCGCAAATCAATGAATTCCTGTGCTCGCCTTACCAAAGGCCGCATCGGCTCGTCTTTATGGATCAGGATAATCTCTACCTCTTCTCCATTATTTAGCCTCGCTTTGGAACCCACGTACAGTTGTGCAATATAGTGTACAAAAACGCTTACAATTTCGATACTGATCAAACCGTCACAAGCCAATTTCCACATCTGCTGTGCCGCCTCAAAGGGGGAGGTTCGTGATTTGTACACACGATCCGAACAGATCGCATCAAAGATATCGGCGACCGCCAATACCTGGCTTTCAATCGGGATCTCCTCTTCTGTACGGCCCTCTGGATAACCGGAGCCATCCAGACGCTCATGATGAAGAAGCGCACAGAGTTTGAGGGTTTCACAGCTCCCCTCCATCTGGTTAATCATCTCATAGCCGTAAATGGTATGTTTCTTCATCTCGTTGAACTCCTGCTCGGTCAATTGACCCGGTTTCAACAAAATTTCCTTGGGCACCTGCATCTTGCCAATGTCATGTAAAAAGCCTGCCGCTCCCATCACCCGAGTCCGCTCCTCCTTCCACTTGAGAAGCCTGGCAATCAGGGTGGAGAGAATGCCAACATTTATGGAGTGGCGATAGGTATAGCTGTCTGCTCCTTCCAGCACATACAGTGAACGAAACAGGCTCATTCGCTTTTCCGTTGAAACAGCCACCCTCTGAAACGCCTGAGTAAATTCTTCAAGTCTCGGCATCTTTTCCAACTGAACACTTTCAAACAAACGCCTTGTATCCTCCATCGCTTCCAGATAGGAAGTGACACTCTCCTGATCCAATTCCAAACCAAACAACTGGTTAGAGATGGCTTCTCCATCTCCTTCCGACCACACTTCATCAGATACATATACGCTGCGGATTTGCTGATTTCGCAACAGTCTGATGTGGTTCTCCGTCAATACCGTTGTCTTTGGAAGAAGCAAGACTCCCGTATTGGAGTACAGATCCTGATTCAAAACTCGTCCAATAAGATTATGGCTGACCGTAACTGCCGACATAGGACCATACCTTTCCCACAGCACTTTTCTAAATTATAGGAAAATTACCTCTTGACTGGCAACCCCCATTTTTCCATCACTGGCTAATTGTGCCTAAGTCACTTTCCTTCCTTTTATCATATGATAGTAGGCAATCAAAAAAGTGCGGTTTTGTTTAGGAAGGAGGTGGACTGTTCGAAATGACCTCATTGTATTTTACAAGTAAAGCATGGAGACAGATTGAGCAGGCAGTGAGAAGAAAACCATCCTTGGAAACAGGGGGCGTACTGATGGGATATCCGCTCAACGATGAGGAATGGCTAGTGACCTATGCCAGTGGTCCTGGTCCCAAAGCCGTTCACCAGCCCAACTCCATCATGTTCGATGATCAGCATCTATCCAATTTGGTAAAAAGGCAAAGCAGGCGGAGGCCATGGAAGTATATCGGGGACTGGCATAGCCACACCATCAAACGTCTAGCACCCAGCAAAGGCGACCGCCAGACAATTTGGACCAAGGCCTCCCAGTCGAAATATATGTCCCCCGCACCCTTCATGCTGATCGTCGGTCTCGACAAGCGGAATCAATTGCAAGCTCGCGCCTATACGCTGGCCGATAAGCTGTACCCCGTAAAAAATCTCAAACTGGTGGACCGTCAATTTCTCCTACAACGCGGCGAAAAATCTCCATAGCCCGATTGCCCCCGTATGCTGGCTGGTTCTCCGCTACGACACAGATTGCGAAGCGCGGTTTGTCAGCGGGAGCATACCCCGCAAACCAGAGGTGGTTCCTTTCATTTGCTCCGGTCCCTGTCTGCGCTGTCCCGCTCTTTCCAGCGATTGGCCAGGGACTATTCTCCAAAAGCTTGCCTGTCCCAGTGGTCACCACAAGCCTGAGCAACCGTTTCAGCTTGCTGGCCGTTACATAATCAATCCCCTGTTCCGTTAGTGCCTGAACCGGAAATCGATAAAAGGACTGGCTGTTTTTATAGGTGATCTCTGAGACTAGCCTCACCTGGGATGGCTGACCTCCACGGAGGATGGTGATCATCAGATTGGCCGCCTGAAGGGGGGTGATGCGCACATCCCTTTGGCCGATCGCCGTCTGGATCAAGACTCCCTCATCCTTGCGGGAAACCTGCTCTAAAAACACCCGCCCTGTCTCCTCGCCATCTAGCTGCCGAAACCCCTGCAGTTTAAACAAATGGTCCGTGCGATGACCGACCTGCGTTTGCAATCCTAAACGCCGGGCATACTCATCCAGCTTGTCTCCCCCGACTCGCTTGGCAATCTCGGCAAATGTGATATTGCATGACTGTGCGAAGGCTTCCTCCATCGTCAGTGACCCATGCCCTTCCTTTTTCCAGCAGGAAAAACCGTACTTTCCATAGCTGCCGCTGCAGTGAAAGCGTTCCGTCGGCGACACCACTCCTTCGGCCAAAGCAGCCGCAGCGACTACGATTTTGAATACGGAACCGGGAGGAAGCTGTTTGACCGCTCGATTTTGCCAGGCTCCTTTTTCTACCTCCACCCGAGACTGATCATAGACAGGCCGGCTCACCATAGCTCGAATATCGCCGCTTTCTGCATCCAATACTACAATCGAGCCTTGATTGAGCCCTTCTTCATCTGCAAATCTCTCCACCTGGCGCTGCAGACGGGCATCCAGTGTCGTCACCAGGGAGAGCGGGTAGTACTCGTTGTTCTGCGTGGTGTAGCGAATATCCAGACCACGCATCGGGTTTCCTTCCCCGTCTACATAGTAAGAGAGAATGGAAGGTTCAATCCCCTGCAAAAAACGATCAAAACTGCGTTCCAATCCAGATGCCCCGGTCGTTGTCTCGGCGTTTTTTTTGCCTTGGGCCCATTCGTCCGGATAGAGAGACTTGACCAATTCAGGGTTGCGGTGGATATAGCCAACCACATGTTTCGCTACTTCGTTTTCGCGGTAGCGTTCGGTAACAGCAAGCGATACAATTCCCGGAATCGCCAGTTGGTTGATTCTCTCGGCTTGCTGCTGTGAGAGCGGGATGAGGCGTTTTGTCGAGTCACGCAGCATGATCGGCGCTTTGGCATTTTTCATCGCTTCCGCCAAGCGCTCTTCGCTGATCCCGGTAATTCCGGACAGCCGTTTGAGACCATCGGTACCCTGCAGGCTGCCGCGTGCCAATGGGAAGAGAATCAGCGCCAACTGCTCTTCACCCGTAAAGCGATAGCCGTTCCGATCCAGTATATCCCCCCTGCCGCTGTGCAGGACAATGCTCTGCTGGCGTTGTCTGACTGAATTCTTGACCAGATCGATCCCCCGGCGGGTAAAACGGTGGGAGGCGCCCAACTGAATCCACCAGAGCCTGGCTGTCAACCCGATCCACAGAATCGTCATCCCTAACATCAAGATAAACTGCCTTCTTTTTATCCGCCGCTCTACCTGCATGGCCGTTCCCTCCCCTGCCTTTTTCATCCAGTATGTCCCGAATGAGGAGCAGGAAAACAAAAAACACGCCGATTTCCGGCGTGCTGCTTGCGCGTGCCACATCAAACAGTGGCGGTACTATTGTTGAGAAGGGTGGGAGACCTTCCGTTTTTCTTCCAAAATATCGCGGATTTTCGTCGAAAGCAAATCCAAAGCTACCCGATTGTAGCCGCCCTCTGGAATAATCACATCGGCATACCGCTTCGTAGGCTCGATGAACTGCAGATGCATCGGGCGGACCACTTCCAAATACTGATTCACAACCGATTCCAGGGAACGTCCTCTCTCCTCAATATCACGCACGATCCGGCGGACAATCCGTACATCCGCATCGGTATCGACAAAGACTTTAATATCCATCAGATCACGAATCCGAGGGTCCTCCAGGATAAGCATCCCCTCTAGAATGATGACGTTTTTCGATTCGACCCGCTCTGTTTCTTGCTTGCGATTGTGAACCTTGAAATCGTAAATCGGCTTCTGTATCGATCGACCCTGTATCAGCTCCTGCAATTGATGAAGCATCAGATCGTTATCGAATGCAAACGGATGATCATAATTAGTGAGTACCCGCTCTTCCACACTGAGGTGGCTTTGATCTTTGTAATAGGAGTCCTGTTCAATCATCGTGACGCTGTCATTCTGGAATTGACGGTACAATTCCCTCGCTACTGTCGTCTTGCCGGAACCGCTTCCCCCTGCAACCCCAATCACTACGGGGTGACTCATGATCCATATCCCCTTCCTCTTGCCTTCCTCAAAAACTGGTCTTGAGGTAACTCATCTTTGAAAAGTTGTGTAATCTGTTTTTTCTTTCTATCTTTTGAAGCTGACAGCCAGACCATCCCCTACCGGAATGAACGTCGTTTCCAGGTCTGGATGCTCAGTTAAATATTGGTTAAATCGGTTCAGTTTGTCCACCATGGATCGCTGTCTTTTCCCCGCTTCCTCCGGAGAGGCAACCAGACCGCGAAACAGCACGTTGTCTGTCAAAACAAGTCCTCCGGGGCGCAGCATCGGCAGGTACAGATCCAGAAATTTCTGGTACTGTCCTTTGGCAGCATCAATGAACAGACAGTCAAATTCTGCCTCATCCGCCAGTCCTGTCGTCGCATCTCGATGCAGGATTTCTACGCGCTTCTCGACTCCGGCCTGGCTTAAATTGGCTTTGGCGCGGGCAAGCCGTTCCTCATCGATCTCCATGGTCACGATGCTGGCTTCCGGTGCAGCCTCCGCCAACCAAATCGTTGAATACCCGATGGCCGTCCCGATCTCCAAAATTCGTTTCGGACGGTGGAGCAATAGGTAGGAACGCATGACTTGAGCGGTTGGCAACTGCACAATCGGAATCCCTTCCTCCTGTGCCTCCTTTTCCAATCGCTGAAGCAGCGGCGAACGCGGGGGAACCAGTCCGGAAATATATTGATCGATCACTGGATTGGTTATCATTTCGTCACCCCCCTTTTTTACAACCGGATTATTATATCACATCGCCTGGGAAAATCGTAAGAGGCTTGCCTGAAGCCTCTTATTTTCCTCTGCTTTTTCTGTCGTTGGCATTATGTTCCTGAAGTGTCTTGGAGAAGTAATGCTCCGAGGTGCCATCTTTTTTGGTCACATAGAAAAAATAGTCATGTTTTTCTGGATGAACCACAGCTTCGAGCGAGGCTCTTCCCGAGCTGGCAATCGGTCCCGGGGGCAAACCGGGATGCAGGTACGTGTTGTACGGACTTTCCACTTTGAGGTCGTCAAAGGTAATTCTGTCGCGCTGTTTGCCGAGCACAAACTGTACCGTGGCATCTGCTTGCAGCAGCCAGCCTTCACGCATGCGATTGTAGTACACACCAGCGACGATTGGTCTTTCCTTGTCGACCACAACCTCTCTTTCCACGATGGAGGCTAATGTGACCGCTTCGTCCATGGTCAGCTTTTGCGCCTTGAGCTGCTCTGTCCACTCCGGCTTCCATTCCTTCTGGAACTGGGCCAGCATTTTAGCGATAATCTCATGCTCATTGGTGTCCTTTTTGATCTCATAGGTCTCCGGGAAAAGGTAACCTTCCAAGCGGTACTTGCGTCCTTCTTTCTGAGGGATGGAGGCAACAAACGGAAATTCAGGAAAGCTTCCCTGGTTTACCTCTTGCAGGAACTTGGCTTTGTCCACCAGTCCCTCCTGAGCAAGGTGATCGGCAATCTGCTCGACATTCCAGCCCTCAGGTATGGTAAAGCGGGTGGCGTCGACGATGGTGCTTCCGTCAGCCATTGCTTGCAGCATTTGGTCGATGCTTTGCCCCGTCTCAAATTGATAGACGCCGGCCTGCAAACGAGAGCCCGTTCCCTTGTACTTGACATAGTATGTGAAAAGATCTGAATTCCGTATCAAACCATGCTCCTGCAGGATGCGGGCGATTTGCCTTACAGAAGAACCTGCGGGAATTTCAACCTCTTTGGTGACGGCCTCCCCTGCTACTGGCTGGAGCCCTTGGTATACGTAGTAGACCACTCCTCCGGTGCCGAGCAGCAGCAAACAGAAAAGGATCAGGACCATCCGGAAAAAACCGCCCCTGCGACGCCGTTTTGCGGCCTGGGGATAGTCCGGAAGATCGTCGTTTTTCACAGACATGGGATTCACAGTAGAGTCCTCCTTCTGGGTGGTGCCTCTACACAAGACTAAAGCCTGCGGCATTCCACACACGTGGCCGGGTAAAAATTTGGACCCGTCCATTATCTGTTTCATTATACCCAAGGCATGTCCACCTTGTCACCAATTGCTGTTCCGGGTATTTTCCGGGAAAACGGCAGGATCGAGGGTCGGAAACGAGAAAATCAATACCTAACTAGAAAGGAAATGGGTGCTGCCATGTTGAAACGATTTTTCATTTTTTTAGAGTGGGTCCTTGTTATTTTTCTTGGAGGCCAGGCACTTCTATACATTCTTCTTTCTGTTTCGGTCTTATTTAGCCATTCCGACGAAATACGCCAAGCAAAAAAAGACGGAACGTATTATTCCGCTCCCGCAGTCACTCAATCCTATTTCAACCGGACATTGACGGTAGATGGGGTTGCCTATGACGGTAAAGAGCTGCGCATCTATATGACAGGGCGTCATTTTGGCTCGGGAAGCATTCTGCCCAGCGATTTTCGGGTAACCACCGACACAGGAGAGGAGTTCTCGATTCATGGGGGACATGTTTCTTCATCCGCTTACTTTGCAAAAGGCATGTACCATATGGAGTCCGTACCAGCCAATTTGCACTCTATCCGCGTCCATCAGGAACAATACGGAGAAGCTTTTTCTTTCACGATTCCGCTCGGAGAAGGGGGTAAACCATAATGCGTGAACGCAAAAACCGTTTGATTCGCTGGATCATTATCGCAGCTTCTGCCCTCTTTCTCTTTCCGCTCTATTATCCAAGTCCCTGGTCACCGGAATCTGCCGTTAGCGACACCTTGGAAGGGATGGGCTTTCCCTCTGCTTCCGTCGAAGCGATTTCAGTCATTCAGGCGGGGAACATGTACGCGGTCTTGTTTTATGACGATAAGCTGGGGCTTTCGTATCACTTTCTTTTGGACCGGCCATTTGGCTTTCTCTGGAGAAACAGGGGCGGTGGTGGCGGATATCCATTTGACCCCGAGTCTGTTCTCAAATGGGGATGGGGCGGGCATAGAGAAAGGAATGGCTCCTGGTACACCTACGCGAGCGGCCAAGTAAACGATCCGCAGATCCACTCGCTGACAGTGGAGTGGAGTGACGGTGAAACACAATCGATGCGACCCATTAAAGGCTTTTACCATTTCGCCCGGGTGTTCAGTCCAGAAGAGGGAGCATCGGCCATCCTGCTGGCCTATGATGAAAACGGAAAGCTGCTGTACCGTTTGGATGAGAACCAGCGAGAGATACGAAAACCTGCGGCGCCGTAGAATGAAGTCTCCGCTCGGCTGCACACTCCAAAACGGTACTGAGCGTTGGCAGACCGAAGGCAATGACAGCCAATTTTTCGCAAAAAAAAACCGAGCGAGACATATTGCCTCACTCGGTTTTCATTTGGATAGGGCAGTCTACAGATCTTCTTTCTCCAGATCAGCGATCAGCGTCTCAAACGTCGCCTCTACCTGCTCCCACTCTTCATCATCTTCGATTGGCTGAAGCATGTCCGTACCGTCGTAGCGAAGGAAATGCACTTCGTACTCTTCCTCTTCCTCTTGATCAACGGGAACCAGAACCAGATACGAACGATCTTCGATGTCAAAAATGTACATGATCCGGAAATCACGAGGAGCATCGCTGTCCTCTTCAGTCAATGCGATTACGTCCCCAACCTCAAACTCCTCAAACAACTCTTCACTCATACGTGTCACCTCGATTGGGCGTCCAGATAACCCTGCAGGATCAGCACGGCCGCCATTTTGTCTATTACTTTTTTTCTTTTTTGCCTGCTTACATCAGCGGAGATCAGCATCCGCTCCGCAGCCATGGTCGTCAGACGCTCATCCCAAAGATGGACGGGCAACGACATCTGTTCCTCCAGCATGCGGGCAAACGTTTGACAAATCTCACCGCGCGGCCCGATCGTGCCGTTCATATTTTTAGGCAGACCCACAACCACTTCGCCAACGTCATAGTGGGCGACAAGCTCAGCCAGACGGGCAAAATCCTTTTCGCGGGATTGCCGCTTGATGGTTTCCACCCCTTGGGCCGTCCAACCCAACTCATCACTGACGGCGACGCCAATCGTTTTGTCTCCTACATCCAATCCCATCATTCGTTTCATCTGTTTCGCCTACTTACGCTGTTCTTCCAAATAGACAGTGACCAATTCTTCGATAATGCGATCCCGTTCGATTTTGCCGATCAGGCTTCTCGCATTATTGTGGCGGGGGATGAACGCCGGATCACCAGACAAGAGGTAGCCGACAATTTGAGTGATCGGGTTGTAGCCCTTCTCCTGCAAGGCTTGATACACCTCGGTCAGGGTTTCCCGCACTTCCTCAGCTTTATTCTCTTTCGGCACCGTGAACTTCATGGTATTGTCCATCGAACTCACGATCAACACCTCGATTCTTTAAGACTCTTCCGCGTTTTTCTTGCTGCTGTTTGATTACTTCTCTTCGTACAGCACGATATCCTTGTTGCTGTTGCACATTTCCCCGAAAGTCGAGGAAAAATGACACGTTATTTTGCAGCTTTTTGCCCTTGCACCAGTTCTCCGACCAGCTCCAGCGCTTCTTGAAGCTTCGCTGGGTCTTTTCCGCCAGCCTGCGCCATATCGGGACGTCCGCCGCCTCCGCCACCGCAGCGAGTCGCCACTTCTTTGATAATCTTGCCGGCATGCAAGCCTTGATCGATGAGATCCTTGGTTACCCCTGTCACGAGGTTCACCTTGTCTCCATCTACCGAGCCCAGCACGATCACAGCCGAACCCAGCTTGTTTTTCAGTTCGTCGACCATTCCGCGCAAATTGTCCATATCGGAGGCAGACACACGGGCAGCCAGTACCTGTACGCCATCTACCACCTGGAGCTTATCTGTCAGCGATGCTGCTTCGATGTTTCCAAGCTTGGCCCGCAGTGATTCATTTTCCCGCTGCACCTCTTTGATCTGTTGCTGGAGACCTTCCACGCGTGCCGGAGCTTCTGCCAGAAGCGGAGCTTTCAGGGCCTGCGCCACCTCTTTGAGGATACCGAGCTGTTCATTGAGGAACTGGTAAGCTCCTCGGCCCGTAACGGCTTCGATACGTCGAGTGCCTGCCCCGATCCCGCTTTCGCTCAAGATCTTGAACAGACCGATTTCCGCCGTGTTGCTCACATGGCATCCGCCGCACAGCTCCAGACTGTACTCACCCACTTTGACGACACGCACGATATCTCCGTATTTTTCACCGAACAGAGCCATAGCACCCATTTCCTTCGCTTCTGTCAGGGAGCGGTTGGAAATCTCTACGGCCAGGTTTGCCCATACTTTCTCGTTGACGATCTTTTCGATGCTCTCCAGCTCTTCCGGTGTAATCGAGCTGATATGGGTAAAGTCAAAGCGGAGACGCTCAGGCGCTACCAGTGATCCTGCCTGGTTGACATGTGTCCCCAGAACGTCTTTCAGCGCTTGGTGAAGCAGATGTGTGGCCGTATGATTTTTCGTGATATCGAGACGGGATTCGCGATTTACCTCTGCAGTCACCTCGTCTCCGAGTCGGAGTGTGCCTGCTTCTACTGTTACAGTATGAACATTTTGCCCCTTCGGTCCTTTTTGAACGTCTAGGACTCGCGCTTTGACGCTATCGGAAATCAACTGACCTTCATCGTTGACCTGACCGCCGCTCTCCGCGTAGAAAGGTGTGCGGCTGAGCACCACCTGAACGGTTTGTCCTTCTTCCGCTTCTTCAACCAATTGATTGCCAAACACGATGGCTTCAACTTTCCCAGTCGTTACCAATTCAGTATACCCAACAAATTCGCTCGTAACCGTCAACTCGGAAAGTGGACCGCCTTGTGTCTGCATGCTGTCTACGTCCTGACGGGCTGCACGTGCGCGCTCCCGCTGTTCTTCCATGGATTGCTCAAAGCCCTCGCGATCGACAGTCAATCCCTGTTCTTCCGCGAAGTCTTCTGTCAAATCTACCGGGAAGCCGTACGTGTCGTACATTTTGAAAACGTCCGGGCCGGACAGTTGGCTTTTGCCTTCTGCCTTCGCTGTTTTGACCATATCCGCCAGAATCGCCAACCCGTCGTTCAAGGTTTCGTGGAAACGCTCTTCCTCACCGCGGATCACTTTTTCAATGAACGCACGCTTTTCCACCACTTCCGGGTAGAATTCACCCATCATGCTGCCGACTGTTTCCGTCAAGCGATACAGGAACGGCTGTTCAATCCCCAGCTTTTTGCCCATCCGCACCGCACGGCGAAGCAGGCGGCGAATGACGTATCCTCGGCCTTCATTCGATGGGAGTGCCCCGTCGCCGATGGCAAAGGTAACGGTCCGCGCGTGATCCGCGATGACCTTCAGTGCGACATCTGTCTCGGCTGAATGCTTGTAAGCGACTCCCGAGATGGCACTGGTCTGCTCAATCAGCGGGAACAGCAGGTCAGTCTCAAAGTTGTTGTCCACATCCTGGATGATGGATGCCATCCGCTCCAGGCCCATGCCGGTATCGATGTTTTTCTTCGGCAGTGGCGTATAGGTGCCGTCCGGGTTGTGATTGAATTGAGAGAATACGAGATTCCACACTTCGAGATAGCGTTCGTTCTCACCGCCTGGGTACAGCTCGGGATCATTGGGATCATTGCCGAATTGTTCACCGCGGTCGTAGAAAATCTCCGTGTTGGGACCGCTTGGGCCTTCCCCGATATCCCAGAAGTTGCCTTCCAGTCGGATGATCCGCTCCTCTGGCACTCCAATCTGTTTATGCCAGATTTCAAAGGCTTCCTCGTCTTCCGGGTGGATCGTCACAGAGAGCTTTTCTGCATCAAAGCCGATCCATTCCTTGCTGGTCAAAAACTCCCACGCCCAGTGAATCGCTTCTTCTTTAAAATAATCACCGATAGAGAAATTGCCCAGCATCTCAAAAAAAGTATGATGGCGCGCTGTCCGTCCGACGTTTTCGATGTCGTTGGTGCGGATTGATTTCTGCGAGTTGGTAATGCGCGGATTGTCCGGGATAATGCGTCCGTCAAAGTACTTTTTCAGTGTGGCCACGCCGCTGTTGATCCACAACAGGGATGGGTCGTCCACCGGGACGAGGGATGCACTTGGTTCAATGCGATGCCCCTTTTGCACAAAAAAGTCCAAAAACATCCTGCGGATTTGATTGCCAGTCAGTTTTTTCATGAAAAACTTCCCTCCTGTAGATTTGGAAAATAAAAAAGCTCCCATCCCCTCAGGGACGAGAACTTACGTATCTCGCGGTACCACCCTGCTTACAGGCACCTGCAAATGCGCATGCCTGTCGCTCGATCCAGACGGTAACGGTGCCTAACCGCCGGTTTTTTCCCGGTCTTGGGAGTAGCCTTCCGCTGCACTTCTTCTGGTCACTCTCTCAACCTGCGGAGCGACCTCTCTGTAGAAGGGCTGCAACGTACTCGTTCCTTCATCGATCTACGGGTTTTCCCCGATACATTTCGTTGTCCGTATTATAATTTTTTTTACAGACGGCTGTCAACTTTCATGAATAAACAAGGCGATTCTGCTGATGACAACCTTGCAGACGGCCAAAATCGGTACGGCGACGATCAATCCGACGATTCCTCCAAGCGCCTCCCCTGTCAAAAGGGCCATGATGATGAGCAGCGGATGAAGTTGCAGGGAACGCCCTACGACGTTGGGGGAGAGGATATTCCCCTCCAATATTTGAATGATCCCGTTAACCGCAAGCACAAGCAGCGCCATTTTCACGGAAATCGTAAGGGATACCACGATCGCAGGTGCAGCCCCGATAATGGGGCCAATGTAGGGAATCACGTTGGTCAGGCAGACCATCGACGCCAGGACAAAGGGGTACGGCATCCCGATCAGCCAGTACCCGATGTAAGCACAGACGCCCACGATCAGCGCCACGAGCATCTGACCGTGGATGTAATTGCCAAGTGATTCATTGACATCGCGAAGGACGGCCAACACCTGCTTGCGATAACGGGCAGGTATGATGGACATCCCTGTTCGGTGAAGGTCCTTCATATCCTTCAGAAGATAAAAGGCAACAAACGGAACAACCGCAAATCCTAGCAGCTTTCCTATTGTATTGCGGGCATTGTGGACAAACTGCGTAATAGAGTGAGACATTTTTTCATGCGACTGGACGATGACTCGATCCACCCCGTGCGAAATGCTGTCTGGCAGAAAGTACTTGTGTGCCTCCCATTCGCTCATCCATTTGTGATACCATTCTGTCAGCCTGGGCAGGTCATCGGAAAGCTCGATCAGCTGTTTGGTGAATATCGGGATGGCGTTGACCACGGCAATAGTGATCAGCAGTACGAAACAAGCGTAGATCAACAAGACGGCAATCATCCGGGGCACCCTCCGCTTTTCCAGCAATTCGACGATTGGGTGCAAAATATATGCGATCAGAAGACCGACGATAAACGGCAACAAGATTTCCCCAAGCAATCGAAACCAAACGGTCACCACAGGACGCAGCAGCCATAGCAGATTTCCGATGATCAACAGCACGACCAGCCAGATGGCCACAGCAAATAAACGGCTGTTGCGAAGTCTATCCATGCGGCGTCCTCCTCTCTCTGGTTTACGTACAAATTAGCCTGTGCGGATTGGAAGAAAATCATGTAAGTCTCAAAGAAATACATGCACCCTTTCAAAATTATGTATTGACACCTTTTTGATAGAGGTGTTACGATATAAACACAATTGGATATTCTCCAAAGGGGAGTAGCTTTTTCGCGACAAAGTCGTCATTACGGGATCACATCCCCGGCTTTGTTGGCAACGTCACGTTCGTTGTAAGCAAGACCTTTGCCTGAATGGGTAAGGGTCTTTTCTGTTTTCTTCGACCTTTACCTATCGGGGTAAAGGTCGTTTTGTTTTCCTCATCGTGACACAACCTACATAATTAGGTGTCGTTCGAATATGGGAGCAGCGGCCTTTAGAGACATCCACAAAAAAGGAGGTTGGAGAAACTTGGAGATGTTGTTTACACCCGCTTTTTGGTCTACTCTTGTCGCCATTATTGTCATCGATCTGGTTCTCGCGGGAGATAACGCCATCGTGATCGGCATGGCTGCCCGCAATCTGCCTGCCCATCAGCAGAGAAAGGCGATTATCTGGGGAACAGTCGGTGCAGTCGTCATCCGTGCAGCAGCAACGATGGCTGTCGTGTGGCTTTTGAAGATCCCCGGCCTTTTGCTCGTCGGCGGTCTGATGCTGGTCTGGATCGCGTTGAAGCTGCTCGTACAGGAAGAAGGTCATGAATCAGTCAAAGCTGGCTCCAGCCTGGGTTCGGCCATCTGGACGATTGTGGTTGCCGATGCCGTCATGGGCTTGGACAATGTCATCGCAGTCGCCGGTGCCGCTCATGGCAGTTTCCTTTTAGTGGTTCTCGGTCTGATCATTAGCGTTCCGGTAATGGTCTGGGGCAGCACACTCGTCCTTAAGGTCATGGACCGCTTCCCGGCAGTGATGTACATCGGTTCAGCAGTGCTGGCTTACACCGCTGGAAGCATGATTACCAGTGAACCGTTCGTAAAAGGTTTCTTCATCGAGCACCCTGTACTGAAATGGGCATTGATCGCCGGTGTGATCGTCGGCATCCTGCTGATTGGACGCGTGAAAAACCAGGCCCAAAAAAGAGTAGCGGAGCAGTCCTGATCGACACAAAACAGCCAAGACGTTTCAATCCCCGAAGAAAGGGGAGGTTTTTCACAGAAAAAAGGCTTTGCCTCACTCCGTGCAAAGCCTTTTCTGCTGTTTTGAACAAAGCCTTTGATCAGGCCAGGCGGTGAATTTAAGCAGAGTGCTCCTTCTGTTCAGCCCTCTGCAACTGGCGGAAGCCAAGACTCATCCGAATCACGCGCCCTTCTTCATCACGGATGAAAGTGGTGTGATACTGGGTATCTCTCTTTTTAAAGACGAAACGATCCCGGTCTACGCAACGAAATGGAAATGTGCTTCCTTGAAAGGTAACCGAAAGTTGACCATCGACTACACCAACTGCTGCATGCGCCCCCTCACCCGACTGATAGACACCGAGATAGTCGGCCAATGACTCCGCCGATACCTCCACTTCCGGGTATGAAAAGGGAAGTTCATCGGCAGGTCGTGAGCGCATCACGTTTAAAGACCCTGTCATGAGTTCCTGTGCAGACACACCGTCCGCATTGCTAAGCACGGCACCGCTTATGCCTGTCTCGGGCACAGTAAAGATTTGTGCGCTCACCCCTTTGATCGAACCGCCGTGCTCTACCAATGTCCCTCCAAAGCAACCGGGGGTAATCATCAGCCCGTATCCGTAATAACTCTGCCCCTGAATGGGAAAGTGGGGAGTGGTCATCTGCTGTACGCTTTCCTCAGAGAGAATTCGCACATCCTCTACCAAACCGCCTGTTCGGAAAATTTCCGTATAGCGAAGCAAATCCCGAATTGTCGATTTTAAGAAGCCTGCAGCCGTCATGGAAGGCGATGCCCACCAGCTAGGAGAAGCATACACTTCATTTATGTTTCCGGGATTTCTGGTGTACAATTTTGCGACATCGTCAAACTGCTCCAGTTCCTCGGCTGTAAAAACCGTTCGGCTCATTCCAGCAGGCTGAAGAATGGTTTCTGTGACATATTGCTCGTAGCTGATGCCGCTCAACCGCTCGATAATGACACCCAACAAGGCATAGCTGTCATTGGAGTAGCTGAATTGTGTTCCCGGCGGTCCCAGCACTGTCACTTCTTGTGCGGCAATAAATTCAATGAGTTCATCATGCGTGTCGATATAGGGAAGCTCCGCCAGTCTCTTCTCATGCTCCGTGCCTTTGAGTTCGGGGTCCTGCTCCATGCTCCGCTTGCCTGCGCTATACAAGGTAGGGAGCGGCGGCAATCCGGTTGTATGTGTCATCAGATGGTGGATGGTCACCTGGTCAGTATACTGGTTCAAAGGCATGCGAAACTCGGGCAGATACTGGATAACGGGATCATGAACACGCAGTTTTCCCGCTTCTTGCAGCTTCATGATGGCGACACACGTAAAGGATTTCGTGACCGACCCGATGCCAAACACAGTGTCAAGCGTGATTTCCAGCTGCTCCTCTCTGTCCCGAAAGCCCAATCCCTTGTGATAGATCAGCTCTCCCTCCCTGCAAATTCCCACCGCAATGCCGGGTGCTTGGGTGTCCTCTTTCAGCTTTGCCGCATACTCCTCAAATGCTTTTGTCCACTCCAGGCTGGTTGTCTTCACGTCCAAACCCTCCTTTTCATTTAGAAGCGCAGGTTTTCTGCCTTTTCCAGAACGTAATAGTGAACGGGGCCATCTCCGCGAATGAAGCCCGTGATGGCGTATCCGCTGGAAAACGCTTGTGTCAGTGCATGACGTAGTGCGTACCGCCATGCCAGAGCCAGATCTAGATGCATTTTTTTCAACTCATGAATGGCGCGAGGGACAGCGACCCGGTATCCCTCCTGATCCATGTCAGGCATCATACTTACCTGTGGAGAGAGCTGCTCTCCCCCTTGATTCCATCCAACCCATATCGGGTAATCACTCCACGGCGCAGCCGCTGTTGCATGACCCAAGATCGCTTCTTTCACACGCGGCGAATCCAGCATCCACTCCAGGACGAACCGGTCTGACGGCAAGCCGTTGTTAATCTTGTCATTCATCTCTCCGTAATAGGCGGGCAAATAAGTTCGGATGTATCCGCCCAGTTTGCCCAGATTCAGATTGGCATTTCGCGCTTCCAGCGGGTCAAATGTCCAAATCATTTTCTGATAGCCGTGCTGCAGTGCCCAGATGCGTTGTTCCAGCTTCAGCCTTTGGCCAATCCCGTCATCCCGATATTCAGGCAAAATTCCCAGCATATGTGAACAAAGATATGCCTCCCCCTGTTGAAAACCGGCGAATCCGTAGCAAAAGCCGACCAAACGTTCCCCATCATATGCCCCGATCAACACACCGCCATTGTTCTTCACTGCCAGGAGCTGAGCCAGCGGGGTCACGCTGTCCTCCCCCCAGATGGCTCTCTGCAGGCTGACCACCTCGCGAATCTCTTCGATCTCCGAAATCACCCGGTATCTTTTGTCGGGTTGCATACTCTACCACTCCTGCTTCCTGTCTACTTCTTACATCTCGTTGGGACGGAAAATCTCCTTTTTGATCAGGAACTTGTCAACGCGTCTCTGATCCAGCTCATAGCCGATGCCCGGTCCGGCAGGCACCTGGAGAATGCCGGGTCTTGCGAGCTTTACCTCCGGGCTTACAATATCCTCTTGCCAATACCTGTTGGAAGCTGACGTATCCCCCGGCAGCGTGAAATTGGGCAGGGACGTGACGGCGATATTATGGGCGCGTCCGACGCCCGACTCAAACATCCCGCCACACCAGACCGGTATCTGCCGCTCCTCGCAAAGGTCGTGAATCTTTCTCGATTCCGTAAGTCCCCCGACTCGACCGATCTTGATATTGATGATTCGGCAGCTCCCCAGTTCAATCGCCTTGCGGGCATCTTCCGCAGAATGAATGCTTTCATCAAGACAAATCGGCGTCCGCAGCTGCTTTTGGAGCTGGGCATGGTCCACGATATCGTCATGAGCCAAAGGCTGTTCAATCATCATCAACTGGAAATGATCCAGCTCCTTCAGCCGATCCATCTGATCCATGCGGTACGCGGAATTGGCGTCAGCCATCAAAGGGACTTCATCCCCGAAACGCTTGCGGATTGCCTCAATCGGCTGCAGGTCAAAGCCAGGCTTGATTTTGACTTTGATCTTTTTATATCCTTCTTCCAAAAAACGCTCTACTTTTTCCAGGACTTCATCTACAGTCGGTTCGATGCCAATACTGACGCCTACCTCAATCTCTTCTTTTCGTCCACCCAAAGCCGCCGCCAGCGAGACTCCCTTCTGCTTGGCGTACAAATCCCATACTGCCCCCTCCAAAGCGGCCTTCGCCATATTGTGGCGGCGAATCGGTTCGAACAGCGCGGAGACGTCCTCCGGCCTGTTCACCTGACTGCGAAGCAGCAGCGGGATCAGATAAGCTCGCAGCATGTACGAGACCGTTTCATTCGTTTCTTCTATATAGTAAGGGCCCTCCATCGCGACGCTCTCGGCGTGACCAACCGCCCCCTCTCCATACACACTGACCAGGACAAAACGCCTTCCATCCATACGGCCGAAGCTGGCCTCAAATGGCGTCAGATACGGCATCTGCAAATGTTGAAGCTCAATGCGCTCGATGTTCAACCGTTGTTTCCTCCCCTCTCTCTCCACAACTACGTCGTATATAAATGACAAGAGACATAATGTCCCGGATGTACCTCTCGTTCCACAGGTCGGACACTCTGGCAAATCTCCATGCGCTTGCCGCAGCGGGTGTGAAAAGCACAGCCTGACGGTGGGTTAGCAGGACTGGGAACATCTCCTTTCAGCATGATTCGCTCTTTTTTGAACAGCGGACTGGTGCTTGGAACAGCCGACATGAGCGCCTGCGTATAGGGGTGCAGCGGATTGGAAAAGAGCTGCGCCTTTTCACCAATTTCCACAATTCTGCCCAGGTACATCACAGCGATCCGGTTGCTGATATGTTTGACCACGCCCAGGTCATGCGAAATAAACAGATAGGTCAAGCCCAGGCTCTCCTGTAAATCCTGCAACAGGTTGACAATCTGGGCCTGGATCGAGACATCGAGTGCGGAAACCGGCTCGTCTGCCACGATCAGTTCCGGACTGACGGCCAACGCGCGGGCAATCCCGATTCGCTGCCGCTGTCCCCCGCTAAACTCATGCGGGTACCGATCCGCCTGGGATGGGTTTAGGCCTACAAGCTTTAACAGCTCCATGACCTGCTCCCGGCGCTCCTCTTTGGTCCGCGCATCAGCCCGGACGGAAATAGCCTCCTCCAGAGCAGAATAGATCGTCAATTTTGGATTCAAAGACGCATACGGGTCCTGGAAGACAATTTGCATGCGCTGTCGCAGCTTCCTCAGCTCCGATGACCGCATGGTTGTCATTTCGTTCCCATCGAAGACGACGGAACCGCTTGTCGGTTTGATCAGGCTCAGAATGCTTCGCCCTGTGGTTGACTTACCACAGCCGCTTTCACCAACCAGTCCAAGCGTCTCCCCCTTTCTCAGGCGAAACGATACACCATCCACTGCCTTCACATACCCGTTGCTTCGACCAAACCAGCTGTTACGGAGCGGAAAATAGGTTTGCAGCTGATCTACGGTAAGCAGCCACTCACTCATATCGCCAGCTCCTTCTTGGCATACAGCCAGCAGCGAACCGCTTGCATGCCCGTTTGGGTAAGCGGGGGCTTCTGATGGGCACAGTATTCCCGCGCCTCTTTGCAGCGCGAGAAAAAGGGACAGCCTCTCGTCAGCTCGCCCAGAAGCGGGACATTTCCTTCTATCGGCTCCAGCCGCTTTCGATCATCCTCCAGGCGCGGGACGGATTGCAAAAGTCCGATCGTGTACGGGTGCTTGGGCTGGGTAAAAAGGGTCGCAGCGTCCGCCTCCTCTACGATCTCCCCGTAATACATCACCAGCACGCGGTCAGCCATCTCCGCTACGACTCCCAGGTCATGCGTAATCAGCAAAATAGAAGTATGATACGTCTTCTTCAGCTCGTTCATCAGCTCCAGGATTTGCGCCTGAATCGTCACATCCAGGGCGGTTGTCGGCTCGTCTGCGATCAACAAGGTGGGATTGCAGGCCATTGCCATGGCGATCATGACACGCTGCTTCATCCCCCCGGATAATTGGTGCGGGTATTCATCCACGATTTTTTCCGCACGGGGTATCCCTACCTTTTGCAGCATCTCAATCGTCTTTTCTCGCCGCTCCTTTTTGGACAGCGTGGTATGAATGCTGAATACCTCCCCAATCTGCTGGCCGATGGTATGAACCGGATTGAGAGACGTCATTGGCTCCTGGAAAATCATCGAGATTTCCCGCCCGCGAATGGATCTCATCTCTTTCTCCGACAAACTGCTGATCACGGTATCGTTCCATCGGATTTCTCCCTCCACCTGACCTACATTCTTTTTGATCAGTCCCATGATGGCCAGGGAGGTGATGCTCTTGCCGCAGCCTGATTCGCCTACGAGCGCTACCGTCTCTTTTGGCTGAATCTTGAACGATACATCGCGAATCGCTGTTACGGTACCGGTCTCCGTGAAAAATTTCATCTGGAGCCGGTCAACCTCCAGCAGCGTCTTGTCCATAGCACGCCTCCTCTCTTGGGTTCATCTGCAACTTCCCTGTTTACCCTTCCGTAAAATGGGCATAGACCGCGCGTGTGATCTCGGCGATGGCCAGTTGACCCTCGTTTATGGTCGGATTGCCATGGGAAAGCACCGATATGGCAAAGGAGCCTTTATCCTCGGGCAGAAATACAATCCCTACGTCGTTGACAACGGTACCCACTGTACCTGATTTGGTCGCGGTCTTGACCCGCTCCGGCAATAGGTAGGGAATCCGGTTGCGAAGCTGCTGCCTTAGCATGATATCCAGCATGCCGTTGCTTGCCTCAGGCGAGACCAATTTCCCGGCTGCGATCCACTCCAGCAGCCGGTTGATCTCCTGCGGCGTTGACACATTATTTTCGGAGCTTGCTTCAAAAAGGCTGGCTTGCTTGTCAAACTGGCCGGCCTCTACCCTTTCGTGAAACAGCTTGTAAGTCTCCGCGCGAGGCTTGGGTTCATCGATTCCGACGCACTGGCTCAGCAGTCTCCAGCAGCTGTGCTTGATCGACGTACCTTCCAGGCCAAGCTGCTTCATATACTGCTCAACCCGCTCGATCCCCACCAATTCCAGCACCTGGTCTGTAGCAAAATTGTCGCTGACGATGATCATCAGCATCGCCAGGTCTTTTATCGAGACCTCCGCTCCCGGATCAAGCTCCTGAAGAACTCCGGAGCCAGGCACTCGCTCTTCAAATTTCAGGCGAATCCGCGCATCCAACTGCAGTCTGCCTTCCTCGACATCGCGAAACAGAGCAGCCAGGATCGGCACCTTAAACACGCTCGCCAATTGAAATGGCTTGCTTTCGTTCATGCCTGCGGATTCACCCGTCTGCAAATGCTTGACGGCAACGCCAAAGCTTCCTTTTTGCTTCGCTACGATAGCGTCCAGCTTTCCTTGCAGAGTCATTTCGTTTCCTCCTCTCCCTCATGCTAGATTGATTATTTCAGCTTTGGATCAAGCGCGTCTCGCAGCCCGTCACCAAGCAGATTGAAACCCAGCACCACGAGCATGATCGCAAGTCCGGGAAAAAGCGACATCCACCAGGCCTGCCCCAGAAAGCCTTTGCCTACATACACCATGGCTCCCCACTCTGGCGTCGGCGGCTGCGCCCCCAGTCCGAGAAAACTAAGCGCCGCCGCTGCCAAAATGACCGTCCCGAACTGAATCGTGGACAGGACAATGATCGGGGAGAGAATATTGGGCAAGATGTGCTTGAACAAGATGATGTGATCGCGGATTCCCAGTGCCCGTACGGCCTCCACGTATTCCTTTTCGCGGACGGAGAGCACCGAAGAGCGGACAATACGGACATAGATCGGAATCACGGCAATCACAATCGCGATCATCGCGTTGGTCAATCCCGGCCCCAGTACAGCAATAATAGAGATGGCCAGCAACAGGGATGGCAGCGCCAGCATGATATCGATCACCTGCATGATGAAGATGTCCAGCTTTCGGTAATACCCCGTGATCACCCCTATCGTTACGCCGATCACGGAGGCAGTAGCGACACAGATCAATCCCATCAAAAGGGAAACTCTGCCGCCGAACAGCAATCGCGAGAAAATGTCCCGTCCAAAATCATCTGTGCCCAGCAGATGTTTGCCATCAGGCGGCAGCAATCGCTCCGCAAAATTCATCTCTTCTACTGGAAAGGGAGCAAGCACGGGTGCCATGATCACGGCGAAGGTAACGGTCAGTAGCAGTAAAAGTCCAGCCATCGCCATTTTATTCTTTTTCAAACGCCTCCAGACAATGGACCAGTATGACGCGGAGGGTTTCTGAACAGACACCTCGTTTGGCAGGGAAAGGGTGCCGGTACCGTCTGAATTTTGGTTAAGCTGTATGTCTGTGAGCTTTCCGTCCACTGGCTTCCCCCTCCCTATTCGTATTTAATCCGCGGATCAAGCCAGCTGTATAACAGATCGACCAGCAGATTTGTGAGAGCAAACAACAGTGCTACGAAAAAGACCATTCCCTGAATCCGGGGAATATCCCGCATGCCGATCGCCTCAATCGCCATGCTTCCCAGTCCTTTCAGCGCAAATACGGTCTCGATCACCACGGCACCTGCCAGTAGCGATCCAAATTGCAAACCGATCATGGTGACGACTGGAATGATGGCGTTTTTCAGCCCGTGACGAACCACCAGTGCGTAAAAGGCTGCGCCTTTGGCCTCTGCTGTGCGCATATAGTCCTGTTTGATCACATCAAGCATGCTGGATCGGGTCATTCTCGCCACCGCCCCTACCTCCGTCAAAGCAAGGGTGATCGAAGGGAGAATCAGCGACTGGAGGCCATCGTAGCCGGATATCGGGAAAATCCCCAGCTTGTAGGAAAAAATCCAGATCAAAAACAGCGCGACCCAAAAGCCAGGAGCAGAGATGCCCAGCAGCGAGAAAAAAACCACAATGCGGTCTACCAGTGTATTTTGCTTGACTGCAGCAATGACTCCCAGCAGGATGCCCACAAGAGATGCAATGAGAATACTGTAGAGCGCCAACTGGATAGTGATTGGGAATCGGATGGCAATTTCTGACCAGACGGTCTGTCCCGTGATGAAGGAGGTGCCCAGGTCGCCGTGAAGCAATCTGTTCAGGAATTGGGCGTACTGTGTGAGGAGCGGCTGATCAAGCCCGAGCTGCTTCGTTAGCGCTTGGGTTGCTTCCTGAGTCGGAAACTCTCCGAGGATAAATTGAACCGGGTCGCCGGGGATCAGATGCACCATGAGGAAGACAAGGATGGAGATCCCCAGCAACGTTCCCAGCAAGGAGAGCAGTCTTTTCAAGAGGTATCGATGCATGGAAAAACACCCCTTGTCTTATTTCGTCAATTTTACGTCTTGAAGGATGAAGAACTCCTGGAAAGGATGCAGCTTGAAGCCTTCAATTCCGCGGGTGGCAAAAATATTTTCCTCCGCGTACAACGGAACCCATGGCGCCTCTTTGATCAGCAGTTCCTGAATTTCCTCGTAGACATTCATTCGCTCTTTTTCATTCGTTGTCCGCCGCCCTTTTTCCAGCAGGAGATCCAATTCGGGTGTAGAGAAATGCGTGCGGATGCTCATTTTCGAATGGAACATGAGATACAGGACATCGGGGTCCGAATAGCCGTAGTACAGAAGGGCCATATCATGCGAGGCTTTGCTCGTCCGGTCCCTGACCGTTGCGGTTTCTGTGACAGCCAGCTTCAGGTCAATGCCAATCGCTTTCAACTGATTTTGGACAATCTGGGCAACGCGCTGGAAGGCAGGCTCATTGGGAAGCAACAGTTCAACGCTAAACGGTTTTCCGTCCTTTTCCACGATCCCATCCCCGTTGCTGTCCGTCCAACCTGCTTCAGCCAGGAGCGCTTTCGCTTTCTCCACGTTGTAGGCATATTCTTGTCTGGCCATGCTCTCGATCCGTTCACTGTGAAACGGGATCGTCGGGGGAAGCGGTCCAAATACGGGCTGAGCAAATCCTCCCAAAGCCACCTGGATGATCGGATCGCGATCGATGGCCATCGAGATCGCTTGCTTCACCCGCGTATCTTGAAAGATCGGCTTTTTGTTGTTAAATCCGAGGTACTTGATTCCCGTTTCCGGTACCTTCAAAATCTCTACGCCCGGTGTGTTTTGCAATTCCTGTACATAGTTCGTGGGAACATTTTGCAGGATGTGAATCGTTCCTTTTTTAAATTCGAGAATTCGCGTGTCATCGTCTTTGACAAATCGGAAGACCACTTGATCGACATAGGGGGCGGCCCGATTTTTCGCCGACTCCGTTCCCCAGTTGTATACCGGATTCCTTTTATAGGTAATCGATGAACCCCGATCATGCTTTTCAAACAGATACGGACCAGTCCCGGATGGGTTGTCTCCGAACTTATCGCCCATCTCCGCCAGCCGCTTGGGATCAAGGGCACCAAAAAAGGGGGCTGCAGCTACTGATGAAAATGGCGCAAACGCTTCAGAAAAGTAGAGTTTTACTGTATGCTCGTCAACAGCCTCCACTTTCTCAACCGGACCAGCCAACTCTTTGACGGGAGAGATTTGAATAAAACGCTCTATCGTCTTTTTGATGGCTTCTGCTGTTAAAGGCTCTCCGGAATGAAACAGGACGTCTTTGCGAAGGAAAAAGGTCCATACCTTTCCATCCTCAGAAACCTCGTACCTCTCTGCCAGACCAGGCGACAATTTTCCATTCAAGTCATAGTTGAGCAGCGGATCGTAGATCTGGGTGTTGGCACTGTCGATCCACGTTGCTTGTTGTACGTCAATCGTGGACGGCTCGATCAATGCGGAGATAACCAAAGTCCCCTTCCCCGCTGCTGACGAGCCAGGGTTTGCTTGTGGCTCGCTTGTGGTCTGCTGCGGTGATGCCGTACAGCCGACAAGCAGCACGAAAACGAGAATTGAAACGAAGAGATGGCGCCAGGTCTGAAGACCACGGAACATCTGAAATGCCCCCTTTTTATGTCGCTTCAAAAAACGGGTAGAACAATTGACCGCTTTCATCGTATTGCTTGATCCTCGCTTGTACGTTGCGCCGGTCTGCCTGAACAATCCCGCTGACCAGTACAT
This sequence comes from Brevibacillus ruminantium, assembly GCF_023746555.1. Lineage (NCBI taxonomy): Bacteria > Bacillati > Bacillota > Bacilli > Caryophanales > Paenibacillaceae > Brevibacillus > Brevibacillus ruminantium. The sequence continues at coordinate 3,629,506 of NZ_CP098755.1, forward strand.
TCAACAGGGAAAAGATGGTGGCCATGCCCTTCAGCGCGGTAGGAGCAGGGGTGGCGATCTTGATCAAGGTATCCGCGATCGGGCCAATCGGTGAAAGTTCATCATCGGTAATGGCGATGATCCTGGCTCCCTTTTCTTTGGCCGCCTGGGAAAAGACGATGGTCTCTTTGGTGTAGCGTGGGAAGGAAAAAGCGATGACCACACACTTGGCGTTCACTTCTGTAATCAGGTAGTTGGCATCATCGGTCTGCCCTCGGTACAGGTGGGCGTTTCCTTTTACCACATTTAAGGTGGAGGTGAGCCAGGTAGCTGGGCCGTGGGAGCTGCGGAAGCCGACGACGATTACTTTTTTCGCCTTCACGATACTCTCTACGGCTCTCTGAATTTGCTCAGGCTTGATCTCATTCAGCATTTTCTGAATGTACGCAAGGTCTTGCTCCATGTTGCAGGTGATCACATCTGACTCATCCATCTGGTCCTTAGAATAATTTTCCAGCAGCTTATCTTTTTTATGGGGGAGCAACAGGGACTCGCGGATTTCGTTTTGCAGTGCACTGTATCCGGAGTAGCCTAAGGCGTAGCACATCCGGATCACGGTTGTCTCACTCGTCCCTGTCAGAGTGCCGATTACTTTGGCGGGATGGAGAGCGATTTGCTTGGGTTCGTCCAGGATCAGTTTGGCAACCAGCTTCTGCTGATTGGTCAATTTGTGGTAGTGTTTGCGGATGTGTTCGTTCACGTTCTCCATCTTTAGCTCCTTTTTTACATATTCTGGTATGGTTTTTCTTCGTTTTCTGGTGTGAGCACGAACGTCGTATCCTCATCGATCGGATACATCGGCCGGTTTATTCGTTTGTAGTCAAACGAGGTGAAGAGAAGTGTGGTCAGTCCTGGTGAATCCACGGTAACAATATGCTGGCTGATCGGCTCGAAGGCCGCTCTGAAATGCTGGCTTGACTTTAATGCGACGATCTTGTACTTTCTCACATCGATCCCGTGAAGCAGGAAAATTTGCTCATCCAGAACTTGTGATTTAATGGAGCAAACCAGGACATCAATACTGCCAATTTGCAGGCGGGCCGATTTGCCCAGATGAACCTGGCCGCCCGCGCCCATCGGTGTACTAGCTATGAAGGTACCGTCCGAAAGCGTTTTCACATATGCCTTTACGCGAAGCGGCTCGCCGTGCAGATGATCTGTTTTTCCGCCCAGCTCCACTTCAATCGTGGCTCCTGCGCCTGCCTGATGAGCGATTCTCGCTACCTCTGGATCGTAAATAAAGCCAAAGCAGCTATTCATAAGGTCCGCTTCCAGCATGGCACGCAACAGATGAGTACCGTCACCAGGGGTGCCGCCACCGGGATTGTCGGAGGTCTCGTTGATTACGATTGGCTGCCCCTCCAGTTTGAGTGCCGCTTCGATTCCTTCGGCGCACGAGAGCACATCCGGGGCAAATTCTTCTTTTTTTGACCAGATATATTGGGCTACATCTTCGGAAACACGGCGTGCAAGCTGGGGATTGTCTTCAGTGATGGACAGGACGGATACACAGACGTCGGGGATATCGGTATAAGGAAAGCCGTGGAAAAATGCGCAATCGATAACGCCATCTTCTTTTTCCCAGTTCCAGCATCGTTCATTTACATCTTTTGCAGGGGAGATATTCGTAGTAGAGGTCGGAATCATAAGAGGTAATCGGGTGAGGTGCATGGTTGGTTTCAAATTGTCTCGGACGATCCTGCGGGCGATTTCCACTGCTTCCAAACCGCGCTCGTAGCAATCCGTATGGGGGTATAAGTGGACGCCGAGCAACGCGCTTGCATGAGCAACCATTTTCTCGGTCAAATTGCCGTGCAAATCGAGTGTGGCTACGATGGGAACCAGCTCTCCAAATTCGGTTCGCAGCGACTGCAAAAGATCGCCCTCTACATCGTCAACTCCTTCTGCCACTCCGGCACCGTGCAGACTAAGGAGGATCGCATCTACCTCTCCAGCCCGCCGAATGCCTTCGATCAGGTTGCTTTTTAATTCTTGATAAGTTTCTTCCGTGATTGTGCCTGCCGGATAGGCAGCTGCCAGGAATGTGGGAATGACTTCGAAGCCGTATTCTTCTGCTCGATCAATCATCCCCCCGATAAAGTCCCTCACGCCGCGATGATGGAGAAGTATGTCTTCGCCAACAGACCACTCCCAGAGTTCAAACAGTTCCTTTGTCGTCGGAACGTTTGAAAAGGTATTGGTCTCATGAGCCACACCGCCAATTGCAATTCTCACAACATTTCCCTCCTCTTTTTGGGCTTGAAGTGGTGTGAAGTGACATGAAGTATGAACTTTACAATTAGAGAAATTCTGAAGTGTAAACTTTCGTTTCTGCCATTATAAGGGGCTGTATTTGTTTTTTCAATAAGAAAATTGTAAATTTTCAGTTTCTTATTCCGCACTTTTTCGTTGTCAAATGAAAAAGTGCCCGAACATCTATACAGGGATCTGTCCCCTAGACGTTCGGGCTTTTCATTGTTAACGAGCGACAGCTCGCATAAATTTCCTGCTTACCTTCATCAGCTTTTGTACATCCCGCATGGAGAAGGGCCAACGATTGATGTTAAAGGAAAATCCTCTGCGCCTGCGCGGTGCCATGAGAAAGCCGACAGCCGCCACGAGGCCACTCGCAGCGATGACGCGAATCAAGCTTCGAACGATCATTCGTGACACACCTCCTGTCTGAGTATCTACATGCTAAGTTCGGTGGGGACGCTCTGTTCATCGATAAACAGATCGTTGAGCGAATGGAGGGAACCATCCTCCTCGACTTGGTACACAGAGGCAATCTGTTCACCAGCCACGCTCATCTCAATAAAGCAGTTCCAACAGTAATACTGATTGGTCCCAATCTTTCCAATATCTTTGGAACCACAGTTCGGGCATATAACACGCATCTATCTATTTCCTCCCTTTGACGCCTGGCTGCGAACCCTAGTCCGGCACGATCAGGTTTTCTTCCCCAATAATGACGGATGGAGGAACGGACAGGCGTTTACGTCCTTCAGTGACGTCCGCCAGCCAACCGTTCGATAATTCATACCCTACAATTTTCTCCCAATCCGCAGAGAAGTAAACATCTTCCAATCGCCCAAGCTGGTCCCCGGAAGCAGAAATGACAGCTTTCCCCTTCAATTTCAACTTTCCCGTCAGGATGCCGGCAGGATCAGAAGCGGCCAGATGATTCAAGGAGGTAACAGCGTCTATGCCCGATACGGTGAGGCAGGATTCTCCTACCGCATGGATACGGTCAAAGGGAATGTAGGTGCCAGATTGGAACCAGCCCTGTTCGCTCAGCAAGACTCCCAGCACTTGCCATTTTCCGGAGTCCACTAGAATGTCACGGATTATGCCGATCTCTTCCCCGGTCTCCAGGGAGACAACCGGCATGCCGATTACATCCAATGCCTTGCGCATGTGGGTTTTCCCCCTTCCGCCTTTTTAGTATCCGGCGGACTCATTCGTTCCATGCAACAAAACATGTTCCAGCATCAGCCTTGTTTCAGACGTTCCTCCAGGTAGCTGTAACGCACACCCTCCTCATTACTTTGGACGGCGATGCGAAAAGCTTCCGGTTCTCCACACATGATCAGAAATGATTTGCTGCGAGTGATTCCCGTATACACCAGCTTGCGTCGAAGCATGCGATGGTAGTTTTTCACAAAAGGCATCACAACGATCGGAAACTCACTGCCTTGTGACTTGTGGACAGAGCAGCAATAGGCAAGTGTTAGCTGATGGTAGGCAGATCGCTTGTACGTCACTTCTCGACCATCAAAAGAAACCACGATCATCTCTTCGTTCTCTGCGTTTTCATTTGGGTAAAAAATCGCAACGATTTCACCCATATCGCCGTTGAACACTTGCTCCTCGGCGTTGTTTACCAGCTGAAGCACCTTATCCCCTGTGCGAAATGCGGTTTCACCAAAAGTCACTTCACGCTTCTGTCCCACTTTGGGGTTAAACAGCTCCTGAAGCTCCTCATTCAGCCGGTTGACTCCTGCATTACCTTTGTACATGGGGGCAAGAACTTGTACATCTTTTGCTGTATATCCTTTTTTTACGGCCCCGAGACAAATTTGTTTCACTGCTTCATTTACTTCATGTGGCGAACTTGTGAAAAATCTTCGATCCGGTGAGGATTTCAACAGATCGGACGGAACGATCCCTTTTCGCACATCATGGGCGAGACGAATGATTGAAGATTCCTGGGCTTGCCGGTAGATTTCCGTAAGCTGAACCCGCGGCAATAGTCCCGAGCGGATCATATCCTGCAGCACGTTGCCCGGGCCGACAGAGGGCAACTGGTCCGGGTCCCCGACGAGAATCACCTGAATGTCATTTGGCAACGCTCTGAACAACTGGTTGGCCAGCCAAATATCGACCATCGACATCTCGTCAACAATCAGGAGTTTTCCGCGGATCGGGTGTTCTCCGTCATGTTCGAAGCTCTCGCCCTTCCAGCCGAGCAAACGGTGAATTGTCATGGCCGGCAATCCGGTTGTCTCTGTCATTCGCTTGGCAGCACGGCCTGTTGGTGCAGCCAGTACGATGGGGAAAGGATTGGTTTCGTCGTATTTTCTCAGGTCAAAGGAAATACCATGCAGATGGGCAAACACTCGGCAAATCCCGCGAATGACCGTTGTTTTCCCAGTCCCCGGTCCTCCCGTCAGCAGCATCAGCCCAGATTTGATCGCTTGCTCAATCGCGTCGCGTTGTGTTTGGGCATAGGTGATGGCCAATTCTTCTTCGACTGCGCCGAGCGCATGGTACAGCTCCGAGACAGGAAACGAACCAAATTCGTCACGATCGGCGAAAAAACGAAGTCGTTTGGCCAGTCCTACTTCAGCAAAAAAGAGGCTGGGGAGGTATACCCGCTCCTCGTCCCACATCACTTTGGATACCACGAACAAGCCCTCTATCGCAAGCTCCATCTCCTCTGGCGAAAAGCGGTGGCCGCCGCATTCATGCAGCAAACGCAGTGTTTTTTCACAAAGCTCTGCAATGGGGAGAAAAACGTGTCCTTCGGCATAAGAGGCTTCTTGAAGCGTAAAAATCGCGGCTGCCTGGACGCGTTCTTCCGAAGAGGCGGCAATCCCGGTCGAACGAGCGATCTCATCCGCCCGCTTGAAGCCTATCCCCTGCACATCCTCAATCAGGCGGTAAGGTTCCTCTGTGAGCACCTTCATCGTTTCCAGCTTGTAGGTCTGGTAGATGCGCAATGCCAGTTGAACCCCGATTCCGAACTCATACAAAAACACCATGGCCTGTTCCAAGGAACGATGTTCCATCACCGATTCATAAATTTGCTTGGCACGGTTTTCCGTAATCCCGGGTATCTCAACCAATGCTTCGGGACGGTCTGCGATGATGGATAGCGCTTCGACACCGAGATGCTCCACGATCCGTTTCGCCATCTTTTTTCCGATTCCCTGGAAGAGGCCACTGGCCAGGTATTTTTCGACGCCAGCCACCGTTTTCGGCGTTTCGCGCTCATAGCGGGAAGCGACAAATTGCTGCCCAAAACGGGGGTGTGTTTTCCATTCTCCGTAGAATGTGTAAAGTTCTTCAGGATGCGGCCTTGGAAAATTTCCGACTACGACCACCTCAGATTCTTTGATCGCTTCCGAAGTCTCCTCTACTTTAAGACGAATAACTCCGTACCACGTTTCTTCATTGTAAAAAATTTCTTGAACGATCGATCCACGAACAAACGGTTCGGCAAACAAAGGGAGTGTTTGCTGCGACATCTTAGCGCCCCCTCGAAAGACATACTGATTTTTACCTGCTAATACAGCAAGAAACCCACCCGGGAGTGTGAAAATCTCGGGCGGGGTCTTCGCATTCAGCTTCCGTTCATCGACGCTTCGACAAAGCGGTCTGCCGATTAACTCTGTTTAGATTGTAAAACGATTTACTTGTTCTGACAACCGCTCCGCCATTTGAGCCAACGTCTCCGCTGCTGCTGTCATTTCTTCCGTCGTGGCAGTCTGCTGCTCCGAGGCGGCAGCGACCTCCTGGGTGTCAAGTGCCGCTCGATGGGCGAGTCGGGCGATTTCGTCAGCCCGGGCCACCAGCAGCCCGGTATCTTGATTCATCGTCTGCGCGGACTCGTTCATTTTGCGCACCTGGCTGCTGACATCGCGAACAGCCAAGACGATCTGTCCGAAGGCTTCGCCCGCCTGGGACACACCGTTCCGGCCCGCCGTAACGGACACCGTGGTCGCGCCCATTGCACTGACGGACGCCTGGATGTCCCCGCGGACACGGTGGATGAGATCAGCGATTTTCTCTGTGGACTGGCTTGATTGTTCCGCAAGCTTTCGAACTTCATCGGCGACGACCGCAAAGCCGCGCCCCTGCTCTCCGGCCCGTGCCGCTTCGATCGCGGCGTTGAGCGCAAGCAGATTGGTCTGCTCTGAAATGTCCTTTATCGCCGTAATAATGCCCATGATCTGCTCCGACTGGACGCCGAGGGAGCGGACGACTTCCTCCGTCTGGAAGACATTTGCAGCAATTTGTTCCATTTCAAGATCCAGCTCGTTCATCTTCGCTTCTCCGTCCGTTGCGAGCAGATGAGCCTTATCCGCGTCGTCACTGACATGCCTGGTCGCCTCTGCAATGCGGTTTACATCCTGGCCGATCTGGTGCAAGGAACGTGTCGTCTCGACTACCTCAGCCTTTTGCTGGTCGGACGAAGCCGCAATTTCCGAAGAAGCTGCTGCGATTTGTTCGGAAGCACGGGCACTCTCCGCCGTACTGGCCGTCAACTCTTCCGATGACGAGGCGACCTGCCCGGACACCAGCTGCACTTCTTTGAGCATGCGGGAAAACACATCCATCATCTCGTTGTAAATGCGCGACAGCTCGCCGATCTCATCTTTGGAGCGGACGCGTACTCGCGGGGTCAGGTTGCCTGTCTCGGCCAGTCTCATCGCTTCGACCAGCTCCCCAAGCGGCCGGAGCAGCTTGGTTACGATGAAAATGCCTATCGCGAGTGCGCAAGCTGCGCTGACGAGACTGATGGTAAACATCATCAGCCGGCTCGCTTCGATCGGCTGCAGCAGATCATCCCGATAGCTTCCGATGGCAAGCAGCCAACCGTTGGGAAGCTCCTCGTAAGCAGTCAGCTTGTCCTTTCCCTGAAACTCGTACTCCAGCCAGCCGTTTTTTTCCCTGAGCATGATCTGGGCAAAGTCGTACTGGGCGAGAGAAGTCTCGTTCACTTCAGGGTCGGGATGAAACAGCGCCGTTCCGTTATGGTCCATAATATAAGCATACCCAATCATTCCATTTGGCTTGTAATAGCTCTCGGCGACATCTTTTATTATCGCGTCAATTTTCTGACGTTCGTCTAGACCAGGAGACAAGCTCTTCGTATAGGGGGACAATTCCTCCGCCTTTATTTTCGTAATGTATTGCAAGTCGGAAACCGTTAATCGATAGACGGCATCCGAGGCCTGCTGGAATTGCATATAACCTGCTATCATCAACGGAATTACCGTGATCGCCAGCATGGTAATTACCAGCTTGTAGCGAATCGAGATAGATTTGGTGTTCATGACTGATCTCCTTTGTCCTTGGGTTCAAACACTGCCTACGTCATCATCTGATAAAAACCACTTACAAAAAGTAGTTCTATTGCCCTATTCTACATGTTTATTCGTTCCCAATCTATCCACAATTTAGTGAAAAAGAAAATCTATGAGACCATTTTCCGGGTATTGACAACCTGGCAAAAATTGTTATGCTCATAGTGTACTACATAAACTAGTACACATAGTACACCATCCTGTACGGAGGTGAATACCTTGTGGCCTCGGATTGATCCTCGCTCAGATTTACCGATCTATCAGCAAATCATTCAGCAGATCAAAGAGGCGGTCGCCAAAGGACTGATCGCACCGGGGGAGAAGCTGCCGTCGGTCAGGGAACTGGCCGGAAGAATTGCCATCAACCCGAATACGATCGCAAAGGCCTATCAAGAACTGGAACGAGAGGGCATTATCGAAACGATAAGAGGGCGCGGAACCTTTGCTGCCGCTCTCTCCTCCGGTGTCGGAGACGAAATGAAGCAGCGCTCTATTGAAGGGCTAATGGAAAAAATTCTCGTGGAGGCGCACTATTTGCAGCTCGGAGAAGAAGAGCTGCTCGCCATGCTTCACTCCATGGCCCGGGAATGGTACGAAAAGAAAGGAGAATCACCGTGAACGCAATCGAAGTGATCGGACTCACCAAGCAGATCGGAAACCGGCCCGTTTTGTGTAACGTGACCTTCTCTGTCCCCCCCGGTACCGTGTGCGCCTTGATCGGGCCAAATGGCGCCGGCAAGACCACACTCATCCACACGCTGCTCGGGTTAGCCAAACCGACCGCGGGAAAAAGCCTTATTTTCGAAAAGAACGCGGACGAAAAGTCCGGCTTGGTGCGTAGCGAGGTCGGCTTCATGACAGCGCCGGCCTTTCCGAATCTGCGCGTCAAAGAGCTGCTGCGTTTGTGCGCTGCCCTCTACCCGCTCTGGGACGAGCGTTTGTGCCGGCACTTGCAGGAACTTTTTGGCCTTGCCTCCGAGTTGCCAATCCGCCAGCTATCCAAAGGGATGAAGGTCCAGCTTTCTCTCGTGATTGCGCTCTCCGCCAGGCCTAGAGTGCTTCTTCTCGATGAACCCACAAGCGGGCTTGACCCTGTCCATCGACAGTCTTTTTTCCGGTTGATTATGGATGTGGTTGCGGAACGCGAGACTACTGTTCTATTCACGACGCATCACCCCGAGGAAGCCGAACGGATGGCAGACAACGTCGGAATGCTTCTGGAGGGACGGCTTCTGTTTCACGCTTCCGTCGATGAGCTGAAGCGAACTTCCCGCTGCATTCAGGCCGTGCTTCCGGACGGACTTCCCAAAGAAATTAGGGAGCTTCCGGGCGTCTTGCATGTCAAACAGCAGGGCAGCATGTATTCCCTATTCATAAGGGACCATGTTGACGAAACGACGGAGCGGATCCGCCTGCTTGCTCCCTCCCATCTGGATATTCTGCCCGCCAGTCTGGAGGAATTGTTTATTTACACCGCATCCAAGGAGGGATACTCGTTTGATACGGCTGCATGCAGTGAAAGCGCTATTTGAAAAAGAATGTGTACAATTGCGTTGGATGGCTGTCCTATCGTTTTGCCTGATGGGCCTGACTCCGCTCTTTGGCTCGCTTCTGTACTGGCTCGACAGGCCGAACAGGAGCCGGCCATGGGGAGATTGGTCACTGCACGCGGAGAACATTTTTACCCGTGGAGAAGGCTCGACATTTGTCTATCTGGGGATCGTACTCGCGCTGATTCTCGGAGTCCGGGTATTCGCCAATGATCGCGCCGATCAATCAAATCTTTTTCTCGCCTCGCTTCCAGTCAGCAAAAGCGAGATTGCACTGGCGAAATACCTTGCCGGCACCGCCGTCATTCAAGGAATTGCGTTTGTCCATATCCTGTTTTTTACGGTGATGCCGCTCTTCTTGCCTGCTTATTATTCGTTGACGGGTGCTGTCTGCTGGTTTCTTTTGGCTGGCGGCCTTCTACAGCTAGTGTTTTCGATCGGTTTCTTGGCAGGCTCGATCAGCCATAGGCGGCTTGGTGCCTATGAAACAGCCTTTCTTCTCCTGCTGCTGCCGAGCATCTTGTCCAAAATGACAGAACCGTATTCCCCGGTGTTTTCGACAGGAATGGCTGTTTTCTCGCCGATCCATGCCGCTTTGGAGTTGTCCGGCTTGGTTGAAAGGCACGCTGGCTTGTCGGTGATGGTTTTCTTTCTATGTGCTGGCGTACTAGGTTTGCTGAGCGCACTGGCTATTGAACGAGGCTGGCCTCAGGGAACAGGCTCGAGACGGTTGCTATCTGCCGGCAGCAAAAGGGAGGGGGACAGATGAAAGGCCTGCGTTCTTTTTTGATGTTGCCCCTGGTACTGCTGATGGCCTGCTCCCTGGTAAAGCCTGCCCGGGCTGCGCCGAATGGAGACCTGTTTGAGCGATACGTGATGCCAGCGGAGAGCGACAGTCAACTCATTTTGCAATCCGTATCCGGGGAGTATGTAGATAGATACCCGGTCGCCGAAGCTTTTCCGGACGATGCCACTGACAAAGCGGAGACAGAGGCGTTGTATCGAGGTTCGTTCATGCGGGAATCCGTAAAGCTCTACCATCTCGCGCAAAACTATCTGAAAAACCAAAAGAGTTCGCACCAATTCGAGCCGGCGTATTTGCTTCTGTCTGATCGTATTGGCGGATTCGCCAGGAAGGGATTTTACCTACGGGAAAACGGCAGTTTGATCGACAAAACGGACGTGCCCTACATCGATCTCATGAAAAAATCGCCGGGGGCGGAAGAGCAGCTCGGAGCGACGACACAAATTTATCCCCACGAAATGGGGCATCTGATTTACCACATGCTATCCCAGGCGGAGCCACGTTCGAAGTCAGTCACCATGCATTACTCAGGTACCGTGACCGACTATGCTACCGCTTTTAATGAAGGATTTGCCGAGCACTTTGAGAAGATCGCCAGACGCTATGATCCGGACGAAGGACGCAGACGTCTGATGGACGAAAGCGAACAGCGGATGCTCGACATGACCCGAAAAAAAATCGCCGGCTACGACCGGGATTACGACTGGCTTTTTCGGCTGGATTTTTACCGTGCCTCTTTGCCCTTTTGGTATCAGCAGCTGGAAAACACGCGAAGGCATCACGGAGTAGACACCGGAGAGCTTCTCCATCCCCCTGTCGTCCGCCCCGGAATGTCCCCGGCAGATTCCCTGTTATATCGGAATACGGGCATCCATTTTGACAAAACGGCACTTCGCTCCCCCGCCAGGATGATTTCAACAGAGGGTGTCATTTCAGGCTTTTTTACCCGGCTGTTGGACAGTGAATTGAAGGAAGAGTATCTATCGGCCGAATTTTACCGCGACTTTCTCCGGGAAAAACAGCCGCTGCCAGCTCCTCCCGAAGATATGTTTTCGCCTCTGCAAAATCAGTACTTGAAAATATTCGCCGTCCTGCACAAGCACGTGAACCCAAGCAAAAGCGAAAAAGGACAAATGCTCGATTTTCTGGAAGGGTATGGAAAGGAGTTCCCCGGTGAAAAGCAGCGGATTACCGAGTTGTTCCGGGAAGCGACAGGAGACGTGACAGGTCCCGACATCGCCAGCCGAATCGGTCCGGAAATCTGGCTGACGGCCCGCGACGTCGATTATCCTTTTTTCGCCTTCGATCAATTTAAGGGGAACACTTTTCCCGCCTATTCGTTTTCGATCAACGCAGCGGATGTTTACGACCTGATGATGATTCCCGGGCTCTCTAGCAGCGAAGCCGAAAGCATCATCCGTCAGAGGGACAGTGTCGGATTTTTCCGGAATAAGGAGGAGATTCTCTCAGTTCCGGACTTATCGGAGGCGGGGCGGCAAGCGATTGAGCAAGCTTTTGAGGAATGGGAGCCAACGGAATGGAGCGGTATCAGCTTTACAAAATTGTTTGGCGCGTCACTGTTTCATGTGTTCGGTGAGGGATTGCTGTACTTTGTCGTCTTGCTCGCCCTCCCCGTTTCTTGGCGGATGCTGCGTCGAGGCTGCTCCGTCGGGGCGCTCATCAAGTATTTGCTTGGCAAACTTGGCAAGACCTACTGGCTGATTGCACTTGGACTGTTTTCCGTCATGGTCAGTAGCATCTCTACTCTCCTCGTCTATCTTCTGGGATGGCTTCTGACTCTGCTTGGAGAAACCGCGCTGCTTTTTGTCCTGCACAGGCAGCGAGGGAAGATACGGGAAGCGCTGATGTACACCGCCGGCATCGGTCTGGTTGTTCTTTGTTCTGTACGATAAGAAAACCGATCAAGCAAAAAACCAACGGGCACACGCCGTTGGTTTTTGTCTTCTGTACTGTTCTGGGCTTCGGTTGAGACACGTCGGCTTGTGGTTATCGTTTCAGCCGATGAACAATCTCGACCACCTTCCGGGCAGCCCGCTCCGCTTCCTCAACGGTGTTGGTGATTCCAAAGCTGAACCGGATCGCCGACTGGGCCACCGGTTCGTCCAGGCACATCGCCTTCAGTACATGCGAAAGCTCCAGCGATCCCGACGTACACGCGGAACCACTGGCCGCTGCTATCCCCTCGAGATCGAGGTTCATCAGCATTGTTTCCGTCTTTACATCGGGAAAACTGACATTGAGAATATGAGGCAAATACTTCTCGGAATGACCGTTTACCTGATAGGGAATGCCCGCCTCATCAAAGCAGGAGAGCATGGTCTGCCGCATTTGCTGATATTTCGCAATGCGTTCTGGCATTTCTTCTTGCGCGATCGACGCCGCTTCTGCAAAACCGATGATGCTGGCCAGGTTTTCCGTTCCTGCCCGGCGTTTACGCTCCTGAGAGCCTCCGTGCAGGTGTGGCGTGAAAGGAACTTTTTTCCCCAGGTAAAGGGCTCCTACTCCTTTTGGCCCATTGATCTTATGGGCAGAGATGGACAGCATATCAACCGGAAGCTCTTTGACGCTGATCGGCAAAACCCCCAGGGTCTGGACTGCATCCGTGTGAAAGACAATCCCGCGCTCCTGCAGGAATCTTCCCATCTCTTCAATCGGCTGGATCGTGCCCACCTCGTTGTTTCCATACATGATGGAGACCAAGATCGTATCTGACCGGACTGCATGCTTCAAGTCTTCCACACGGACCATGCCGGTTTTGTCAGCAGGCAGGTACGTTACTTCAAAACCGTTCTTCTCCAGATACTCACAGGCATGAAGTACGGCATGATGCTCGATGCTGGAGGTGATGATATGACGGCCGCGCTCACGCTGTGCGAGTGCCCCGCCAATGATCGCCATATTGTCTGCTTCGGTCCCCCCGCTGGTAAAGACCAGCTCCTGTGGATTAGCCTCGATCAGTCCAGCGATTTGATCCCTGGCTTTTTCCAAAGCCTGCCGCGACTCACGTCCAAAGCTGTGCACACTGGAAGGATTGCCGTAAACCTGGGTTAAGTAAGGATACATCGCTTCGACTACACGCGGGTGAACGGGTGTCGTGGCCGCATGATCCAGATAAATACTCTCTCGCACAAATGTCACCTTCTATATATAAAACATGTAGCCGTCAGAATGGCCGTCATCCTTAAAGCTGATCAAATCCTGCAAAGACGTGGAATCAAGTACAGAGGAAATGCTGTCGCGAATGCGCAGCCAGAGATAGCGCTTGGCCGGGTCCTCCTCCTCGGCAAATTCCACAGGGCTGATCGGCCCCTCCAGTACGCGAATGATATCACCAGCCGAGATTTCTTCCGGTTGTTTGGCGAGCACATAGCCGCCGTAGGCTCCGCGAATGCTTTTTACCAGTCCGGCATTGCGCAAAGGAGCGACCAATTGCTCCAGATAGTGTTCAGACAGCTCATGGCGTTCGGCGATACTTCTCAAGGAGACAGGGCCTTCCCCAAAACGGTTCGCCAGCTCCATCATAATCGTGAGCCCGTATCGTCCTTTCGTAGAAATTTTCACGTTACAACTCTCCTCTACTGCAGTATTCCCCAAAAAATCGATTTCCCCGTCCATCCTGGTACATGACTCTGCTCGTCGGGGACAAACTAGCTTCCAGGGGGGTGAATGCACGATGGCAACGAACAAACGCTCGGAGAGAGGACGCAATCATCCATCCGAGACGCTGTATGATCAACCGGCCGGTACGATTGCCCACAAAGCGCGGTATGGTGCGCCTGAACAAAGCAAACAGCCGAATGAAAACGGAGATTTGCCCAACAAACCGGGCGGAGACATACGGACTTGATTCTTCCTCCCCCTGATCGGGGGAGTCAATTTTCACCGGACCTATGGCTCCCCAGCCTTTTGGCCAGCTCTCTTCTTTCCTGCTGCAGGCGTGTAATCTCCTGCTCGTAGCCAATCGGTTTGGGTTGATAAAAGATCGTGTTTACTTCATCCGGCAGATACTGCTGCGGGACATAACCGCCCGGGTAGTTATGCGGGTACAGATACCCTTTTCCATGTCCGAGACGCGAGGCCCCTTTGTAGGCGGCATCACGAAGGTGAATGGGGACGGGCTTATGCCCTTCTGAGCGAATGGTGTCCAATGCCTGGTTGATTCCGTTGTATGCGGCATTGCTTTTCGGTGCGGTGGCCAGATAGGTGGTCGCTTGCGCCAGCGGTATCCGTCCTTCCGGCATTCCCACCAACTCCAGGGACTGAAAACAGGAGACGGCTACGGTAATCGCCTGCGGATCGGCATTCCCGATGTCTTCCGAAGCGGAGATAATCAGCCTCCGCGCGATAAACCGGGGGTCCTCACCGGCATCGATCATCCGCGCCAGCCAGTAGAGAGCAGCATCCGGGTCAGAGCCGCGAATCGATTTGATAAAAGCTGAAATCGTGTCGTAGTGATTGTCGCCGCTTTTATCATAGCGAACAGCGCGGCGCTGGATCGACTCCACAGCTACATCCAGCGTGATGACGATCCGACCATCCATCCCCGGGGGCGTGGTGGTGGCTGCCAGCTCCAACGCATTGAGCATGCGGCGCGCATCTCCTTCGGCATACTGGATCAGATGCTCGCTCGCTTCCGGCGTCACCTCGACGTACAGTTCTGCCAGCCCGTTTTCCTCATCTGTCAGCGCACGCTGCATCACTTGGCGCAGATGCTCATGCGACAGCGGCTGCAGCGAGAAGATTTGGGAACGAGACAACAGCGCCGGATTCACCTCAAAAAACGGATTCTCTGTCGTCGCTCCAATCAGTGTAATCGTGCCTTCTTCTACATACGGAAGCAGGGCGTCCTGCTGTGCCTTGTTGAATCGGTGGATCTCATCGACAAACAGCGTGGTGCGCTGCCCGCCCATAACCAAGCGCTCTTTTGATTCATCCACAACCCTGCGGATATCCGCCACACCTGCTGTAACCGCATTCAGTTCGGCAAAATGCGTTCGGGTGGTACGAGCGATCACCTTTGCCAGCGTTGTTTTCCCCGTTCCGGGCGGTCCGTAAAAAATCAAAGAGGACACCTGGTCAGCCTCAATGGCTCGGCGCAGCAGCTTGCCCGGACCCAGGATATGCTCCTGGCCGATCACATCCTGTATGGTCTGCGGCCGCATTCGTGCTGCCAGCGGCTTCGACTTTCCTTTGTCCTGGCTTTCATGTGCAAATGAAAATAAATCCATGGCGCTCTATCCTTTGACTGGCTGCCAGTCGACCAAATCTCGGACGACCACGCTAGCCAAAATTAAACCGGCCACCGAGGGCACAAATGCATTACTCGCTGGGGGCTGCCTTACTTTGCTGATCGGTGAATCCGGATTGGTGACGATTTTTTCCCGGACATCTGTCCGAATCGTAACGGGAATCTCCCGGGAATAGACCACTTTGACACCTTTGTGGATTCCGCGTTTGCGCAATTCACGCCGGATGACTTTGGCTATTGGATCATAGCTGGTCTGAGAAATATCTGCCACCTCGAACCGGGTCGGGTCCATCTTATTGGCGGCACCCATGCTGGAGATGATCGGGATATTGCGCCGTTTCGCCTCGGTGATCACGTGTAGCTTGGCGGACATGGTATCCATCGCATCGACAATATAGTCAAATTGATGGGAGAAAAGCTCATCGGCTGTTTCCTCGTTGTAAAACATATTCAGGGTCACAACCTCACAGGCAGGATTGATCGCTGCAATCCTCTCCTTCATCAGATCCGCTTTTTTCTGTCCAACCGTATGGAGAGTGGCATGAATCTGCCGATTGATATTGGTAATATCGACAACATCCTTGTCGACCAGCACCAGCCTGCCTACTCCGGTGCGGGCCAGAGCTTCAACAGTGAAGGAGCCGACACCTCCAATGCCAAGCACAGCGACAGTGCTGTTTTTCATTTTTTCCAAACCTTCGGGACCGAAGGCCAATTCACATCTGGAAAATTGGTGAAGCATTCATCGTCAACCTTTCTAATCTGGCATGTCAGTATTTGCACAAGGACGTTCCCATTTCATAAGCAATCGGAAAAGTGGGAATGTCAGACATAAAAGGAGCCCCAAAATGCCGTGCTGCTCCTACAGTTTTGAACCTGCATATCGCAGGTGGGTGTCTTGCCTAACCGTATCAGACTTCCACTCTGTGGAGGCATGTCCTCTCGGTTGCGGACGAAAAACTCCCTAAAAAGACTTTGTGGCTCAAAACTATCGGAAGTCACGTACATCGCAGGGCTATTTATCAGTATTACCAATGTAACAGACGCTAATGCGACTATGCAAGCCTGCCTTATTCTTCTTCTTTTACGGTCGTGGTGATATGCAGTTCAGCGAGCTGTTTCGCATCTACTGGTCCTGGTGAATTTACCATCAGGTCGCTTGCGCTTGCCGTTTTCGGGAAGGCAATTACTTCACGCAGATTGTTTCGTCCCGCCAGCAGCATGATCAAACGGTCGAGACCAAGGGCGATGCCGCCGTGCGGAGGCGTTCCATAGTCGAAGGCATCCAAAAGGAAGCCAAATTTTTGCTTTGCTTCTTCTTCCGTGAGACCCAGCGTACGGAACATTTTTTCCTGTACATCGCGTTTGTAAATCCGCATGGAACCTCCGCCAAGCTCGTAACCGTTTAACACCATGTCGTACGCTTGGGCGCGAACCTGTCCCGGGTCTGTTTCCAACAGGTGCATATCCTCGTCTTTTGGACGGGTGAACGGATGGTGCAGCGCCACATAGCGCTTGGTCTCCTCGTCCCACTCTACCAGCGGGAAGTCTACGACCCAGAGGAAGGCAAACTGGCTGTGGTCGATCAAGCCCAGCTCTGCTCCCAGCTTGGAGCGCAGCGCACCCAACGCATCGGCAACCACCTTCGGCTTGTCAGCAACGAACAGGATCAGGTCACCATCTTCGACAGCGAGACGCTCCTTGATAGCGCTGAATTCCTCATCCGTAAAGAACTTGGCGATCGGGCCTTTTACTTCGCCGTCTTTAAAGCCGATCCAGGCCAACCCTTTGGCACCGTAACGGGAAGCGAACTTGCCGAGGTCATCGGCTTCTTTGCGGGAATAATGGCCGCAGCCTTTGGCGTTGATCGCTTTGACCTGACCGCCTCCAGCTACCACGCTGGCAAATACTTTAAAATCACTGTTTGCCACCAGATCCGACACATCGGTCAGCTCCATGCCAAAGCGAACATCCGGTTTGTCAGAGCCATAGCGGTTCATCGCTTCTGCATAGGTGAGACGCGGGAACGGAGTTGGCACATCTACGCCGATTGTGGCTTTAAACACATGAGCGATCATCTCTTCCATCATTGGCAGCAATTGCTCCATGGAAAGGAAAGAGGTTTCGATGTCCACCTGGGTAAACTCAGGTTGACGGTCAGCACGCAAGTCCTCGTCACGGAAGCAGCGAGCGATTTGATAGTAGCGCTCCAGGCCAGAGACCATCAGCAATTGTTTGAAGAGCTGAGGGGACTGCGGGAGCACGTAAAAATCTCCTGGATGCACACGGGAAGGAACCATGTATTCACGCGCACCCTCCGGCGTGCTTTTCGTCAGCATCGGCGTTTCTACTTCTACGAAAGCACGCTCATCAAGGAAATCACGGAATGCTTTCGCCGCCTTGCTGCGCAGCATCAGCGAACGCTGCATCTCGGGACGGCGCAGGTCGAGGTAGCGATACTTCAGGCGTACCTGCTCATCTACGTCGATTTCATCCTCAATCTGGAACGGCGGTGTTTTGGCATCGTTCAAGATCAGGATTTCGCTGACCAGCACCTCTACTTCGCCAGTTTTCAGCTTCGGATTGACAGCTTCGGGAGAGCGCTCCACGACGTTACCTTTGACTGCGAGAACGTACTCGCTGCGCACTTTGTCAGCGATTTCCCAAGCGGCCTTGTCATGCTCCGGATTGAAAACAATCTGCACAATACCTGTTCTGTCCCGGAAGTCGATGAAGATCACGCCCCCGAGGTCACGGCGCTTTTGCACCCACCCGTTTAACACGATTTCCTGTCCTACGTGTTCTTTGCCAACCTCTCCGCATTGTACAGTGCGATATTGCCAACTCATTGTGATTTCCTCCACTCATTTTCTATTTATAGGTGTAAATTTGGAGATTACGATTTCAAACGTTTAACCAGCTCACCCGGCAGCTCTTCCAGCTTGTATTCCTGCTGCTCACCAGTGGCCATCTCTTTCAGGACCGCACTGCCGTTCGCCAATTCCGACTCGCCAATAATCACCGTAAACCTTGCCGAAAGGCGGTCTGCCTGCTTCAGTTGAGCCTTCATCTTGCGGTCGAGATAATCGAGCTCCGCCGCTACGCCTGCACTGCGCAGACGATCGACGAGTCTAAACGCGGTGGTTTTCGCCTCCGGAGTCTGGATCGCGACGAAACAGTCCACTCCAATCG
Source organism: Brevibacillus ruminantium (assembly GCF_023746555.1). Taxonomy (NCBI): domain Bacteria; kingdom Bacillati; phylum Bacillota; class Bacilli; order Caryophanales; family Paenibacillaceae; genus Brevibacillus; species Brevibacillus ruminantium. The sequence goes on from NZ_CP098755.1 coordinate 3,647,953, forward strand.
CTACCGGCAGGTTGATGCCCTGCTTTTCCAAAGCGAGCAAAAGCCGTTCAATGCTCAGCGCAAAACCGATTCCCGGCATGTCGTCGCCGCCCAGCTCAGCCACCAGCCCGTTGTATCGGCCGCCGCCGCAAAGCGTTTCCACAGCGCCGATCTCCGCCATCTTGATTTCAAAGGCAGTCTGCGTGTAGTAGTCAAGCCCGCGTACCATGCGCGGATTTACAGTGTAGCGGATACCCAGTGCTGTCAGATACGCTTTGACTGCTTCAAAATGGGCCGCCGACTCTTCGCTCAAGTACTCCAAGATCGAAGGAGCGTCTTTGGTCAAAGACTGGCAGGTCTCGTTTTTGCAATCCAGCACCCGAAGCGGGTTGCGGTCAATCCGGGACTGACAATCCGGACAGAGCTGGTCACGCACCCCGTTTAAATGAGCCAGCAGGTGGTGGCGGTGATTGGCCCGGTCTTCAATCGTCCCGACGCTGTTAAGCTCTACGCTGAGACCGCTCAATCCCAGCTCCTCGTACAAGCGCATGGCCAGTGAGATCACTTCTGCATCGATCGCCGGATCACTGGAGCCGATTGCTTCCGCGCCAAATTGCACAAATTGGCGATACCGGCCAGCCTGCGGACGCTCATGCCGGAACATGGGACCCAGGTAATACATCTTGACCGGCTGGTTGGGAGAGCCGTACAGCTTGTTCTCCACGTAGGACCGCACAACGCCCGCCGTTCCTTCCGGCCGCAGGGTCAGCGTATCATCGCTGCGAGGATTGGACACGCTGTACATTTCCTTTTCGACGATATCCGTCGTCTCTCCCACTCCGCGCTGGAACAGCTCTGTGTTCTCAAAAAGCGGCGTGCGGATCTCCTGGTAATTGAACCTGCGACACAGGTCGCGAGCTTTGGCCTCGATATAGTGCCACAGCTCGACTGTGCCCGGCATGATATCCTGCGTACCGCGAGGAATCTGAATCTTTGCCATCTGACTTACCCCTCCATCTTCGTATCCTGTCAAATCCTCTTTTCAAAACAAAAAATCTCTCGCCTCCTGACATGTAGTTGATTGCAACATGTCAGGGACGAGAGATTGGTTTTGCTCCCGTGGTGCCACCCTGATTGGATCTCCCTCGCAAGGAAGAATCCCACTTATTCGCTGTTAACGCCAGCATACGCCTGCCAGTTACTAGACTTGTTTTCCAATCAAACAGTCGTTCACTGCGGTCTTCAGGGATGTCATTCGCCAAGTCGTGTTAGGGAAATGCTCTCAGCCGCGGCAATTCCTCTCTGACTATCCGTTTCCTGGTTACTTGTTCCCGTCATCAGATCAATGATTGATTCAAAAGCTCACGTAAAATCTTAATGCAAATCATAACAAACGAAGATACACGCGTCAACAGGCCCTCGGTAAAACTTTTTTCATCGAAAAAATCAGGTTACACGCGTGCCCCGCTCGATTCCTGTGCTGCAAACCCGTACACCTGATCCAGATCGCGAATCTTCTCCTCTGTCAGCTTACGGTAGGTCTCGTTGTACGTCCGCGGGTCTTTTGGATTTGGCCAGCGGGTAAGCTTGCCGCTTCCGGGTGCCATCAGCTTGGAGACAGCACCGCAGCCCAGCCCCAAAATCGTCTGCGCCTCCTCCATAATCATGATGTTGTAGATGCTTTCCTGTCCGGTTCGTGCGTAGCCCACATTTTCCAAGTTGCCCAGGATATTTTTCTGGCGGTAGAGGTAATAGGGATCATAGCCATGGGCCCGGGTCCACGTTGTCGCCAGTTCCATCATCTGACTGACCTCTTCCCTGCTCGCCACCTGATAGCGCTCCTTATTTTGCGTCATCTCGGAAGCGCGCTTGAACGAGAGGGTATGAACTGTCAGGGAAGCCGGCATCAGCTTTTCCACTTCCCGCAGGCTGTGCTCCCATTCGCGCATCCCTTCGTTTGGCAATCCGATGATCAAGTCCATATTGATATTGGTCAGACCCATCTCCATTGCCAGGTGATATTTTTCAATTGTTTCCTCCACCGTGTGATGACGTCCGATGGCCTGCAGCGTTTCCTGAGTAAAGGATTGTGGATTGATGCTGATCCGGTCCACTTCCCAGCGTTTCATCACATCCAGTTTTTCCGGGGTGATGGTGTCGGGTCTGCCAGCCTCCACAGTCAGTTCACGAACACGATCCATATGCGGAAAGGTGCGGTTCATGGTTTGAAACAACTGATCCATATCGTCAGCGGTGATACTGGTGGGCGTTCCCCCGCCAAAGTAGATCGAAGTGATCCGCATATCCCGCTCCGTCAACCACTCGCCCAGGCGTTCGATTTCATAATGAAGCCCCTCCAGAAAGGGGTTCACTGATGCCGTATGGCTGCGGATGGCGTACGCCGGAAAGGTGCAATACGCGCATTTGGTCGGACAAAAAGGGATGCCGATATAAACGGAGAGCTCCCGATCAATTTCATAGAAATCGGGAACCACACGCAGTTGTCTGTCGATGATTTGCTGAAGCAATTCAATTTTATAGGGGCGCACCATGTAATCCTGCTGGAGGCGGCGATGAACCGCTTCCCGAGGTTCTCCTGAAGACAGAAGCTGGTGCATCAGCTTGGTGGGGCGGATGCCGGTCAATACTCCCCAGCCCTGCTCCATCCCGGTCAGCTCTTCGAGAAGCAGCAACAAAACATAGCTGACGGCCCGCTTGGCAACCTTTCGTTGCTCCTTTTCCTCAAAAACGGTATAGATACGCTCCGTCTCCTTCTGGATGCGTCTCTCCCCTGTCAGAAGCTCTCCCCGCGCGTAAACACCGCTTTCACGCTCCTCCAGGACGAGACTGATGCACAGGCCCTCTGCCGCTTTCCACTCGGATACGTAGGCAATCTGTGGCTCTTCATAAAACAAGGCGAGAATCAAACCGATTTCCCGCTCAAATTGATGTCCTTGACTTTTCACCTGAATCATGGGTTCACCTGCTTTTTACGTTTGCCCTTTCATCTTATCTGACCGAAGTGGCAGGGTCAACAAGGCAGAACCTGAGGCGAAACCTTGCGAGCTGAACCTGCAGGCTGAACTTATCGGCGAATCCTTTTTCTCAGCTCCTGAACATCTCTCACGCTGATGTGAAACTCCCTTGACATCTCCACGTCATTTAATGTCGCTTCCTTCTCCAGAAAATCATGAAAATCAACGGAAAACAGTCGTCTGTTTGTTTCCTGAGCAAATGCTTCCTTTCTGGATTGTCGCACCCGTTCTCCTCCTTTTTCGATCACGCTGTTCTCTAGTATGACCCGCTGATCACGAAAGAATAAGGGAGGCTTATTGGGACAGAGATCGGGAAACGCTAAAAAATTGGAAAATAAAAAAGAAGTTTGTCGGAAGATGCAGGAAAATGAGAGAGCGAAGGCGAAAGAAGACTTTTGGTAATTTCATGTAAACTCAACGTGTGATCAATACAAGGTGGAAAGGGTGTCATCTCGTGATTTTTCGTAAACAGCTCCTGCGGACACTCCTTGCTGTGGCATTTGCCTTCAGCATTCCGGCTGCAACCGTTTGGGCTGCCGGCTCTGTTCAAGTAAAAGTAGACGATATGAACGTACGATCCGGTCCCAGCACACAGGATCAGGTCGTAACGACATTGCCTGTCAATACAGTGTTGCCCGTGATTTCCGAAAAAGGGGATTGGATCAACGTAAAACTGCCCAATGGCAAAACAGGCTGGGTCGCCGGCTGGCTGGTTACCAAAACAGCAGCGCAACCCACCCCCGCGCAAGCTCCCAAGCCGCAAATTGAGAGCAAAACAGATAATCTCAATGTCCGCTCAGGTCCTGGTCAAAACTTCCCGGTGGTTCAGACCATCAACCCCGGGACCAAATTCACGGTGCTGGAGCGTAATGGCGAATGGATTTCCATTCAATTATCGGCGAGTACAAAAGGTTGGGTAGCAGGATGGCTCGTTACGGAGCACAACGCTGGAAATGCTGCCGGTCATCAGGCACCCTCCACTGGAACACCTGCTGCACCGCCTTCAGCAACACCACCAGCCGTGCCGACAGCACCTGGGGGATCGTCCGCTACCGGACAAGCTGGCAATGCCGGCAATTTACTGACACTGGAAGACAATCCATATGTTTATCCGGCACCGGACCTTTCTTTGCCTGCCATCGGTCAGCTTCACTCCGGCATGAATATCACCGTGACCAGCAAACAAAACGGCTGGATTCAATTTCCCTACGAAGGCATCCAGGCATGGATCCCGCAGCCGGGAACAGGTTCAGCTCCATCTTCAGGCAATAATCCTGGCACTCCTGCCCCGGATATCATCGATGGACATGGCAACAGTGGCGATTCGCCGATATCGCCTGCTGCCCCGGCGCAGCCTGAAAAGCCGACCGCTATCGTTCAGACAGACGATTTGAACCTTCGTGCGGAGTCAAATACAGCCAGTGCGGTACTGGGGACGTTGAAAGCCGGTACTACATTGAATATCCTGGAAAAACAGACAGATTGGTACAAGGTCCAGACGCCAGACGGAAAAACGGGCTGGGTCGCTGGCTGGCTGGTCACGGTCAAACAACCCGAAATGCCAGCACCGCCGGGACCCCACATCGCTGTGGTGAATCCCGATACCAACGTACGTTCAGGTCCCGGGACTGAACATGAAATCATCAAACAGATGCAGCCAGGTGAAAAATACCCCATCGCCAAACGCGAGGGTGATTGGTTCCAGCTCACCTTCACAGACGGTTCAACCGGTTATGTAGCAGGGTGGCTCGTCTCTGCGGTCGGTGTTCCGGCAATTGTAAAGTCAAATGAGCTGGTCGGCAAAGTGATTGTCGTAGACCCGGGCCATGGGGGCAGTGACAACGGAGCAACCGGTTCCAGCTTTTCCACTCTGGAAAAAACGGTGAACCTGCAGGTTGGGATGATTCTGCGGCACAAGCTGGAGGCTGCTGGGGCAAAAGTCATCATGACGCGAAGTGACGACCGGAAGCTGACCCTGCAACAGCGTGTGGATGTAGCGATACAAAATAATGCCGACATTTTTGTCAGCATTCACCACAACACCCATCCCAATTCGGCCACAAATGGAACGATCATTTTCCACTACAACCGGGGGAATTCAGGAAAACTGGCCTCGCTTGTGCAAAATGAGGTTGTAAAAGCGACGAGCTACAAAGACTTGCAGGCCCGTTTTGGGGACTATTACGTACTGCGGGAAAACACGGTAACCTCTATACTGGCTGAGATCGGCTTCCTCTCCAACTACAATGAGGAAATCAAGCTCCGGTCCGAAAAACAGCAAGAGCTTGCTGCTGAGGGTTTGTTCAAAGGAATCCTTCAGTACTTCTCTTCTTTGAATACCAACGGCGGTTGACCAACCGATCCCTCGTCTTACTCTTCAGAGTGGACGAGGGACTTTTTTATTTATCATCTTTTTTTATCTCCACACCTCGCGAAAGACTCGTAGAAGATTGTTGCCCATGATGCGCTCGATTGCATCGTCTTTATATCCCCGCTTCATCAAGCCGATAGCAATATTCGGCACTTGTTCATGTCCTTTGATGACGTCAAAAGGCTTGCGAGGAAAGGCCGCCAAACTTTCCGGGGAGACGTACTTCAAAAACTCGTCCGTTATGTCAAGTCCGAGACTGACATGCTCCAGCCCTACCAGCTTGACGATATGATCCACATGATCCAAAAGATGCTCCAGATCGGCCTCCTCATCTTTCTCGGATACAAAGAAATTGACCGCGTTCATGCCGATCACGCCATTTCTTTCTGCGAGAGCCCTTATCTGTTCATTGGACAGATTGCGCATCGAAGCTGCCAGAGCTCTACAGTTGGAATGGGAGGCAATCACAGGCTTTTTCGCGATTTTCATAACATCCCAGAAGCCCTCGTCATTCAGGTGGCTGACATCGACGACCATCCCCAATGCTTCTGCTTCTTCAACAAGCTGAATGCCAAAATCGGTAATCCCGCCCTTTTGACCCTCGCGGACAGGAGAAAAGTGGCTGCCATCCCCGGCAAAATTGCGCCTGCTCCACACAAGTCCGATCAGCCTTACACCCAGCTCGTAAAAAATACGAAGCATGCTTAGATCGTTAAACAGCGGCTCTACCCCTTCGAGCGAGAGGACAAACCCCACCTTGCCCTCCTGCTTCGCCTTGATCAGGTCATCTGTCGTTTTGCAGACGAGAATTTTATCGGGGGATTCGTCCATTTCTGCGTACAGGGCACTAATTTGCTGTAGTGCCTTTCGCAGACCCATTTCCGGCAAAAAAGCGCTGTCAACAAAGATCGCCGAGACGACGGAATCAACTCCACCGTCACGAAACTGAGGTAAATACAAGGACTCAATCACTTTCCGTCTGCCGTGTTGCCGCTGAATGGCAACGTCCATTAGAAGATCAAAATGACCGTCAATTACAAGCGTCATGTGAATCCTCCCCCTTTCAGAGTTGCCGGCTCAAAGCCGCTGCTCTGAAAAAATGTATTTGCTTCGATTCCTGCAGTCTTTTCGTTATTCGACGAACACATCGTGATTGGCATAGAATTGTTCCAGCCCATGCAGACGAGCACGCACTCCATCCGGGTCCTTCATCATAACGCCCAGGATCACAGCATGAAGCAGACTGATGACAGATGACATCGTATCAATGCCCGTATGAAGAACGAATTTGGCTTCTGTTGTCAGGGTTATGTCAGAGATCAGACCAACCGGGGACAGAACGCGATCTGTAACGGAAATCAGCGTGGCCCCTCTCTTTTTGGCGCTTTCCGCAATTTGCAAGGTTCCTTTGGAATAACGGGGAAACGAAATGGCCAGTGTCACAGATTGTTCCCCTAAATTGAACAGCTTCTCATAGTTGTCGCCGCTAAAAGGACAGAGATGAACGTTCTTTCGCAAGTTGCCCAGCGTAAAAGCAAACCAGTGGGCTGCGGAAAAAGATGCCCGGTTGCCAACTACCAAGACATGGTCTGCTTTGATCATGGCCTCTGCCGTTTTCCAGATATCCTCTACGTTCATCTGCTTCAAGGTTTGCTGCAGAATAAAGATGTCATTCTCAAAAACCTGGGCAAAGGGATTCGTTTCTTCAGACGTCGTGGTGTTCTCTGGAAGGTTTTTGGCATAAGAATGACTGGTGCTTTGCAGAAACTGCTGCTGGATTCTGTCTTGCATTTCGGAGAAGCTGCTGAATCCCAGTGCGTATGACAAACGGATCACAGTCGTCTCACTCACCTCTACTTCACGGCCAAGCTGTACGGCTGTACTGAAGGCTGCCTTTTCCAGATGACTGATCACATGTTCTGCTACTTTTTTCTGTGCTGTAGATAATCCGCTAAATTTTTCTTTTACGAGTTCTTCAAATGTAGTTGATGTCTGCATAAGGCTCTCCTTCAAAAATGATTTCCTTCGGCGATTCTAACATTCTTACGGCTTCGCTCCCGTAACGGCGAGCAGCAGCATCGCTTCCAGCGCCCGTATCAGGACACACCTCCCCATTTCGACTTTAACCTCTTCCCACACACAAAAGCATCTTATCCTTCCCATTTCCATATATTTGAAGGATATACTTCTATTAGATTTATATCACAGAGAAGTTGAAAATGATATATTTTGAAAGAATTTTCAAAAATTGAAATCCGAACGTTCGCATGAAAAAGAGTATCAGTTGCCGTTCACTGATACCCTTTTGCTTCAATATAGCTGCGGGACGTTGTCTACATTCTAATTTATGCGAATTCGCTGCAATAGATACCCCGCCTTGTTTTGTCGACCATTTCTTTAAGTCTCTACAATCAGCGTAACCGGCCCATCATTTAAGAGCCGAACCTCCATCGACGCCCCAAACCGTCCCGTTTCTACGCGCAAGCCTTTTTCACGCAGCTTGGCGTTAAACAGCTCATAGAGCGGCTCTGCATGCTCAGGACGAGCGGCAGCCATGAAATTGGGCCGTCTTCCTTTGCGGCAATCACCGTATAATGTGAACTGGGAAACGGACAGGATTTGCCCCCCCGTATCCAGGACAGAAAGATTCATTTTCTCCTCGCTGTCTTCAAAAATTCGCAGATTGGCTATTTTCTCGGCAGCGAATTCCACGTTTTTTTCTGTATCCTCATGAGTCATCCCGACAAGCAGGACCAGACCGTGGTCAATTTCTCCCACTACTTCACCTGCCACCGTTACGCTTGCTTCCCGGGCACGTTGGACTACCACTCGCACAGCAACAAACCTCCTTGCTTCATCAGAAAAAAGAACACCCGATCTCTTGCGATCAGGTGCTTAAAATCCGTCGTACGGAATAGATATCCTTGATTCGCTTGATACGCTCGACCACTTTTTGCAGGTGGTCTATATTGCTGATGGAGATCGTCATGTGAATGGTCGCGACACGATTTTTGTCCGCTTTGCCGCTGACAGCAGAAATATTGGTTTTGGTTTCTGCCACTACCTGTAGAACATCATTCAGCAGGCCGCTGCGATCCTGACCCGTGATCTCGATATCCACATGGTAATTATGTTTGAAATCGGTGTCCCACTCAACGTCGATCAATCGCTCCATGCATTCGTCTGTCAAGACGTTGGGGCAGTCCTTCCGATGAACTGAAACCCCTCTGCCCCTGGTGATAAATCCAATGATCTGGTCACCAGGGACAGGCGTACAGCAACGCGAAATGCGCACGAGCAGATTGTCTACTCCTTTTACTTTGACACCTGATTCACTCCGCACCACGGTCTGGGTTGGCGAAGGCTTGAATTCAGGCACCGGAGGCGGATTCAGCTCTTCCCGCTCTTTTTTCAGTTTGTCGATCAGCCGGGTGACAATCTGGGATGCCGTTATCCCGCCATAACCGACGGCGGCGAACATATCCTCTTGTCCCTGGAAATTAAAGCGGGCAGCCGCTTCCTTCAGATTGGTCTCGGTCATCGCATCCTTGATTTCGAAGCCTCTGGATTTGATCTCCGATTCGACCATCTGCTGACCCTTGGCGACATTTTCTTCACGCTTTTCCTTTTTGAACCACTGCTTGATTTTATTGCGGGCATGTGCCGATTTGGCGATCTTCAGCCAGTCCTGGCTCGGACCATAGGAATGCTTGGAGGTCAAAATCTCTACGATATCGCCTGTTTTGAGCGCGTAATCCAGCGGCACAATCTTTCCGTTTACTTTAGCGCCGATGGTCCGGTTGCCGACAGCCGAGTGTATCCGGTATGCGAAATCAAGCGGCACGGAGCCTTTTGGCAGCTCGACGACATCGCCTTTTGGGGTAAAGACAAAGACCGTATCGGAAAAGAGATCCTGTTTCAGGGACTCCATAAACTCCTGCGCGTTCGGCGCTTCTTCGGAGCCCCCCTGAATGATCTCCCGCAGGTTTCCCAGCTTTTCCGCAAACGATCCCTGTACGATGCTCCGGCCTTCTTTGTAAGCCCAGTGGGCAGCAATCCCGATCTCCGCTGTCTGGTGCATATCCCACGTCCGAATCTGCACTTCCAACGGCTCTCCTTTCGGCCCAATCACCGTCGTATGAAGCGACTGATACATGTTGGCCTTGGGCATTGCGATGTAATCCTTGAATCTCCCAGGCATCGGCTTCCACAACGTATGCACAATCCCGAGTACGGCATAACAATCGCGGATGTCATTCACGATAATGCGGAGTGCCAGCAGATCGTAGATTTCATTAAACTGCTTGTTTTGCCTGGTCATCTTTTTATAGATGCTGTAAATATGCTTGGGTCGCCCGGAGATTTCCGCTTCGATGTTCAGCTCTTTTAGCTTGTCCTTGATCGTGTCGGCTGCTTCGTTGATGTAGGCTTCCCGCTCCGTCCGTTTTTTCTGCATGAGATTGACGATGCGGTAGTACTGCTGGGGATTAAGGTAGCGCAGTGAGGTATCCTCCAGCTCCCATTTTACAGAGGCAATCCCCAGGCGATGTGCCAGCGGTGCGAAAATCTCCAGTGTCTCGTCGGAGATTTCCCGCTGCTTTTCCTCGGACATATGGCGAAGGGTCCGCATATTGTGCAGACGGTCAGCCAGCTTGATCATGATTACCCGGATATCCTGGGCCATGGCCACCAGCATCTTGCGGTGATTCTCGGCAAGCTGCTCTTCCTTCGACTTGTATTTGATTTTATCGAGCTTTGTCACGCCGTCGACCAACAAAGCTACTTCTCCGCCAAACTCGCTTTGCAGATCTTCCAGCGAAATCTCGGTATCTTCCACCACATCATGTAAAAAACCGGCAGCGATTGTTACCGCATCCATATGCAAACCGGCCAAAATGCCCGCGACGGCGATCGGATGCATGATGTAGGGAACGCCCGATTTCCGCACCTGACCTTCATGTGCCTTCTCTGCCAACTGGTAAGCGCGCGTGATCAGATCCAGATCCGCTTTGGACAAGTAACTGCCTGCTTTTGTGAGTACTTCATTAATGCCGGTGCTCATAGTTCCTTCCCTTATCCTCTCATAAAAAAGCTTCGTCCGAAGCCTTCTCGGAGTTACTGATGCTTTCTTTCCTAAGGCTGCTGCTTCTTCCCTTTCCTACGCGTAAGGGAGGATATGATGAATGATGTCTATTTATCCTATTATCTTGTAAGTCCCCTGTATTGTAAAGGTGATTCTCCAGGGAAAGTATGAAGCCTCCGTCACAAACAAAAAAAACGGGCATCTGCGCCCGTTTTTGCATGATTAATATACCACGAGGGATTTGACTGGAATATCGCCCATTTTTTGGCGTCCTTCCAGGTAGGAAAGCTCGATGAAGAAGGCAGCGCCTACCACGATCCCGCCAAGCTGTTCAATCAGTTTGATCGTAGATGTAATGGTTCCCCCTGTCGCAAGCAGATCGTCTGCAATCAGAACCCGCTGTCCCGGTTGAATCGCATCCACATGGACAGCGAGAGCATCTTTTCCGTATTCCAGATTGTACTCCGCCTTAATCGATTCATAGGGCAATTTTCCAGATTTGCGAATCGGAATAAAGCCAACGCCGAGTGCATACGACAGCGGTGCTCCGACGACGAATCCCCTCGCTTCGGGACCTGCAATCACATCGGCCTGCACTTCTTTGGCAAACGTGGTCAACTCTTCGATCGCAGCTTTATACGCCGGCCCGTCTTTGAGCAAAGTGGTAATGTCCTTGAAACGAATACCTGGTTGTGGAAAATCAGGAATGACGCGAATATACGATTTGAAATCCATGAAACAATTCCTCCTACGAGGTGGCCGCTGCCACCTGCTGCTGAAAATGAGTTACCAGAGAATCATATGAAGAAAGCAAAAGTTCGGTTGCCAGCTCACTCTCTTCTCTCCATTCTATATACAAGCGGGAGCCTTCCAGCGGTTGTTTAGCCGCTTCCGGATTCAGCCTGAAGGCATCCGCCTCCACCTTGATAAAATCAAGCTCTGCGAGCACGGCGAGCATGCCCTCCAACAGATCCCGCTTCAGCTTCAACCTGCGCGCCATGGCATCCAGATGAATGCGCTGCACCAGGGGAACCTGCATGAAAAATTGATAAACCAGTTTAAACTGCTCTCTACCGGGGCAGGAAAGCCGCTCCAGTCCCAGATCAGGGTCACCAAACAGGCAATAGATGCGCTCGGCGCTCTCCAGGTACGTGACCACCTGCATCAGATCTCTTCGCGATCTGGGCAAATCGTACAAAATGACGCGCGAAGGTTTCAGGTCGCCCGCTTTCACATCCTCCTGTGAGAGGGACAGCAATCCGTCCTCGAGACCGGCCAAAGCAGCCATCGGCAGAAGTTCCTCATAGCTTTCCTGGCGAAACAGGATAGTCAGCACATCACCTGAGTCCTGGAGATTTCTCCACCGCTCTCTTTTGTCCCGGCAGCCTCTCCAGTCGTATACCTGACGATGCGGGATGGTCAGATCGCGTATGGTTAACTGCGGCTTTCGATTGCCATTCCATTCGTTAACTGACAGCTCGCCAATCACCTGATATCGAGCTTTTGGCGTTACCTCCGGGACGATATGAGCCCAGTTAAAGCCAATCGCATCGATTTGACCCGCATCCTTTACCAGCGAGCATTTCAGATGGGTCTGATCACGTCCAATCGTCCTCATACCCGCCGTCTCAACGTCTTGTATCATCACCAGAGGAGTCGGATTCCCCATCCCAAACGGTGCAAGCTGCTCCAATTGCTCGGCGGTCTGCAAAGTGACATCGGCCAATTCCATCGCGACATCTACTTTCGTCAACGGAACAAAATCTTTCTCGGTCAGCCACTCATGGGCAAGTTGATTTAGCTGTTTGCGGAAAGGCTCAAGGTTATCCACAGGCAGAGTCATCCCTGCTGCCATGGTATGCCCGCCGTAATGGGGAAGCCACTCGCGGCAAGCCGTTAATGCCTCATACATGTCAAAGCCGTTGATGCTTCTGGCTGAGCCTTTAGCCGTTCCCTTTTCAGGGTCAATTCCCAGGACGATCGTGGGACGATAAAATTTTTCGACTAAACGGGATGCGACGATGCCGACAACGCCGACATTCCAGCCTTCCTTCGCCAGAACGAGCACCCGGTTTTCATCCAAAGGATAATCCTCCAGAACCATCTGAATCGCTTCATCCGTGATGGTCTGAACCAGCTCTTGCCGCTCACAGTTCAAATCGTCGAGCTGCTGTGCGGCCTCCTCTGCCTCCTGGATATCCTCCGTGGTCAACAGCTTGACGGCTACGGCCGCGGTTTCCAGACGCCCGCCTGCATTGAGACGCGGCCCGAGCGCAAATCCCACATGTCCGGCCGTCAACATCTCTGTATCAGACAAGCCGCAAACCTTGATCAACGCCTGCAGGCCAATATTGCGGGTGTGGTTCAACCTCTTCAGCCCTAATTTGGCCAAAATCCGGTTCTCGTCTACCAGCGGAACCAGGTCGGCAATCGTTCCCAGAGCGGCGAGATCAACCAGATCGAGAGGCGGCTCATCCAGCAAGGCATGAGCGAGTTTAAACGCCACCCCGACTCCCGCCAGCATGTCAAACGGATAAGAGCATGCCGGCTGTTTGGGATTGATCACAGCAAATGCCTCCGGGATAACCTCCGGAGGTTCGTGGTGATCCGTCACAATGACGTCCAGCCCCAATTCCTTGGCAAAAGCAACCTGCTCAACCGCACTGATTCCCGTGTCAACCGTGATGATCAGCGTAAAGCCCCTCTCTTTCAACGAAGAGAGAGCGTCCTTATGTAGCCCGTATCCTTCTGTAAAGCGGTTGGGAATGTAGGTATCAAAAGCAGCTCCCAGCTTCCTCATGACTTGCACCATCAAAGAGGTGGAGCTGACACCGTCGGCATCGTAATCGCCGTATATACAGATCATTTCTTGCCGTTCGATCGCCTCACGGATCCGCTTCACACTTTCTTTCATACCGTGCAAAGCATATGGATCGTGAAAAAGCTCCGGCCCCGCATCCATGAATTCTTTCGCACGCTGCACGGTATCAATCCCGCGAATCACAAGCAGCTTGGCAACTAAAGGCGCCAATCCGCACTCCCGGGCGATCATCTCCGCCAGCTCATTATCGTACGCAGCCAGTTGCCAGCGTGTTTTCGCTTTCAGCATAGGCCTTCCTCCAATCCTCATTCATTATAGAGGATAGGGAGGGAGACTGACAACTGGCGAAAGCGCTTTATTCGTGCAATCGTGTCACCGGCGCTTCATTCGTCTCATCATACGGATTTACATGGATAAAAACATCGCGGACATCGGAAAACTGGTTCATCAGCGTTTGCTTTACCTGTTTTCCGATTCGGTGCCCCTCTTCCACCGTGATAAGGGGATGTACGCCAATTTTCACATCGACGATTTGGTAATGGCCGTGCTCCCGAGCTCGCAGGGAGTCAATTCTCATGACCCCTTCGACTGCCTCGATTGCCCTGCGCAAACCAAGCGTCTGATCTTCATGCAGCACATGATCCAGCGTGTTGTGAATCGATTCCTTCAGCAGGCTGTAGGCCATTTTCAAGACAAGGATCGAGACGAAGATACCGGCAAGCGGATCGAGGTACAGCAGCCAGGGAATATCCAGCCGGCCGCCCAGAATGGCTCCGCCGATACCAAGCAAAGCGGAAAAGGAGGAAAAGACATCCGAACGGTGTTCCCATGCATTGGCAATCAGTGAAGGGCTGTTCAATTCTTTCCCCAGCTTGTATTTATAACGAAACATCCATTCTTTGACGATCATGGAGCCGACCGCTGCCCAAACCGCGATAAAAGATGGCGCGACAAGTGGAGTAAAAAGCGATTTGACGGAAGATGAACCAATCTCAAATCCGACAACCGCGAGCAAGACAGAGACGATGATGGCAGCAACAGATTCGGCTTTTCCGTGTCCGTACGGATGATCCTCGTCTGGCGGGCGCTCTGCCGCTTTCAGTCCGATCAGAACAGCAACCGATCCCACGACATCAGATGCAGAGTGAACAGCGTCTGCGATAAGTGCCTGGGATTTGGCGACGAGTCCGATGATCAGCTTGGCAGCTGCCAAGGCGATGTTACCGACAATCCCGACCCAGGCACCAAACTGCGCCTTTGCCAAACGATTGTCCATAAGCCCTTCCTCCTCTCGGTATATGCATTGCAGAGTAAAAATACCGCGGGAAAATTCCCCCGCGGTATTGTCAATCAGCCCTCAGTTGGAGCCGGAGAAAGACGTTTTTTAGCCATTTCCCGTTTTTTCAAGGTAACCCAAATCTGTGCAGAGACGAAGATCGAAGAATAGGTACCGCTCACCAGACCAAAGATCAAGGCCAGAGAGAATGTGCGGATGCCTTCGCTGCCCAAAACGGCAATCGCAACAGCTGTCAAAAATACCGTCCCTACCGTAAAGACGGAGCGGCGCATGGTTTGCCACAGCGAGACGTTGACCAGATGCTCCAGATCCTCTACTGTTTTGGACTTCATCGTTCTTAGGTTTTCCCGAATCCGGTCAAAAATTACAATCGTATCGTTGATCGAATAACCGACGATGGTCAAAATCGCTGCAATAAAGGTCAAATCCACTTCCAAACGGAAAACGGAAAACAGCGCGATCGGGATGAACACGTCATGGATCAAACCGATAATGCAGGCAATCCCGAACAGAAACTGAAATCGGAAAGCGATGTAGATGACAATTCCGATACCGGCTACAGCAACGGCAATCGCTGCTTTTTTCACCAGCTCTTTGGCGATGCTGGGATCAACCGTAGCTTCCTGTTTGGAGACTTGGTCCCCATACTTGGCCTTCAGGGCTGTTTCCAGCGCAGTCAACTGATCTGCGGGAATGGTATGGTCAAACCTGGTTTGCGCTTGATTTTCCCCGTAGGTCGTCGTTGGTGTGAAGACGGTGTTGGGAATCGTCTCTTTGATGATTTGATCGATATCGGCTACCTGAAACTCCTTGCCGATGTAAATATCCAGGCGTGTACCTGCTTTAAAGTCTACCCCGAGATTGAGACCCATGATCAGGGTACAGATCAGACCCACAATCAAAATAGTCAGCGAGAAGGTGTAGAATTTTCGTCTGTTCTTTACGATATCAAATTTGATGACATCTTCGTGTTGTTGTTTTTTAGAGCTCACCGATTTCACTCTCCTTTACTCCGAACCAGAACGGCTTCTTGATCAGATTGGCTCGGACGAGCAGTCCCAGAAGCAAACGGGAACCCAGTACATTCGTCAGCAAGCTGACGACAATCGTCATCGCAAGAACGATGGCAAAGCCTTGAATGGAGCTTGTACCAAAGTAGAAAAGAACACCCGTGGCAATCAAGGTCGTGATATGCCCGTCAAGGATCGTAATCAAGGAACGGCGTTCACCAGCACGGAAGGCTGACAAAATGGTCTTGCCCGTGCGAATCTCTTCCTGAATCCGTTCGTAGGTAATGATGTTGGCATCGACGGCCATACCCACGGAGAGAATGAAACCAGCAATACCCGGCAGCGTCAGGGTCGCGTCCATCCAGTGGAGAACCACAATACTTAGATAGGTAAAGGTAGCCAGCATAATATTGGCGATCAAACCAGGCAAACGGTACACCAATAGCATGAAAATAAAGATCAGGGCAGCACCGACATAGCCCGCATTAATCGTTTTTTGCAAGGCCAACTTTCCAAGCGATGCCCCTACAGAGGTAACCTGCTTTTCAATCAGCTTCGCTGGCATCGCACCGGAATTCAGCAGGTCTGCCAATTCCTGTGCGGATTCTTGGGTGTAATCACCTGAAATTTGTGCATTTCCCCCCGTAATGATGTTCTGAATGACCGGATTGGTCATCATCGTCTCATCCAGGTAGATGGCCATATGTTTACCGAGATTCTCCCGCGTTACGTTTTCCAGCTTTTTCGGATCGGAGATTTTCAGAGTCACGACAGGACGTCTCAATTCATCATAACCAACTGCTGCACCACCCGGCGCCAGGTCGCTTCCTTTCAGGATCGTTTTGCCGCCCTCGTCCCGGAATGTCAGCACAGCCGGTTTTCCGATCAAATCCCGGAGCTTGTCCTGATCAGCTTCGTTCGAAGCGATCTTGACGCGGAGTCGGTTGGGAAGTTCTGTCTCGATGACAGGCTCCGCTACCCCACCAATGTTGATCCGCTTCTCTACCATCCGAGCCGTCGCTTTCAACAGCTCAATATCCACCTTTTGATTTGGCTCTAGCGGCTCTACTACGTACAGGATTTCAAAACCGCCCTGCAAGTCCAAACCAAGTGTGATCTTGCCTGCCACCTGTGTAGTCGTCGTGGTCATCAAAGTTGCCAGCATGGCCACGACCACCAGAAACAGGAGGACTCTTCCCCATTTAATCATGTAGTAATACCCCTCTTTCCTTCCAGGGTTCCGTCGGTTTACGCGAAACCAATATGCCCATTATAACGAAGTAAGAAAAAACGTGTCAATTTTTGTAGGAAAGCGGAACCATGGTAACCAACCCCTCGTTTAGTAAATAGGTTCCTTGATTGGTTAGACCCTATCTACCATTTGCTTTCTCTTTACGAATGTCCACTCAAAAAGTTTCGTTAAGAATTTTTGTACATTTGCAGCATCAGATAATTCATGTATTTATTCGGCTTTAAGGACAAGATGTCATTGACCATTTGGTGAAGCGGAGGCATCTGTTTATAAGAGCTTGTCACACACTCCCAGATATCCTTTGGCCCGACATTTTCATAGCCGAGCAAGCCAAACTCCTCTGCCTTGCTTTCACATAGACTGGCTACTTGCGCGTACCACAGATCCTTCTCTTTCTCCTCCATCTGTTATCCTCCCTTTACAACCTCTATAGAACCCCTTCCGCAATCAGCAGCTGCTGTCTCCGGTATGGATTGATCGAGATAAAAAGTGTCATGCACTCAGCAGCACGTCCATATTCTCTTAAAGAAGATGTTCAAGCATCCGTACACATCGTTCACGAAATTTCGGCGGTAAAGGAGCCTGCCATGAGACAGTCTTTCTTTTATGGAACCATCATTCTGATCATCGCGGGCGGCGTAACCAAATTGCTTGGTTTCGCCAATCGGATCATACTTTCCCGCATCCTCGGCTCGGAAGGAATCGGTCTGTATCAAATGGTCGTGCCGCTGCTGTACTTTCTGATTACCTTGGCCTCGTTTGGCATGCCGCTTGCGATTGCCAAACACGTCGCGGAAACCGAAGCAGCCAGCGATGCTCGACAGGCACGGCGCTTTCTGCTTCTTGCTCTGGGAGTAACCGGCGGCATCAGCCTGGTAATCTGCACCACGCTGTTCACGCTCTCTGGGCCGCTTTCCCGCCTGTTTTTCACCGACCCGCGTGCACATGTGGTCTTGCTGGCTGCTATACCAGTCATCCCCATCTCAAGTATTTCACTGGTATTGCGCGGCTATTTTCAGGGAAAACACAACATGACACCCACCGCGATCTCCCAGATCGTTGAGCAAATCATCCGGATGGCACTGGTCGTCGTCATGACGATTACCTTCATGCCCCTTGGCATTGAATACGCAGCGGCGGGAGCCGTCGGAAGCATCATTTTTGGAGAAGCGGCAGGCTTTTTGTACATTCTCTGGCAGTATCGACGGGCTACACAGAAAACGGCCGCACAGGTATGGGAACGCCCTCTCCTGGCAGCCATGTACAAAAGCCGTAACAGTTTACGGAAGCTGTTTCAAGTATCACTTCCTGTTACCATGAGCAAGTTGATCGGTTCGATCGCTTACGTTCTGGAGCCGATGATTGTTCCTTTTGCGCTGATGCTTGCAGGGTTCTCGACCGCTGCCTCCACCGGCTTGTACGGCCAATTCGCAGGGATGGCTGTGCCCCTATTACTTTTTCCTACTTTTCTTACCTATTCCCTGTCTGTATCGCTCGTTCCTGCTGTAGCAGAAGCGGCTTATCAAAAAAATGCTCCGCTGGTTCACAGGCGCATCTATCAAGCGATGCGTATTACGCTTGTGATCGGTGCTCCTTGTACCGTCTTGTTGTTTATCTTTGCGGAGCCTCTTTGTCAGCTCCTGTACGGCAACGCAGAGGTCGGCATACTTTTGCGGGAAATGGCTCCCTTCTCCGTCTTCCTGTTTTTCCAAGCCCCGCTGGCAGCAGCATTGCAAGGTCTTGATTTTGCCCATGTGGTTTTTCGCAACACCCTGATCGGGGCGATTGTGAAAACAGTTGCGATGTTCGTTTTTACAGCGCGACCTGAGTTCGGCATACACGGTGCTGTCATCGCAAACAACATCGGCATTACCCTCGTTACGCTTCTGCACATTGCCGGGCTGATCAAGGAAATCGGGTTTACGGTAGATCTCGTCGAAATGGGCAAAATTGTTGCAGCCATGTTTGCCATGGGCTACTCCGGTTCATACCTCTCTTCCCACATCTTTGCCGACCTGCCGATGATCAAGCTGCTGATCACTTGCTCCATACTGTCTTTGCTTCTTTACTTGCTAATGCTCGTGGCCCTAAGGATTTTAGGCAAGCAGGACGTCAAACGCATCCCCTGGATCGGGGAGCAGTTGGCACTCTTTTTCCCACGCCGCTGACTCGTTTATTAGTGCGGCGGCTTGTCTTTTTTATCGACATACAGATTGCCGCGCTCGTCAAGGCTGCAAAAAGAAACGTCACGTATGTCCTTGATGCCGTGCTTGCGTATTTCCCGCTTTAACCACAGCTCATTTTGACCGATTTTTTGCAGGGCTTTCGGTCTGACCTTTCCGTCCAGTATGAGTGGAATCGGCAACCCGTTGTAAGCGATTTCGCCTTTCTCCTGGGGAATATCCGGCAGATTCAGATCCTCTCTTGTCACCGGGAGCTTGGACGGTTTGGGAAAAACGCTCACCTCTCCGGTGTGCTCGATCATGGCAAATTCGACATCCGCTATATTTTTTATGTTTTTTTTGCGCAAGTGAACCATCAAATCGTCGAAGTTCAGTCGGTTTCGGCGCATTGCATCCTCGCGAATTTCACCCTTTTCAATGATCATGTCACCGGAGCCTTCTACGACATCCCTCATTTTTTTGCTTTTCAAGAAAATCCAGGACATCGTAATTTCCATGAGGCAGATCAGCAGCATCGGCAGGTAAAAGAGGCTCGCTTTTTTATCAATCTGTTCAATGGACATGACAGCCATCTCAGCCAGCATGATGGAGATGACGACGTCAAACACAGAGAGCTTCCCCAGCTCCCTTTTTCCCATCAAACGGAGCAGCACCAGAATGAAAAAGAACGAGAAGATGGTGCGCATGACGGCAGTTGTTAAGTCTTCCATACACGTCGACCCCCTCACGCAGAATTTCGAAGTTAGTGTCCGCGTAAGGGGGTACAACTATAAGCTCCAATTTTGGCTAAAAGCGCTTGGCACTCATAGCCAATTTCGTTTTCGGAAGATATACAGCATGAGGAAAGTCATGATAATCATGACAGACAAGGAAATGATCAACATGTAAGGCTCTGCAGCCTCGCCAAGCCAGCCAAACGTATTCATCCCGAACAAGCCGGTTACGAAGGTCAAAGGCAAAGCGATGGTGGAGATAATGGTCAGCACCCGCATGGCATCGTGGTTCTTGCCGCTGATGATCGTGAAGTAGGTATCCAGCGCGCCGTTTACCAGGTCGCGGAATGTCTCCGCCGAGTCTGCAATCCGCTCCAGGTGGTCGGACAAGTCAGTGTAGAACGGAACGTTTTCCTCGGAGATATCAAAGGAATAACGCCCACTCACATTGGCAAAGATGCGTTTCTGAGGGAGAATCACGCGTCGAATCAAAATGATCGTCCGCTTCAAAGCAAGGAACTCCTCGGTGATCTCTTCCATGCGATGCTCAAAAATTTCGTCCTCCAACTCGTCAATCCGCATGCTGATGCGGTCCATAATCGGAAAATATTCATCAGTAATCCCGTCAACAATGGCGTAAAGCAGATAATCAGGACCGCGATTCAGATATGATATGTTTCGATGACAAATCGAAGCAATGCGCCCGATGGTACTCATCGGCGACTTGTGGATCGTAACAATGTAATTGGGCCCGAGAAACACGTTCAGTTCTACCGTCGTAATCTCGTCGTCACTTTCTTCGTTGTACCGCAGCGCGTGAATGACGAAGAAATAGTAGTCGTCATATTTATCCACCTTGGCGCGAGGGCTGACATGCAGGCAGTCCTCGATGGCGAGCGGGTGAAAATCAAAAATTTTAGCGATGTATTGCAATTCGTTGTTACCCACATCGTATAGATCGATCCAGAGCAAATCCTCCGGAGACTTTAGAAATTCATCTTTTCTGCTGAGGTCGACATCATGAATCATCTTTTGTTCCGAGTGGTTGTAAAAGTAAGTTTTAATCAAGTTTTCTCACCCCCGTCTGGTTCCTCATCCATTCTACGAAAAATCTTGTTGATGTTCAACGCGAAGATGAATACCTGGACCAAGCCTTTCATATAGATGGTACAAACTTGACGTGTAAGGAGGGTTTTCCTTGCGGAGTACAACCACCTCAGTCTTTGCCGGACTTCTATACACACTTGGCTTGGTTTTGATTGGCGCCCTGCTCGTGGCCGTGCTTCTCTCATTTACCTCGATCCGAGAAAGCTCGCTGCCCTATTTTACTTATGTGATCAACACTATCGCTCTGCTTGTTGGCGGTTATGTCACAGGCCGGCGCTGCGGCGGCAAGGGATGGTACTATGGCGGCTTGACCGGTATCTTTTATTTCTTGCTGATTATCTTGATTGGCTTTCTCGGCTTCGATGCACCAATGCAGTGGGGGACGTTTCTTTACCTGATCGGTGCTTTTGCCATGGCATCAATCGGGGGGATCTTCGGCGTAAACGCGGCTTCTCACAGTCGTTAGGACGGGTGCTCCGGCAAAACCGGACAAAAGTTCGCCCTGCAAGAAAAAAAGGGGCTTCCTGCTGTCTTTGCCAGACAAAAGGACCCCTTTTCCTGTTTTCTCTCTTATTTGCTTTCTTCTTTTGTCTCTTCGGTTTTGGCAGCAGCCGCTGGTTCATTGCTGCTGGTCACCACACTGTTGATCGCGCCACGGTCAAAAGTAACATGAACGTTATGCGCGATACGCAGCGTTACCGTATCGTCCGCGAGTTCCTGGATGGTTCCGTGAACGCCGCCAATCGTAACAATTTTATCTCCCTTTTTTACAGAGGCCAGCATGGCATTGCGCTGTTTCTGCCGCTTCTGTTGTGGACGAATCAAGAGAAAATAGAAAATCGCAAACATGATAATAATCGGTAAAAAGCTCTGTAAACCTTCCATGGGAATCCTCCTTAAAAAGATCTATCTTCACTCAAACCATATTGAGCGAAAAACTGGTCGCGAAAATCTCCGAGGCGGTCTTCTGCAATCGCCTTCCGTACTTCTTTCATCAGAGTAACCAAGAAGTACAGGTTGTGATACGTGGTAAGTCTGATGCCAAATGTCTCTTCTGCCTTCATCAGGTGCCTGATGTATGCGCGAGAGTAATTCTTGCAGGTATAGCAATCGCACTGCGGGTCAAGCGGCCCAAAATCACGGGCGTACTTGGCGTTGCGAATAACGACCCTTCCCTGGCTGGTCATGCATGTCCCATTTCGCGCAATTCGCGTAGGCAGCACGCAATCAAACATATCAATTCCGCGTATGGAGCCTTCGATCAGGGCGTCTGGTGAACCTACTCCCATCAAATAACGAGCCTTACCCGAAGGCAAGAGCGGAACCGTATGCTCCAAAATCTCATACATCAAAGGGAATGGTTCCCCCACACTCAAGCCGCCGATTGCGTACCCCGGGAAATCCATGGATACCAGATCGCGCGCACTTTGCTCGCGCAAATCTTTGTACATGCCTCCCTGCACAATCCCGAATAGCGCCTGCTCATTCGGCCTGGTATGCGCTTGCAGACATCTCTCTGCCCATCTGGTGGTTCGCTCCATGGATTGTTTGACGTAATCGTACTCCGCTGGATAGGGAGCGCATTCATCGAAAGCCATGAAGATATCTGCCCCCAGTGCGTTCTGAATCTGGGTGGCTTCTTCCGGGCCGATAAACAGCTTTTCGCCATTCAGATGCGAGCGGAAAGAGACGCCTTCTTCCGTAATTTTGCGCAGATTGCTAAGGCTAAAGACCTGAAATCCGCCCGAATCGGTTAAGATAGCGCGGTCCCAATTCATAAACCCGTGCAAGCCGCCTGCTTCCCGGACAATTTCGTGACCAGGACGCAAAAAAAGATGGTATGTATTGCTTAAAATAATGCCGGCCCCGATCTCTTTCAGCTCTTCGGGACTCATGGTTTTTACCGTCGCCTGGGTACCTACCGGCATAAATACAGGAGTGTCGATAGTCCCATGCGGGGTATGCAGCTTCCCGAGACGAGCGCCGGTCTGCTTGCATGTTTTGATCAATTCATAGCGGACAGCCAAATTATGTACACTCCTCAAGAATGTAATTCCTTCCTATTATATAGAAACCGTCTGGATTGCACAAGAAAAAACCGGGTTCTCCCGGTTAGATCAAGAGCATCGCGTCACCGAAGCTAAAAAAACGGTACTCTTCCCGGACAGCCGTCCGGTAGGCATTCATGATATTCTCTTGGCCGGCCAGCGCACTGACCAGCATGACCAGACTCGATTTGGGCAGATGAAAATTGGTCAGAAGTCCATCAATGATGCTGAATTCATATCCCGGAAAAATGAAGATATCCGTCCAGCCCGACTCTGCTTCCAGTTTGCCGGTATGCCGTTTTCCGGCTGTCTCCAGCGTTCGGCAGGAGGTTGTTCCCACTGCGATCACTCGTCTTCCTTCTGCCTTGGCGGCATTGACTAGCTGTGCCGTTTCCGGTGAAATTTCAAAATACTCGCTGTGCATGACATGTTCTTCTACAACATCAGCTGTGACGGGGCGAAACGTTCCCAAGCCGACGTGAAGGGTAATGTATGCAAGCTGAACCCCTTTTTCGGCGATCTGCCTGAGGTACGCTTCTGTAAAATGAAGCCCCGCTGTCGGTGCCGCAGCAGACCCTCGCTCTCGTGCGTATACGGTCTGATAGCGCTCCTGGTCCTCCAGCTGCTCATGAATATAAGGCGGCAGCGGCATGGAGCCGAGCTGATCGAGAATCTCGTAGAAGATTCCCTCGTATTGAAAGCGGACGATCCTGCCGCCTGTTTCCGTGACTTCTTCACAGATACACCGCAGAAGACCGCCACCAAAGACAACTTCAGTTCCGGGCTTTACTCTTTTCCCCGGCTTGACCAGTGTCTCCCACCGATCGTCGCCCAGTGATTTTAGTAACAACACCTCGATTTTCGCACCGGTATCCGCCTTTTCGCCGATCAACCGAGCTGGCAAAACCCGGCTGTCATTCAACACGAGGACATCTCCCGGTCTTAGAAAATCGATCAGATCTGTAAATTTGCGATGCGCCAGCTCCCCCGTCTTTTTGTCCATCACCAGCAGGCGTGAAGAGGTACGGTCTGCAAGCGGGTGCTGTGCAATCAGTTTTTCCGGCAATTCAAAATCAAATTGTTTGACATCCACAAATGTTGACTCCTCATCAATCAGTTCTCGCGTCTGAAAACTGGCTTTAGTATCGCTCTATAGACACGTTCTGGTAGTAGTGTTGCAAGATTTCCCGATAGTCATACCCGTTCTGAGCCATGGCCTTGGCACCGTATTGAGAGACACCCAATCCGTGGCCAAATCCGGTTCCCACAAACAGGAACGACTGCTGCTTGGAAGCTACGCGCAGCTTACTGCCTTCACTTAAGATCAGGAACTGGTCGTTGTACCCGTTTGCAGGCATCGCTCCGTAACCGCCCGCTCCAATCGCCATGACTCCGCCGGATTTAGGG
The DNA here is from genome assembly GCF_023746555.1 of Brevibacillus ruminantium. Lineage (NCBI taxonomy): Bacteria > Bacillati > Bacillota > Bacilli > Caryophanales > Paenibacillaceae > Brevibacillus > Brevibacillus ruminantium. The sequence goes on from NZ_CP098755.1 coordinate 3,672,259, forward strand.
TAGTTGGTACTCTTCCCGCCAGCGCCCAGCACAGTGATGCTGCCTGTCTCTTCCACATCAAACTTGGTGCTGCGCAGCGCTGATCCCCCTTGCTGAAAGATGGAACGATGCGCATCCGGTGAAGAAACTTTTATTACCTGTCCGTTCGCCTCCATCTCCAGCACGCGACCAGACTCGCCTCGATCTGTTACGCGAAGGGTCTGGACCACTCCACTGATCCGTTTCCCATTGTTTTTGTCCTGGCTCGCGTTGATCATGGCCGCTACCTCTTCGCCGGTATAAGGCCCCCGCGTCCAGCTATATGCATTTTCTTCGGCCACGTCACGAATAATCGTCACCACAGTTCCCTGTGACAAACTGGTTAAAACGCGATGGAACGCTGTACTGGGACCGGAGCGCATATTGGTATTCTCCGTATTGACGACCGCTTCCCTCAGACCCAGCGCATTTTTCCCCGAGCCAAGCTGCACCAGATCACTTCGGATGAAGCCAAACGTACCGTCGCCAAGTGAAACCTGATACCATAGCGGGGCTTTTTCCAAAGGCTCGGCGTCATCGCTCATCACCGGGCGCAGATAGGGCACCTCGTTGCCCCAAACTTCCGTGCCATCCGCCGTCATACCGCCCGCATTGGAATAATACAGGGCTTCTGCCAGTTTTCCTTTGTAATAGATGACTTCTCCTTCGGTATCATCCACGGCTTTGCGCGTGTCTTTCGACTCTTTCTCGTAGCCGTAATACGCCTGTTCAAAAACGGTGTCGGAAAGATTGGCGATCCCGTATTTATTCCCCTGAGCCAACGCTCGTGTGCGAGCCAGAACCGCCTGTGTTTTTAGAGCTTCGATCGGCCATCCAGGCGCCATCTCTGACCCTACAACACTGTAGAGATACTCTTCCATTGGCAATTCATTGATCACGGCCATGTTTCCCTTGTATTCCGACAGCTCAATGCTGCCCCGATATTTTCGGCCTTCCCGTTCTTCCACGCTGATCGGTGACCGCGAGCCGCCTTTTTCCGGTTCGACATGCAGGGTCGTGTTCGGAGAAAAGACGTATTTCCACACTGCACCTGTACCGATCAAGTCCTTTTTCAGGACCACATACGAGGAGCTGTTCGCTTCCTGGTAGGAAAATCCGGGGTACGCAGCTCTGGCTTTTTGCGACAGCCTTTGAACCGCATCCTTGCTTACTTCATCCCCGATCCACAAGGCATAGGAAAGCTTGCCGCGGTCGAGCAACATCACCGGATAGGCCGGGATACCGGATGAAACGAAAGCCTGTTGCCACTCCTGGGCTTCCTTTACGCTGTTAAAACGGCCGGCTTCCAAGCGCAGCGGCCCTTTTACGACAGGCTGTTGGCCCGTTGCATTGGCAACGGCTGCTGCCTGGGCAGAAGCGGCCTGAGACGTGTTATAGGCCCCGCTGACAACCTGGTAGCTCCGCTGGCCGCTGTACTCGGCGATTTGTATGGACGCATCTATTTTTCGTTGGCTCAACTGCTGCGCCACCTGCTGGGCCCGAGTTAAATCACTTGTTTCCAAAGCCTGCAGATAATATCGGTCTACGCGTGCTCTCGCGCTTTCTCCGCCCAGATTTGGGAGTTTCGTTGCTCCGTCCCCGGTTCGCATCGTCACTTCCAATCCGCCGTCTGCTGACAGAGTGACCGAAGGGACTACTCCGCGATAGCCCACACTATTATCAATAAACAGCGCAACCCGTATCATGTCACCTGCTGCCAGTGCAGGGACTTGCACCGCCAATAGCGATAACGATAACAAGCCGGCTGAGAGGACTTTCCCTATCTTCCGCTTCCACATGACGTCTCGTCCTACCTTTCACCTGATTTGTTTGAAAGTCGAATATTGGCATGAACTCCCATATTTTTCGACAAATCTGGCGTTTCTCCTGCTTCAGACGGAGAATTCGGGACTTGGGTCGCAGTCATTTTGAAAACACAAAAAAAGACGCCCTCAGGCGTCGACTTTCCAATCGTTTTCAAGATTTTCTTCTCGTTCAGTACCGTGTTCCTTAGTATCCAGGGTCGATGTCAAATGTCCCGATTGCTGTCGTTGACTTCGGCTTGGATACCACTGTTGCTTTCTCTGCTCCTAAAACAGGCGTTACCATTGTAATCGCCATCAGCAAAACCAACATTCCGGTCAGAAACTTTTTCATACCATCTGCCTCCTTTGGATTGTTTTTGGGCTATTATTACTATGACATAAAATTGAAAGTTTTTCCATATATTCACGAGGCAAAATTTCGGATTCCTTCACATACGCTTCCATAATGATTCCTACGCACTCCGTAACAGACTGGAAAGCACTGATTTGCCGATAGTAATCGAGGCTCTCAAACAAGCTTTCGATCCCGAATGGAAAGTACCCATGCTCGAGGAGATAGACTCCTTTTCGCTTCAGGTACATGGCGACATGCTCTACTTTTTTGGGTGTATTCATCTGAAGCGGCAGGAAATAGGTTTCTCTTTCCAAAAGGGATTGAATGGCCTGGTTATCCTCCGCACTGGCATAGCATTCCAGCAAATCGGTCGCAATGGCAATGCGCGTCTCACGCTCTGCTTCATCCAGACAGATTTCAAATTCAGCGATCGCCTCGTCGAATTCACCTTTCTGTGCGTACAGTTGAGCACGCAGGTAGCGGGCGTTGTTGGCGTTTACGTAGTCACTTTTTTCATACTTTTTCAAGTACAGCTCGGCCAAAATGGAATCACCCAAATTGATGTACGAGTTGGTAATGGCGAGTAGTGCCGATGCCATCAGTTCACTCTCATCCGTATCGCCGGCGATCCCCTGTCTGCACAAATGGATGCAATCGTCGAAATACTTCAACGCATAAGCCTGCAGGCCAAGCCTGTAATAGGCGTTCATTCGCTCACTAACGGTCAGGTACTCAATGTAGGAGAGTATTTCTTTCCCTCTCCGGTATGTCTCCTCCATGCGGGAAAAATCGTACCGCTCGATCAAATACCGCTCTAATAAAGCCTTTGCCAGATAAAACGGTATGCCCTGTTTCTTGGTACTATCGATGATCATATCGTAAATCGTGATTTTGATTTCCTCATCTTCTGTCTCTCTGGTGACTTGAAGGAGGTAATCAAGCGCGAAAAACGTGTTGATTCTCGTTGATTCCAACAGTTTTCTGGCGGCCTTTCGGACGATGTGCCGATCCGTATGAGCGATAGCCTCGGCTAAAAGAAATTTCAAGATGTCTGCGCGCTCCGAAATGTCTACATATAAAGAAATTACACGTTCATAAGGAATGTTGAGTACGGAGGCGATCTTGTTCCAAGTGGCAAAGCCCGGTCTTTTTGTTTCGCCCGATTCGATTCGTCCAAGTACACTGCGGTTGATCCCTGTTCGTTCGGACAATTCTTGCAAGGTCATATTTGCCCGATAACGGTGCGCTTTCATGATTTCCGAAAACGACATCGCTACGCCCCCTACTTCTCTTTTTCCATCCCCATAATATGTAAAATTCATGTGAATCATATCACAATTTTAACAATTCAACAAGAAAACAGCCCGCCAAAAAACTTGCGGGCATGACGCTCCATATCGCTTATTTAAAAAGTCGAAACAGATAAGAAGCCAGGGAAAGCACAATACTGATGACAATGCAGGTGACCACTGGAAAGTAAAACTTGACGTTTTCCTTTTCCACAACGATATCACCGGGAAGGCGTCCCAAAGGCAAAAATCTGCCCCCAACCTGCCACAAAAGACCGATGACAATCAGCACGGCACCACCAATAATCAAAAGTTTGGCTACCGGATTCATGCTTTTTTCATCTCCCGACCAAAATGTTCATAGGCATCAGGGGTAGCGACCCGTCCCCTTGGAGTGCGCTGAATAAAGCCGATCTGCAGCAGATAAGGCTCACAGACATCCTCAATCGTCTGGCTCTCTTCTCCAATCGTGGCGGAAATCGTATCCAAACCGACTGGTCCGCCGTCGAACCGATCAATAATGGCGAGGAGCAGCTTGTGATCGATGTGATCCAGTCCGCAGGCATCTACCTGCAGACGCTCCAATGCTTCCCGGGCGATTTCTGCCGTTACGACGCCTTCTCCCTGTACCTGCGCAAAGTCACGAACACGTTTTAACAGGCGATTCGCCACGCGCGGTGTCCCTCGCGATCGTTTGGCAATTTCGACAGCCCCGTCCTCACGCATGCCAATCTGCAAAATATCAGCGGCTCGACTGACAATGAAGGTCAATTCCGGTACTGTATAGAACTCCAGGCGATTGACGACCCCAAAACGGTCGCGAAGCGGAGAGGAAAGCATCCCTGCGCGGGTCGTCGCTCCCACCAGCGTAAACGGAGGAAGATCAAGCCGGACGCTTCGAGCGCTGGGCCCTTTTCCAATAATGATGTCAAGCGCAAAGTCTTCCATCGCCGGATAGAGCACCTCTTCGACACTCCGGTTCAGACGGTGAATCTCATCGATAAACAGGACATCGCCTTCCTGGAGATTCGTCAGGATGGCTGCCAGATCACCCGGACGTTCAATGGCGGGCCCGGAGGTCGTGCGGATGCTGACGCCCAATTCATTGGCAATTATCTGCGACAGCGTCGTTTTGCCAAGACCCGGCGGTCCATAAAGCAAGACGTGGTCAAGCGCTTCTTTGCGCATCTTGGCCGCCTCGATAAAGACCTTCAGATTATCTTTTGCCTGCTGCTGTCCAATATATTCATGAAGATAACGAGGGCGAAGACTTAGCTCTGCCGCATCCTCTTCCCAGTTCATATGTGTCGTGATGATGCGATCGTCCACTACGTTACCCCCTCATAAACAAGGCGAGACCCTGCTTGATCAATTGTTCGATACCGGCGCCATTTTTCGCTTCTTTGGACAGCTCTCCGCGTATTTTTTGCACTTCCAGATCGGAATAGCCCAGCGATTGCAGTGCATCTACTGCCTCCTGCAGGGTTGTCGCAGCGGAGGCGCCTGCGGTCAATTCAGTTGCCGCCACGGTCTGGAACGCAGAAGGTGTAAAGCCGGACAGCTTATCCTTCAGATCGAGAATGATCCGTTGGGCCGTCTTTTTCCCGATTCCAGGGAACTTCGTCAAATAGGTGACGTTCTCCTGTTGAACGGCCATGACGATCTGCTCCGGCGTCGCAGCGGAAAGGATCGCCAAGCCGCCTTTTGGACCGATGCCGGAAACGTCAAGCAATTTGCGAAACAGGTCGCGCTCGTCCCGCGTCGGAAAGCCGTACAGCAAAATGGCGTCTTCCCGCACATGATGATGCGTATAAAGCTTGGTCTTCATTCCTTCGTACCTGACGAAATGATACGGATTGGGACAGAACAGCCGATACCCGATCCCTCCCGTCTCCACAACCACATACTCGGAATCCAGGTAGACCAGTGTCCCTTCCACAAAATCAATCATTTCTGTGCTCCTTCCGCCAGGGAAATGAATGTTCGAGTTTGCGCGTGAGTTATGGCAATCCCCAATGCGTCGGCCACGTCATCCGGCTTGGGCACTTCCTTTAACTTCAGCAGCATCTTCGTCATTTCCTGAATTTGTTTTTTCTCTGCCCCGCCGTATCCGGTAACCGCTTGCTTCACTTGCATGGGCGTATACTCATAGACAGGAATCCCTGCCAGCTCAGCGGCCAGCAGGATCACACCACGCGCCTGACCTACGGTGAAGGCGGTCGTGACGTTTTTATTGAAAAACAGCTTTTCCACAGCCATCTCATCCGGTTTATATGTATCGAGCAAGGTTTGCATCGCTTCAAATATTTGCTTTAAACGAAGCGGCACCGGCAACCCTGCCTCGGTTTGGATACTTCCGTATTGAACGGGCTTAAGCTGACTCCCCTGTTTGTCGATCACACCGAAACCGACGATGGCGATTCCCGGGTCAATCCCGATGATCTTCATGGCCCACAACTCCATTTGGAAGGTTTACTGTCTATTACTGTACCACAAAGCTGGAAAAAAGCGAACGTGCATTTCCATGTTTGCACAGGAAATCGAGTAGGAGGGGGTGGCTGACCCCCGACCTCTCACACCACCGTACGTACCGTTCGGTATACGGCGGTTCATCTAGGTATGACGTAAAAGAAAATACCTATCCGTAAGACTTTTCAGACCTTCGGTCTGCCAGTAGGCGTTATTCAAAGTTCTGTGAAGTATAGGACTGCATGCAATACGCCAGTATTTCTTACGTGAATTACCCCATTCGTAGGCTTTTGCTTTGGGTACTCCCAAGGTAATGAGCCTTTTTACTTTTGTTTTGGGGTTCTTCCACTGTTTCCAGAGGCACATGCGGAGCCTTCTTCTTATCCATTCGTCTAGACTGGTAAATACCGAAGGTGTGTCTGCAAGTGAGAAGTATCCCGCCCAGCCAATCAGGTATTGATTTAGCTGTTCAATCCGATACTCCATGGGAAGCGCTTTAGATCTTGAGGTAAGTTCCCGAATTCGTTGTTTTACCTTCTTCATGCTTTCTTTCGCAATTCGAACCTTTGGATCAGACTGATAGGTAAAGCTAAACCCAAGAAATTTACGCTTCCACGGTCTGTCTACCGCGCTTTTCTCTTGGTTGACTTTGAGTTTTAGCTTTCCTTCAATAAACGCGGTAATGGATGTCATCACCCGTTTGCCAGCCTTCTTTGAGGAAATATATACGTTGCAGTCGTCCGCATAACGGACGAAGCTAAGCCCACGTTTTTCAAGCTCCATATCCAATTCATGCAGCATAATGTTGGATAAGAGCGGACTTAGAGGGCCACCTTGCGGTACCCCTTCCTCGTTGGCTGTTTCTAGTCCGTTAATCATGACGCCAGATTCTAAATAGCTTCTGATGAGCTTAAGAAGTGTCTTGTCCTTGACATGTTTAGCGATTAGGCCCATTAACTTGTCATGGTTCACTTTATCGAAGAATTTCTCTAAGTCTAAGTCAACAACCCATCGTTTCCCGTCTTTCATAAATCCCTTCGCCCTTCGGACTGCATCGTGTCCTCGTCTATTTGGTCGGAAACCATAACTGTGTTCGGAAAACATCGGATCGAAGATCGGGGTAAGAATCTGAGCGATTGCCTGTTGGATAAAGCGGTCTGTTACGGTAGGTATCCCTAACAAGCGCACGCCACCGTTCGGTTTCGGGATTTCGATCCTTCGGACTGGTTGCGGTTGATAGGTACCTGCCTCTACCTGCTGGCGGATGGAGTCCCAGTTGGTCATGATATGTTCACGTAGGGATTTTACTGACATACCATCCACACCGTGGCTTCCTTTATTCTTTTCCACTCTCTTTAATGCTGTCAGAAGGTTTTCCCGTGACAGAAGCTGCTTCATCATTTGAAGTATTCCTTTCGCGTGAACGTTCTTTCTATTTGTGCCATTCTTACTTCAGCCCTCTCAGAGTCCCCCGTGGGATTCACCACTTCCTCCCCTGAGCAGGTCCTTGCGGATTGTCTGCTTCATCAGCAAGAATGAACGCCTAGCTTCTCGTTCTTCCTAGATGTTCGGTCCTTCCCTGTTCAGGTGCCCCTTACTACGGTACTATGACCTCTGCTGACCCCTGACCGTTCAGCTTCTCCTCTTGAAGAAGGTTACCATGTGGGCATGGCGTTCCGATCAGGTCTCCCCAGGTAAGAGCGTTATCTTCCCCTCCATCTATCTGCCTCATTTACTCTCATTCGCCTTTGGCAGTAGGGACTTCGCCTTGACATGCAGACTCATCCAGCGAATGCTAGCCTCATATGAGGTTCGTGTTCCTCAGACCGGAGGTTTGCCGCCGACTTCCTTCAGATTCCACCTCACGGTGGACACCCTTGTCTTAAGCTAATGGCTACTACTGCCTTCGCCATTCGGGACTTTAACCCTATAGATAACGACCATGCTGGGCGCACATGAAAAAATCCGCCCCATCAGCGGGACGGATTTTGTCGGCGGCAGCTAGTGTTTGTTCATCCCCAGTGCGTCTGCTTCGTCATGCTGCATGTGTGCGTACTCATCCACGCCACTTTGCATCTCTTCCTGAATCCGGTTGATCTGACGATAGTTCAGCTTGTTGTGCCCCTGGTTCAATTGAACGTACAAACGCTGATGGAACTGGTCTTTGTAGCTTCCTCTTGGCATCGAAGACATGCTGAAAGACTCCTCCTTGCCCGCCGCATGTCCTCAGTATGGGATAAAATTTGGCTCCTTATGATGGCAACATTTGTCCTACGTTTTCACCCCTTCGCATGCAGACTCTTTTTCCTTCTCGTACAAACTAGGAGGAAGCAAAAAGGACGGCCGTGCCGGAGGTGATATCATTGAGGTTTTCCCCCTATGCATATCTGCTGTCATTCATCCTGCTGTTTGTCACTGCCATTCCCGTGGAAGCAGCCAAGCTTCGCGGGCGTGAAGAGATGCTCATCCAAGTCAGTGTGTCCCCTGACTCGACACTTGTCTCCAAACAGACGGTTCATTCCTCAAGCACTTTGGCGCGCATGCTGACAAAAGGTCCCGGCCTCGACGAGAAGCGAGAGCCTCGCCCTGTTCGGGCAACGATACAAGTAAAGGGACGCACCTTTCTTTTGGGCTTTGACGGCGCACTGTATGACCGTAGCAGAAAAAAGCTGGTGCGCCTGCCTCCAGAGTCTTTTCGTGAACTGGATGGATACGTCACCGTGCTGGAGCAGCGTCATTACGGAAAACCGATTCCCTGGAGCGAGGTGCGGCAGCATTTCAGGAGGATGAGCTACGCAACCGTGATCGATTTGGAAACAGGGAAACAATTTCGCGTTCAGCGCCGAGCTGGCAGCAGACATGCCGATGTACAGCCGGTGACGCGTCAGGATACAAAGATTATGAAGCAGATTTACCAGGGAAAATGGAGCTGGAAACGCCGTGCCATCCTGGTTGATGTAGATGGAAAACACTACGCCGCCTCCATGCACGGGATGCCGCACGGTGCGGGAGCAATCAAAGGAAATCAGTTTCCGGGACATTTTTGCATCCATTTCACAGGAAGCTCTACGCATCGAAAAAAGGAGCCAGATCCAAGCCACAGTTTCATGATCCTGAAGGCCTCTGGGAAGCTTTATGCTGCCATTCTTTCTGCCGATCCCCAGAAGTTGGTTGACTATTTCCTGACTTCTCTGCATGAACATGACCGCTATTCACTGCGGCTTGCGGCAGACAACTTTCCGCTGCCTGATCCGTTAAAAAATATTGAGTCCATCAAGCGCCAAAGTCCTTTTGCAAAGCTGGAAACGGATGGTTTGCTGGCGGTAAGCATTCCCGTTCAGGTGGAATACGCCTACAAAACTGGCCCTGCACGAGGAGGCACGTGGATTTTTTCAGTGGCCCGCTACACACCGCTTGACCCATGGAGAATCGCCGATATCCATATCGAGAAAAAAAGTACAAAGAAAAAGAAGAAGAGCAGAACAAAACGGTCATGACGTATTTCATAGAAAAAGAGCTGTCCCTTGAACACTCGGGACAGCTCTTCACTCGTTTCCTGCACCGATCTGAAACTCACCATAGGTGGACAAAACACTGTTGTACTCAGCCAGATCGCGAATGCGGATGCCTTTTTTCAGCGATTCAATGTCTTCTTTTGACATTCTCGCCTCCATTTTTTCCGTGTTGATGCGATAAAAGGTTTGGACGACTTCAGCTTCCTCCGGTAAACCATGAAACAGTGTCAGCATGCCATCGGTTGAAATCCCGATATACCCGTTTTCCTTGCACTCCGGTGCGATATCGTTTTCCCTTTTAAACAAGATGAGTTTTTCCGGATCGGCCGATAAAACTTCCCAGCCCTTATGGTTTGCCAGGGTATTCGCCACCTCGCTTTTCGGAACGCGGGTCACCTCTTCGGTTTTCACCCCGCACAGATAGGTTTTTGCAAATACCACCTGATAAGCGTTGCTCGTCGCCAATGCGTCAACAGACGCTCCGCGATAAAAACTGTCCGGTTGACTGTCCATGCTTTTGCCCATGGCGAAGCCGCCCACCACTCCTGCTGCCAAAGCTGCACTCCATACCGTGTGAACCATCCACCGACGCTTCCCGTTCCAATTCCATTCCTTTTTCCATTCCCGTTTCATTTGCCGACGTACCCTTCTCTCCTTTTTCTATCAGTTTTGCCAACTGGAAAGAATAACATACCCGCAATCGGCAAGATTCATACCTTTATGACAAATGACTTCCAAGGAATTTATACCAATTACAAGAAATAAGTGATAAACTGATTTTGGTTGTTATATTTTTCTTTCTATTGGAGGAATGCTAGATTATGAAAAAAGGGAGCATTAATAAGCTTGTCGGCTGTTTGCTAACCGCAACATTGGCCGTAGGTGTCCTTTCATTTCCTTTCAACACGGTAAGCGCGAACGAAGCCATCCTGAAATTGCGTCTGCTTGAGACGACCGACATTCATACGAACATCGTCAACTACGATTACTATCAAGACAAAGCGACAGACGAATTTGGTCTGGCCAAAACCGCGACTTTGATCAAGCAAGCGCGCGCGGAAGTAACCAACTCGATGCTGTTTGACAACGGCGACCTGATTCAGGGCAATCCGCTCGGCGATTATGTAGCCAAAATCAACCCGCTTAAAGATGGCGATACACACCCTGTTTACAAAGCCATGAATCTGTTGAACTACGATGCGGGAAATATCGGAAACCACGAATTCAACTTCGGCTTGGAGCATCTTGATCGCAGCCTGAAAGGTTCTAAATTTCCGTACGTAAATGCAAACGTTTACGTGGACGACAAAGATAACAACCCTGCCAACGACAAAAACTACTTCACGCCATATCTGATCCTGGACCGCACGTTCAAGGATGAGAGCGGCAAAGACGTACAGTTGAAAGTTGGCGTGATCGGTTTCGTCCCTCCGCAAATCATGAACTGGGACAAGGCGAACCTGGAAGGAAAAGTGATCGCCAAGGACATCGTGGAAACAGCGAAAAAATACGTTCCTGAGATGAAGAAAAAAGGCGCTGACCTGATTGTAGCGATCCCTCACTCTGGTCTCGGACCAGTTGAACCAGGTGCTAATCTGGAGAACGCCAGCTACCAACTGACCAAAGTAGAAGGAATTGACGCTGTATTGTTTGGTCACTCCCACTCCGTATTCCCAGGAGCCGGATTTGACGACATCCCGAATGTGGACAATAAAAAGGGCCTGATCAACGGCAAACCAGCCGTCATGCCAGGATTCTGGGGCAACCATCTGGGCGTTGTCGACCTCACTTTGAAAAAAGACAACGGTAAATGGACGGTAGCCGATGCCAACACCAAGGCATTGCCGATCTTTGACAAGAACGAGAAAAAATCTCTTGCAGACGCAGATCCTAAGATTGTGGAAGCTGTAAAAGAGGATCACGATCACACAGTTGAATGGGTTCGTTCCGCAGTGGGAACCACAAGCTCTCCGATCTACAGCTACTTCGCACTGGTTCAGGACGACCCGTCCATCCAGATCGTGACCAACGCGCAAAAATGGTTCGTAGAGAAGTACATCAAGGGAACCGAATACGAAAACATTCCTGTTCTCTCCGCGGGTGCTCCGTTCAAAGCAGGCGGACGCAATGGCGCTTCTTACTACACCAATATCCCGGCAGGCACCATCGCGATCAAAAACGTTTCTGACCTGTACATCTATCCGAACACACTGAAGGCTGTTCTGGTAAATGGTACGCAATTGAAAGATTGGCTGGAGCGTTCTGCCGGTCAGTTCAACCAGATTGATGTGAAGAAAACAGAAGAACAAGAGCTGATCAACGAAGCCTTCCCAACCTACAACTACGATGTGATCGACGGCGTTACTTATCAAATCGACGTAACCCAGCCATCCAAATTTGCCATTGATGGCAAGCTGGAAAACCCGAATGCAAACCGCATTAAAAATCTGCAGTACAACGGAAAAGACGTAAAACCGGAAGACAAATTCCTGATCGTAACCAACAACTACCGTGCGAGCAACGGCGGAAACTTCCCGGGAGCAGATGGAACCACTATCGTCATTGACTCTCCAGACGAAAACCGTCAAGTCGTGATCGATTACATCCTGGATCAAAAAACCATTAATCCGGCAGCGGACAATAACTGGTCCTTTGCTCCGATTGCAGAGAAAGTAAATGTGACGTTTACGACTTCTCCTGATGCCATTCCGTTTGCAGAAAAAATGTCTCACATGAAATACATCAAAACCCTGGAGAGCGGGTTTGCGAAGTTCAGCATCGATCTTTCCAAGCCAGCTTCCAAATAAACAGTAGGAAAGATTCTTTCCTGGACACAAAAAAACGCGGATAATGAAGTGACCCCAAAAAGTTAGACAGTTTTTATTAAGCAGTGCGCAAGGTTTGAGTTCGGTATTGCACTGGACTCAGACCTTTTAATTTTGTCTTGATTCGCTTGTTGTTATAGTAATCGATGTATTTTGCTAACTCTCGTTTAAATTGTTCCACACTTTCAAACTCTTGCGTATATAAGAATTCCGATTTTAAAGTTCCAAAGAAACTCTCCATCACAGCGTTGTCATAACAGTTTCCTTTTCGCGACATGCTCTGGGTGATGTTATTGTCTTTCAATACCTGTCGGTATTGGTTCATCTGGTAATGCCAACCTTGATCCGAGTGAATCATCAATCTGTCTGTAGCGGTTAATCGTCGACATGCTTGTTCCAACATTTTAGACACAAGAGAATATCTTGGTCTTGTATCAACGGTATAAGCGATAATTTCTCCGTTATACAAATCTAACATTGGTGATAAATAGAGCTTTTCACCAAATAACTTAAACTCAGTTATATCTGTTACCCACTTCTCGTTTGGCTTTTCTGCATGGAAATCTCGGTTCAATAGATTCGGTGCTGTCTTGCCAACTTTCCCTTTATACGAGCGATATTTTTTCATCCGAACTATGCTTTTTAAACCTAACTTGTTCATTAATCTCTGAACTTTTTTATGATTTACCAGATACCCCAGAATCCTCAGTTCATGCGTAATACGGCGGTACCCGTAGCGCCCTTTATGTTCATGGTAAATGACCTGAATCACTGCTTTTAATTCAGCATGTTTATCTGGACGATTGTTCATTTTCACATAGTAATAGTAGGTACTGCGTGGAATGCCAGCGAATTTCAGTAAAGCTTTTACAGGGAATTCTGTCCTTAGCTCAAATACTACTTGCGCTTTGTCTTGCTTTGTAATTTTTCCTTGCTTTGAACTAAGGCATTCAACTTTTTTAGGTAAGCATTCTCCATGCGTAAACGCTCTACTTCTTCCCGTAATGCCTCGACTGAGCCCTCAACAGGTATCCCCTTTTTAGTTTCTTTTTTCATGGTTGGACGCCCCTTTTTCTTCGATTGTAGGGCGTCTATTCCGAGTGAATGAAATTGTATTCTCCATTTCCGGATTAAAGCAGGAGAGGTGATTTGGAAAATGGCAGCAGTTTCATTCGGAGACGTCCCAAAATGATTCATATAATTGAGTACGTCTAGTTTAAATTGGGCGGAGTAGCTTGTATAGGATTTTCTAAATGCTTCTACACCATTGTGCTCGTATTGCTTCACCCAATTTCGAACGACGCTTTCTGTTGTACCCAGGGTCGTAGCAATCGATTCATAACTCTCTGTACCATCTAAATAGCGTAGAGCCGCCGACAATTTATCGTCAGCTGTAAATTTGGCCATAGAAAAACTGCACCTCCAAATGTTAGATATGTCTAACAAATGGGGTGCAGTTCATAACGACATCCGCGTTTTTTTCTATTTCTCCGCTTCTCTCTCTTTGAAGCTGGATCGTATTCTTTTCACGCAACGATTCGTTCTACATCAGCCTTTCTGGATTTATCCGACGAAATGATACTCTCCCCAAGGCGACCCGCGAAAAAGATGCTCCCCGGAGCGCAAAAAGCGCTGCCGATCATCCCGCAATCTCTCTTCCATTTGGCAAAGCTGCAATACTCCTCGCATATGGTATCCGGGACGGTTGCCATAAATACCTGTTATTTCGCGCAAAAGGTTATCTGGATAGCGCAGAAGCTGGTGAATCATCCAGATTTGCGTGTCACTCAAGTAGTGGATACTGCTGTAAGCCTCAATTGCTTCAACAAATGATGACATCTGGTACTCTTGCAAAAGCAGCATTCTCCCCATGAACTGCACAAGATCAACCAACTGCATATCCTGACCGACCGTATCAAGATCGATCAGATAACAATTTCCTCGGGGCGTAAGCAAAAAATTATGACTGGCGACATCCCTGTGAGCCAACGTCCCCTGTTCAAAGCTCGTGTAGAGTTCTGCTGTCAGCGGCATTTTGTACGCTGCTTGAAGAATGCTGTTTCCATCGCGGATCGTTTCTTCTGCCATTTCCGCAATGAGTTGCTCCAGCCGATTTTGCGGGCCTTTGTGTTCGATTTGCCAGGTAATCCGCTCAAAGTGCTCCAGCCGGCTCTCCCATTTATCCAGCAAGGCCGGTTTTCCGTCAAGTGGAAACGGGCCGATGACGGGAAAATGCCGCGCAGCCAGATGAAATCGGGCCAGTGTCTCCGCCGCTTTCTTTACATCCGGTAAAGAAGCATTATCTGACTCTCGACCGTCGATCATTTTCATGATCGTGTAGTATTTGCCCTGAAAAGGGAAGATGGTCTTCCCTTCTCGATCTGGGATGTACTGAACCGTATGCACAAACCCTTTCTCTCGCAAAGCTTCAGAGAGTTGCGTCACCCACTCAGCTTTTTCTCGTTCCTTATACCCTTTAATAATCCAATGGCCCCGATCCGTTTTCAGGTAATTCACGTTCCGACGGGGCTTTACCCCGTAAACCCGGCAGCGGAATGCATGTTCGAGAGACGGAACAATGGATTTATTCATATTCTGAGGATCAAGACGGAGATTCGTCATATCCCGTTTCCCAATCCGGCCACATTTCCGGTGCCGGAGCCGTTGCCGAGCCGGGTGAGGAAGGATATGCCGTTTGATAGGAGTGCTGCTGATACATGCTTACCTGGTCTTCGGAGCAGGGGATTGATTCATAATCATACGGCGTGATCTGTCTATCATCAGATGAGCAGGAGGAAGAATCCTCATGTTTTCTACGCCTTCTTCTGCGTGATGGTCTCGCTGACGAATGCTCCCGCTCTTCGTAGTACGGATGCACGAACGGCATGTTTGGCATAGTCTCTGGCATGACATGGGGCATGATGTTGGAGTACGGCATCATATTCGGCATTGTTTCCGGCATGACATAGGGTACGATGTTGGGATGCGGCATCATGTTCGGCATCATGTTCGGCATCGTCTCCGGCATGACATAGGGCATGATGTTAGGATGCGGCACCATGGGCGACAAAGATTCCGGCATGACATGAGGCATCATGCCGTGATGCGGCATCATCTCTGGATACCCCATGGGAGGATAGTTTGGCAGCATTTCCGGCAAGGTCTCAGCCTCAACACGCGGCAGTGGATGTACCAAAAACGGTGGACGTCCACATGGCGGGCATGGACGCAGATTTGGCAGATAGGTTTGCTGCGGCAGTACTTGCGGATAGGACGGCACGGGCGGATAAGGCAGCGGTTGCGCTGGGCTCACATGTGCCGGCGGCATCATGGGCGGCATTGGCCGAGTTGGACTTTGCGGCACCTGCGGAATCGTCTCCAGCGGGCTGACCTGCGTACGTGGGAATGGCACCGGTGTTGGCGGCTGCAGCGGCGGCATTGGTCGAGTTGGCTTTTGAGGCACTTGTGGAGTCATCTCAAACGGACTGACCTGCGTACGTGGCAACGGTGCCGGTGTTGGCGGCTGCATAGGTGGCATTGGCAAAGTGGGCTTTTGCGGAGTCGTCTCCAGCGGACTGACCTGCGTACGTGGCATTGGCGCCGGTGCCAGCGGCTCAAATGGCTTCTCTTTGGCAGGCGGTTGTGGAGGCAATGGAACAATCTTCGGCGGGGTCGGTGGCATGATGGGCCTCGGAATAGGCGGTGAAATCGCTTCCGGCGAGACCCGCTGCTGCGGACGCGGAAGTGCTGGCGGTGTTGGTGGCAGGGCTTGAGGCATGGGTGGCAGTGCCATCGGCGTTTCCATTTCCGCCTCAATCTTCACGTTTTCTTCCATCTCTGGCTCCAGCTCTTCTTCTTTTTCCATCTCCTCTACTCCCAGTTCTTCCATTTCCCGTTCTTCTTCCGGTGTTTCCATAGGTCTGCCCTCAATTCGCTCGGGCACTTCCGGTACAGGTACAATCGGTCGCTCCTTCACTTCAGGCGACAGATTTTCCATCCGATTTGGACTTTCATTCATTTGTGGAGATTCACTGGAAGGGGAAGGGGGCGTCGGTCTTGGCCGCACAGGTGTACCCTTCGCTGGAATCTTTACCCGCAATCCAGGATAGATGAGATCAGGATTTTTTATTTGACTGTTCAGGCGAAGCAGCTCTTTAAAGTCGACTCCATATCTTTTTGCGATTTTCCACATGGTATCGCCTTTTTGCACTACATGGATTCTCACTGTTTCTCCTCCCTCTGGAAAACTCCCTACCATGATATGCACCCATGGGCTTTTTGCTCCCCCTCTCGAAATCAAGCTGCGCCCATCTTCGCATAAAAGTTGTCACGTTCCCATTTGAACTGGCTACGTGGACAGCTGAGCTCATCATTAGAAGAACTTGGCTTATCGACAAGTCAAATAGCGAAAACGCGTTAGCGAAATTAAACTTTCCGCAGGTACAAAAAAAGCCGCCCGCCTGAACGCGGACAGCCAAATATGAACCAGCCTAGTTTGCTTTATAAATGTAAGACGGATACGTGCCAAGCTGTCTAACCTGACAGCCCAGTGCTTCAATCTCCGCAAATGCTCCGGGAAGCAGAATCTCATCCACTTTTTGCTCAATATCGATGACAAAATAATAACTGCCCAGCCCTTTTTTCGTGGGTCGGGACTCGATTTTGGACAGGTTGATCTTGCGCCATGCAAAAGCAGCCAACACCTGGTAGAGAGCCCCGGGAAAATCCTCTGGCATGCTTAATAAAATGGTTGTCTTTTCCTTGGGTGAAACGGGCAACACCAGTGGTTCCGTACCGATCAACCAAAATCGGGTGTAGTTATTGGAATAGTCTTGAATCTCCTGCCAAGCGAAAGAAAGCGGGTAAATCTCGGGATTTAACCGAGTACCGATGGCCGCCCAAAGTTCTTCTGGATGCTCGCTGACAATTTGTGCGGCTTTTGCTGTACTGTTCGTGTACTCAATCACAGCGTTGGGCAATTGCTCGCGAATAAAATTATGGCATTGGGCAATGGCATGTGGATGAGACAGAATTCGCTCGATTGCCGACAATTCAAGCGGCACCTCACGGCGAGCAACCAGCAAATGCTGGGATATCGGCAACGCCAGCTCTCCCAAAATCGGCAAATCGACTTCATGTATCAGCCAATCCAGTGCGGAGTTTACGGTACCCTCAATTGTATTTTCGATCGGAACAACCCCGTAGTTCACTTCATGATTGGCTACGGCTGTGATCACATCAATGATGCTCGGATACGGCAAGTGTTGAAACCGCTGTTCGGCGGTCAAAGCACGCGCTGCTTCCTCACTGAAGGTTCCGTGCGGTCCTAAGAATGCTAGCTTCTTCTCCATGGTAGTACTCCTATCCATTTTTACTCTCTCTCTTCGAATACTACCTGTGCGCCAAGTTGATCTGGATTTAGTTGCATCGCGCGATAGGAAACGCCTTGTCCGTTCATCACACGCTCGACAAAGCTGCGTATCTGGTTGCAATTCTCATCTGTTTGATAAAAGCAGAGGATTGTCGGTCCGGCTCCGCTGAGCGTCGCCCCCAAGGCTCCATTCTCTGTTGCTTCCTGTAAAATCTCCGACAGCCCGGGTACGAGCTCGGCACGATACGGCTGATGCATTCGATCCTTCATCGCCTGGCTCAACAGGTCAAGCCTGCTATGTGCCAAGGCGGCCACCAGCAGACTGCTATGACCAACATTATAAATCACATCGTGCTTGCTGTACATCGTCGGCAGGACATTTCTAGCCTTTTCCGTCGACAGCGGAAAATCGGGAATGATCGCCAGCGTCTTCAAACCTGCTGGAGGATCAAAGCGGACGAACGGTATCTCTTCGTGCTCATGCTCTGGCATGCTTGCGACCACTACACCGCCGAACAGGGACGCGCCTACATTGTCAGGATGTCCTTCTCTCCAGGTTGCCATCCGGAACAACTCTTCACGCGTAAACGGTTCACCCGCCAAGTGATTGGCTGCCACGAGTGCACCGACAATAGCCGCTGCACTACTCCCAAGTCCCCGGGTCAGCGGCGCCTCACTGCTGGCACGGATCAACAGCTCAGGAGCAGGCTGCCCTGCTTTCTGGAACAGATCGGCAGCCACTTCATAGAGCAAATTGCTTTTGTCGAGAGGAACGCCCTGGAGTTCAGGGCCTTCCACCACAATAGTTGTCAGCTCTGCGATCGACATTTCGATGACGGAATACAATTCAAATGCCATGCCGAGCGTGTCAAATCCAGGGCCGAGATTGGCTGTACTTGCCGGTATTCGTACGCGTACTGCAGGGCGTGCAACCATCAGGCCTCCCCTGCTTTCTCACCGATCAGAGACATTACCGCATCGCGAGTCGCCGGAACAGAGCGTGGCTCTTCTCCTACCAGCTTCAAGGCTATATTGGGGTCTTTCAAGCCGTTTCCTGTCAATACACAGGCAACTTTTACATCCGCCGGTATTTTTCCTTGTTTACGTGCTTTGATCACACCTGCTACGGAAGCGGCAGAGGCTGGTTCACAGAAAATCCCCTCATATTTGGCCAACATCTGATACGCCTCTAGAATCTCTTCATCCGTCACGCTGTCGACCAGTCCTGCTGACTCAGAAACAGCCCGCAGCGCTCCTTCTTTGCTGGCCGGGTTACCGATACGGATCGCCGTTGCGATCGTTTCCGGGTTTTCCACGGTCTCGCCAAGCACCAGAGGCGCCGCGCCAGCTGCCTGAAAGCCGTACATTTTAGGCAAGCTTTTAATCAGTCCTTTTTCATGGTACTCGGTAAATCCTTTCCAGTAGGCCGTAATATTGCCTGCGTTCCCTACCGGGATGGCCAGAATATCCGGAGCCTGCCCCAAAGCATCGCAAATCTCGAATGCAGATGTTTTTTGTCCCTCGATTCGATACGGGTTGACGGAGTTTACTAGGGTAATGGGTTCAGATGCTGTAATATCACGGACAATTCGCAGTGCTTCATCAAAATTTCCATCGATGGCAATCACCTCGGCCCCGTACGCAATCGCTTGCGCCAATTTACCCAAGGCGATGTTGCCGCTTGGAATCAGAACGATGCAGCGAAGTCCTGCCCTCGCAGCATACGCAGCGGCAGCAGCCGAAGTATTTCCGGTAGAAGCACACATAATCGTTTGACTTCCTTCTTCGACTGCCTTGGCTACCGCCATGACCATACCCCTGTCTTTAAAGGAGCCCGTAGGGTTCAGCCCCTCGTACTTGACATACAGCTCGACACCCAGCTTTTCACTGAGGTTGGGCGCATGGATCAGTGGGGTGCTTCCTTCGTGGAGGCTGATCAACGGCGTTTTATCCGTAATTGGCAAAAAGTTGCGGTATCTTTCCAGAATGCCAGTGTGGCGGCTAATGGTTAACTGTGATGGTGCTTGACTCATGGGTTATTCTCCTCCCTCTACCCGATAGCAGCTTTTAATTTCCTCAACGATCTCCATACCTTGCAGATAGGAGAGGACGCTTTCCATATCGCTCTTGGCAGCCAGGTGAGACACCAGGATGATCTCTGCTTGTTTGCCTTGGTTATACGGCTGCTGAAGCACCTGCTCCAAGGAGATATTTTTCTCCGCCAGATGCTGGGTAATCTGTGCCAATACGCCTCGCTTGTCGGCCACAATCATGCGCAGAAAATATTTCGATAGCTTCTGACTGTCTTCTTTCAGGACTTTTTCTTTATAAGGAGCGACGACACCGCGTCCGTTTACACCCAGTTTCATGTTTTTCACCACGGTGACCAGATCCGAAACAACTGCGGTAGCCGTCGGCAGCTCTCCTGCACCCGGTCCGTAAAACATGGTTTCCCCGACTGCTTCCCCGTGAACGTAAACAGCGTTGAATACACCATTCACTGATGCCAACGGGTGGTTTTTTACCACCATAGTCGGCTGTACGCTCACCTCGATTGCATCCCCGTCACGGCGCGCCAGTCCAAGCAATTTCACTTCGTAGCCCAGCTTTTTGCCGTAAGCGATATCCGCTTTGGAGACGCCGCTGATGCCTTTCACATCCACGTCCTCCAGCTTCATCGGGACCCGGAAACCCAGCGTGGCAAGGATTGCCATTTTCCGGGCCGCGTCAAATCCTTCCACATCAGAGGTCGGATCAGCTTCTGCGTAGCCCAGCGCTTGCGCTTCCTTCAGAACTTCTGCGTAATCCGCGCCCTCTTGGCTCATTTTGGTCAAAATATAGTTCGTCGTCCCATTGACGATTCCCATCATTTTGGTGATGCGGTCCGAAGCAAAGCCTTCCACCAGAGCGCGAAGGATCGGGATCCCCCCTGCTACACTTGCTTCATAAAAGACATCACAGCCTTTTTCCTCTGCTTTTTGCAAAATTTCAGCACCATGCAGGGCCATCAGGTCTTTATTGGCAGTCACCACATGCTTGCCTCGTTCCAGAGCCGCCAGAATGTACTCTTTGGCCGGTGAGATGCCGCCGATTACCTCGACGACAACATCGATGTTCTCATCATTCAGCAGTTCATCTGCATTCGTCGTAACCAACTCGTTCATTGCCGCGATGTTGCGGGACTTATCAGCGTTTTGCACGAGTATCCTGGCTATCTCGATACCCAAACCCGTTTGCTTTTGCAAATCCTCCTGATGAGCTTGCACAATACGCACTACTCCGGTTCCAACCGTCCCGAACCCCATCAGTCCCACACGTACATTCTTCTTCTCCATATGATTTCCTCCTCTAGTTGCCCTTTACCCGCGTCCGACAATCATCGCTTTGCGAACGCCGTTTATCTCTTGCAAGCCTTCCAGAAACTCCGTGCTCGAAACCCTCAGATTGGCCATGTCAACCGACAAGGTAATATTGGCAATTCCCTGCAACGGGATGGTCTGGTTGATTGTCAGTACGTTGCCTCCCAGGTCAGCGACATATTGCAGAACCCGCGACAGCAACCCAGAACGGTGCTCCAATGCGAAGGTAATCGTCATGATTTTCTCACTCATCATCGCATTAAAGGGAAAGATACTGTCCTTGTACTTGTAAAAAGCACTCCTGCTCAGTCCGACGCGTTCCACTGCCTCGTTTACCGTATCCACCTGGCCGGATTCAAGCAGTTTTTTTGCCTCAATCGTCTTTGAAATCGATTCAGGCAAGATGTCTGCTCTTATCAGATAAAAGTTTTCTTCCCTGTTCACCCTCTATTGTCCTCCTGAGAAAAACAGTTGTACTTATATAGGGGACATTATAGACCATTACGCTCCGTCTGACAATCCTTTCTGTGATTTTTTTCCCTTTTTCGACAAGCTTCCCTTCCTCGTTCTTCACATGAGAGCTCCTTCCTTCGCACAGACTATAGCTGATCATGCGATGAATCGAGGTGAATGACAATGGGCGGACGCGGCAAATCTGACAAGTCTCAGCGCCGAAACAATTACCCTGCGGGCAAGCCAAGTGATTTGGATCAGTTTGGGGATAACACCCGTGGCAAAAGGATGGCACAGTCCCCAAATATCTCGGAGAATCCAAGCGGAAACGGATAAATGCATGCCGTTGTTTTTCCGTAAAACAAAAAAAGTATGCCTGAAAAACGGGCATACTTTTCCATTTATTCGCTTGACGTTTCTGCTTTAGGATTGGTCCGCGGTGAGAATGTCTCTTCACGATACAGATTGCGCCACTTTGCGGTAGTATTCGCGAATCGCTTGCAAATGCTTTTCCGCGATATCTGTATAGATCAATTTGATGATGGACTTGCCGCCTTCAAAGTTTTTTTCTACCACTTTGGCCATCGCCACAATTTCATTGGAGGCAGCTGGAACATGGAAAGAGAGCTGGAGAAATTCACCGACCGAGACGAATCCTTCCGTACTCAGAATCAGTCTAGTCGGAGAAAAGCTGAGCATCGTCCCTTCCCCTTTTTCCTCAATAGGACGTGCTCCCATCACCTTGTAGGGAATCTGGATGTTTATATCTGGCTGCAGTAACTTTAATTCACCTTTGGTCGATATCTCGATCCCGACTGGCAACAGACGAATCATCACGACCGGCCAGATCGTCTCCTCCTGGATCACTTGCAAATCCAGCGAGGTAACCATCGAATCTGTTTCCCAACGAAAACGCGCCGTAGAACCGAGAAGTGACTGTCTAGCATCCTTCTCCTGTACATACGAGACAATCATATAGCCGTGTTGTGCGTGTTCGACCGACACCTGCAGAGATTGCTTCACTTTGGCGGCCAGCATCATATGCAAGACTGCGCCGCGATGTAATCTCTTGTCGGCAAGAAAAGGAGCCAGAGAAATTACTTCAGCCATACCATTCATCACTCCACAAATTCAAACTCAAAGTCGCCTATCCGAACGGTATCTTTGTCTCGTGCCCCATGTTTACGCAAGGCATCGTCAACACCCATGCTTCGCATCATCCGTGCAAAGCGCTGTACCGAATCATAGCTGTTCAAATTGGTCATGCGCACCAGTTTTTCGATCTTATCGCCACTGACCACAAACGTATCGCCATCCCGTGTGATGAAGAAAGGATCGGGTTCCTTCTCAGCTCGGAACACAACACGTTCTTCCACTTCTGCCACTTCCTCGACAGTAAGCTTTTCCGGCAACGTCTCCAAGAGATCCGCTACGGCATACATCAACTCCTGCAGACCTTGTCTGGTCGCGGCTGATATTTCATACACCGTCACGCCCGGCACCTTCTGTTTGAAAATCTCCAGGTTTTCCTTCGCCTGCGGCAGATCCATCTTGTTGGCAGCGACCACCTGATGCCTTTCTTCCAGCCTCATGTTATACATCTTCAGTTCTTTGTTGATCTGCATGAAATCTTCATAAGGATCTCTTCCATCCACTGCCGCCATGTCGATCACATGTACGATCAAACGGGTGCGCTCGATATGCCGCAGGAACTGGTGACCCAAGCCCACTCCTTCATGCGCACCTTCGATCAGGCCGGGAAGGTCAGCGATCACAAAGCTGCGTTCGCCCAGGTCTACCACACCCAGGTTGGGGGTCAGCGTGGTAAAATGGTACTCGGCAATTTTGGGTTTTGCCGCAGTAACAGAGGAAAGCAGGGTGGATTTCCCCACGCTCGGGTATCCGACCAGCCCTACATCTGCCATCACTTTCAGCTCCAGCGTGATATACCGCTCCTGTCCGGGCTCTCCATTTTCGGAGATATGCGGCGCTGGGTTGGCGGGCGTGGAAAAACGCATGTTTCCTCGACCTCCGCGACCACCTTTGGCGATCACGGCACGTTGTCCATGCTCCACCAGATCAGCAATCACCTCGCCGGTATCATCGTCTACCACGGTTGTCCCCGGTGGCACGCGAACCACCATATCCTCTGCGCCCGCACCGTGCTGTGCTTTATTCCGGCCATGCTCTCCGCGCGGCGCTTTGAAATGGCGCTGATATTTAAAATCAACCAGTGTGCGCAGACCTTCGTCTACCACAAAGACGACGTCTCCGCCTCTGCCGCCGTCTCCGCCAGCTGGTCCGCCCAGCGGCACATATTTTTCTCTGCGGAACGAGACGGCGCCGTTTCCTCCGTCCCCTCCCTTTACATACACTTTAGCTTGATCAACAAACATGGTGTCACCTCTATCCTTCGACAACTGGAACCACCAATTCCAGTATCCATTCCTCATCTGTATGTAACCACTCAGCGACGGACACCGTGCTTGCCATCCCGTCACGTACCAGTTTTTCCATGACAGCCGCACCGGATGCATGAATTTTTCCCGCGAGATCAAAGCGGAAATGTATGCCGCCGTCGCCCTGAAACAGGGTGATTTGTATGCTGGCTGGTTCAAACTGGTTTCTTTCGAGATGCTCATTCAGTGTGCAGACAATCCCTGAAACCATATGGAACAACGCTTCCTGATCCAATACAGCCCGTGCAAGATCTACTTCGGTGCACACGTCTACTTCCATGAGCATGTCCTTATGTAGTGCATTGAAAGTTAAAAAGAAGACGGATAACATCGAGCAGTTTAGCCGGGCCAGCAAACTCTCCTGCATGGCAAGCTCAGATACGCGTTTCAGGTAAGCCTCTCCTTCCTCAGGACGACCCAAACGGAGATAGCCAAGCAATACCTGAACATGATTCAACCAGTCATGACGCTGCCGATTCAATACGGTCAGCAGTTCGTCTGTTTGCTGTGTAAACAGCTTCCGCTCGTCTATCATCTTTCCCACCCAAACCGATAAGAATTTCTTTCTTCATTCATTGTAACACAGGAACCCCCGGACATAAAGAAAACCCAGCAACAAGGCTGGGTTTTTCGTTTCCGTATTTACGCTTGAGAAGCGACCGGCTCGATCACCACTTGTTTGCGATCGCGGCCCAGACGCTTGAAGCGAACAACACCGTCTGCAGTTGCAAACAGAGTGTCGTCTCCGCCTTTCATCACGTTTTCACCTGGGTAAATTTTCGTACCGCGTTGGCGAACGAGGATGTTACCGGCTTTTACGAATTGACCATCGCCGCGTTTCACACCAAGACGTTTGGCGATCGAGTCGCGACCGTTCTTCGTAGAACCTACCCCTTTTTTGGAGGCGAAGAACTGAAGGTCTACAGTAAACAGCATTTTCATTATGAGGCACCTCCTTGCCATTTGTCATCTTGTACCGAAACGTATGATCCGTACTGCTCAGCAACCGCGAGCAAGGCTATAACCATGCTCTCCGCCAGCAATTGCTGTTTCTCATGAAGCTGTTCATCCTCCAGGGAGGGAATGCTCCAGCGGAGAAACCCGCCGCCCTGCGGGGCCTGTGTGACTTGCGGCATGGTGCCGAGCAGAGGGTGAATTGCATTCAAAATGCCGAAGCTAATCGCTGAAACGGCAGAACATACAATGTCCGAGCCATAGGCAGCGGCATTGGCATGTCCGGAAATGCACACCTCTTTGATTCCGTACGGCGCTCGATTCACGATCACTTCAATCATGGCCGCTCACCGCAATTAAGCGTTGATCTTTTCGATCACTACTTTAGTGAACGGTTGACGGTGACCTTGCTTGCGACGGTAGTTTTTCTTGGATTTGTATTTGTACACGATAATTTTTTGGCCTTTACCGTGTTTTTCTACTTTACCCGTTACCGTTGCGCCAGCTACAGTAGGAGCTCCTGCTGTAACCTTGCCGTCTTTGCTTACAAAGAGAACTTTGTCGAAAGTAACAACGTCACCTTCAGTTGCAGTCAGCTTCTCGATAAAGAGAACTGCTCCTTCTTCTACTTTGTACTGTTTTCCACCGGTTTCGATAATAGCGTACATTGTGTGCACCTCCTATACTCAGACTCGCCTGTGCAGGTGCGCCGCGCGGGCGTCTTTCCTACCTGGTTCGTGCGGTTACAGTATGCGCGAGGCATAGCTGTATAACAACCATTAGGATACCACAGCAGGAAACGCCCAGTCAAGAATCTTTTGATCTGAGCAGACTGAGCCGCTCTGCTTCCTCCCTGTTTCCCACATACACGATTCGATATTTGTCTTCCGCCCAATCCATGCTCAGATACACATGAAGCTGCAGCGGCAGAGCAGTACCACGAGCCTGCCACCGTTGCCAGTGCCGATACAACCTCGGGGAGAGCTCCACCACAGCAGCCTCCGCCTCCTGGTTGCGTGCCAAAGCGGCCAGGTCGTCCCGCAGATCCAACAAATACTCGTCCGCTTTTCGTCTACGTCCGCTTCCTTGACAGCAATCGCATTCTTCCGTCAAGAGCTCAGCGAGACTTGCTTTCGTTCGTTTTCTTGTCATCTCTACCAGTCCGAGCGCGGTCATCCCAAGCACTGCAGTGGGAGCCGGATCATCAGCCAGCGCTGTCCGCAAAGCCTCCAGCACACGTTCTCGATTGCCAGTATCCTGCATATTGACAAAATCAATCACGATCATGCCGCCAATGCCGCGCAGGCGAAGCTGCCGAGCGATTTCCTTGGCGGCTTCGAGATTGGCCTGGGTGACGGCCTGCTCCCGCTGCTGCCCACCTTTGCCCAGAAATGCTCCCGTGTTCACATCGATCACCGTGAGAGCTTCTGTCCGTTCAATGACAAGATTTCCCCCAGAAGGCAGCGGCACCTCCCGCCGGAGGGCCGTAGAAAGCTGCGAGTTGACAACCCATGCCTCCCATAGCCGTTCTTTTTGGTGATACCATTGGAGCTTGTCAAGTTCCTCCGGAAACAGCACGGCCATCAGCTTGCGAATATGCTGATACAGCTCAGCTCCTTCTACCACGATGGCGTGGGCGCCACCTTGCAGAAAGTCACGCAGGGCGCCCTCTATTGGGTCCTCTCCCTGCCATACTGGAAAAGGGGACTTTTTCCCTTGAACAGCCTGCCAAGCATTTTGCCAGCGCTCCCGCAAGAACAGCCACTCCCGCTCCAGCAGTGCTTCGTCCGCTTCTGCGGCCTCTGTGCGCACGATACAAGACTCGCCCGGTTTGAGCAGCCTTTGCATCACTGTGTACAGGCGCTTTCGCTGTTCGTCATTTTTTAGTTTTCGCGAAAGCGAGATGGGCTCTTCACCAGTGCCGTTCCCTTCTGGCGGAAAATAGACGAGCAAGCGCCCCTGCAGACTGACCCGGGTAGTCAGGCGCGGCGCCTTTGTCTCGGTCGCTTCTTTTATGACTTGAACAAGGAGAGACTCCCCCTGTCGTACCAGGCTATTGATGGGCGGGAGTGTTTCTCTGCTCTTCATCGTGACGGCTTCCTCCACATAGAGATAGGCCTGCGTCCCCGAGCCGATGTCCAGAAAGGCAGACTGGATTCCGGGTACGACTTTTGCTACTTTTCCATAATAAATGGCCCCCGCCTCTGGTTGACTTTCTGCCGGCTGTAGACGCAACTCTACCAGCTCTCTTTGGTTCATCAGGGCGATGCGGACTTGTCCGTCAACAGTTGTGATTCCGATTTTCCTCACCTGGTCCACCCCTTGCTTCCTTTCTTGCAGCCCTGTGCTGTCCCTTTTTTCCTGATCTGCCTGCTTGTCTTCAAACTGTTGTTTCTACAGCCAGGAAGGATTTTTGCGGGAGTCCATATAATGTTTGAAACATCCGGATTCCTCCAAGTGTAATCTAGCATAGCGACAAAGGAAAAGAAAGCGGAAAGCACAGTAGAGAGGAGCAGGGCAAGGTGCGTTATGTAAATAAAGCGCATGCCCGGAAAAGCCCATAGATAAGGAGTGGATTTACACATGACTGCAAGTAGGAAATCTGTCATTACCATACGGCCTCTATCCCCCGCAGATACCGGACAGCTTGTAGCCTAGCTGACGGATGAACGGGTCCTGACATATTATGAAGGAAGGGATCGGCCTCATGATGGGGAGATGGTGCGGGAGCACTTTTTTCCGGAGGACGAGGAAGAATGCACTCGCTGTCTAGTCGAAGTGAATTCCAGCCCGATCGGGTATGTTCAGTACTATCCGCTCTCCGAAGAGGACAAGCTGAACTACGGCTATGATCAGACGGAAGCTGTCTATGGCATGGACCAATTTATCGGCGAGCCTGCTCTCTGGAATCAAGGGATTGGCAGTCGAATGGTCACTCTTGTGCTTCGGATTCTTTTCACAGACAAACGTGCAACTCGGGTGATCATGGACCCCCAAGCCTGGAATGAACGTGCGATTCGCTGCTATGAGAAATGCGGTTTTCACAAAGTAAAGCTGCTCCCTCAGCATGAATGGCATGAGGGACAGAAAAGGGATTGCTGGTTAATGGAGTGCACCTCTCCCCCAGCAGCAGTCGATTAAAACAGTTGATTGACATTCGTGTCGTGCTTTTTCTCAAAAAGCACGGCATGGAGGAGCTGTTCCTCCGGCAACACTCCCGTCCCCTTGACATAGACCAGATGGGTGCAACCGCGACAAAGCAAATGAGAAACCTCGATCGCCTTGGCCGTCGGAGAAACGGTCAGCGCCCGGACTTCCTGCTTCTCTCCGTGATGGTGGCGCCTGTACTTTTCCATCAAGAAGCGGATAAATTGGTAGGGAAAGCGCAAAAAGGTCTCGATATTGATTGCCAGCAAATACAAGGCCACGAGTGCGATATTCAAGTGAAGGGAAAGACTGGCCACTCCCAGCATCAGTGCCGCGAGCAGTGTACTTGTGGCCAGCGAAGAAACAGCCGCACTCCGATAAGGGAGGTACCAGCATAGCACTGCCTGTACAATACGTCCCCCATCCAGCGGCCAGATTGGCAAGAGGTTAAAACCCGCAATGATCAGGTTGCTTTTCAGAAAAAACACGGCCCATTCCTCAGTCCAGAAACCGGTATACCAGCAAAACCACGAAAACGCCATCATCAACACATTGAGAAACGGCCCGGCCAGTGCCACGACAATTTCATCCAGGGGGTCGGTAGCATACGCCTCTTCCATGGTTGCCACTCCGCCAAAAGGCAACAACTGCACTTCCGTAACGGTCCAGCCCAGCTCCCGGGCCACGGCGACATGCCCCAATTCATGAATGCAGACGATGATAAACAAAGTCAGCATCTCCGTGAACATGCCCATGAGGAGCGATAGACCAATCACAGCCCAAAAGAGCAGATGGATGCGAATACGGACACCATAGAGACGCCACTCACTCAAAGGAGATCACTTCCAGCGGATTGTCTGGTTTTTCTTGCACGAACATTCCCAGGTACAAATGGCGGGAATTTTCCTGGAACAATCTTGGGACCCCGATCACCTGCCCCTGTGCGAGAAATTCGTCCACAGTTACTTTGACCTGATCCATATTTCCAAACCAGAGCTCTCTTCCTTTGGTCAACCGAACGACCACGGTCTTTCCATAGCCCGGCTTATCTCCAATATACGTCACCCATCCCGGTTCTCCCATGACTACTGCTCCCTCTCCTTCCGTGCTTAATACGACCTTGGTGTTTTGGGGGTCGAAGGGTTTCACTACCCTCCAGGCAGTCGGCCATTTCCACGCGTTGGCTACCTTCGGGGTCGCGGCCGGAACCGCATTTGACCCTGTCATGGAGGGCAACAACGTGGGCAATGAGCCAAATCGGGCTGTATACCAGTTGGCCGCACCCGAAAAATTAAAATCGCGTGTCATGACCTCTCGCGCTTGGATTTGCCAGGAGGAGGGCAGCAGGGAGGATTGGAAAAGCAGATAAGCCAGACCGATCAGGAGCAACGACGCTGCGATCTGCATGCTCCATTTCTCTTGTGGAGGAGAGGGAGACATGCGTTCTCGGTTCGCTTGGGAAGACAGCGGGAACACATCGAGATCATCATCGATGGGATCTTTCCAGTCATCCACAAAGGGAGCAAAACTGTCCCGCGGCTGGGTGCGGAGCCGATCCATTCGTTCCCTTCTTCTTTCTTTGACTCGATTTACCTCTTCAAACATGTTCCATCCCTCCGCAAGGCCAAGCTATGGTACATCATATGACTTGTCTCGCTGCAATATGCGCTGCTCGGCCTATGGAGGGATTAGATGCAAAAAAGCAGTCCCCCTTATAGGAGACTGCTTTTCTTATCTGCCAAAATTTACACTTTTGCAACGTTGGCAGCTTGCGGACCGCGGCTACCTTGAACGATTTCGAATTCTACTTTTTGGCCTTCTTCCAGGGTTTTGAAGCCATCTGTCTGGATTGCGCTGTAGTGTACGAATACGTCGTCTCCACCTTCAACTTGGATGAAGCCGTATCCTTTCTCCGCATTGAACCATTTCACGATACCTTGTTGCATGAAACAAACCTCCTAAACATTGCGCCTCTATGAGGCGAGAAAGTGTACCGTTAACCCTTTTTTACAGAGAAGCTTTTTCTGGTATGGAAAAAAGTCATACCCTTAGGAGACTTGACCACATGGTGGCGGTTTCTCACCGAAGGTACGACCCACAACCAATCCATCAAATCACTACAGCTAGTAAAAATGGTTAACTTAGGTTGAGTGTATCACAATCGATTTTATTTGTCACGCATTTTACAATCTGTGTAAGTTGCTCTTTTCAGTCAAACCGGAGGTTATCTTTTCGCATGCCGACGTTCAAAACAACTCCCATAATCAGGAAATTGGTCACCAGCGAACTTCCCCCGTAGCTGATAAAGGGCAGCGGAATTCCCGTAATGGGCATCAGTTGGATCGTCATGCCGATGTTTTCAAACACCTGAAAGGTCAGCATCCCGACAACTCCGGCTACCACGTAAGAGCCAAATGGATCTTTGACCTCCATGGCGATCCGAATCATGCGGTAGATGAGAAAGAAGAACAGGATCATCAGCAAGCCGGCTCCGATAAAGCCCAGCTTCTCCGCAATGACTGTAAAAATAAAGTCGCTTTCCCCAACAGGTACCCAGCCAAAGCTGGCCTGCGTTGGCGTATTGATCCCTTTTCCAAACAGTTGACCCGAGCCAATGGCAATCAAGGACTGCTTTAATTGGAAGCCTTTTCCCATCGCTTCCAGATCAGGGTTTAACCAGAAGATGACACGATCCCACTGGTATGGTTTCACGATTTTAAAGAAGATGTTCTGATTATACATGTACAGATACGTCATGCCGCCAAAAAAGCCGCCAATCAGCGTCCCCAGATAAAGTACATGTTTCATCCGGATTCCGCCCACAATCAGCATCGTCGCGAGGATCGAGCAGAATACAAGCGAGCTTCCCAAGTCAGGCTGCATGAGAATCAGCAAAGTGGGGACCCCGACCATCACCATGATTGGCAGCAGCTGATAGAAGTAATAGTACCTGTTGGGGTTTTCAGCTTGCTTGGACAATAGCCTGGCAACTGCCAAAATTGTAAACAGCTTCATTGGCTCCGCAGGCTGAAGCAGCACAGGCCCCAGATTATACCAACTAGTTGTATTATTGATGGGCTCTGTCTTGAAAACACCGATCAACAATATAATCCCGATCGCATAGAAAACATAGGACAACGAACTGTAGATCCGGTAATCAAACAACAGTGTGACAGCCATCACGCCGAACCCGATGACATACCAAAGCACCTGTTTCATGGCCCCATCCATACCTTTTGCGGATCCGCTGATGCCCAGATAGCTATAGATGCACAATCCCACTAGGATCAACAAAATCGGCCAGTCAATGAGCTTCAAATGCCGTTTTTCCAGGTCCATGATTCCTCCTCCTAGAAAACCTGTTGCCTTTAGTCAAAATAGCATTTCGACGAAATATTGCACAGACGTAAGGAAAGAACAGGATACCTCCTGTTCTTTTCACTATGTGCAATCAACGGTTTATTTAAAACCAAAAAACTTGCGCACTTTCTGCAGTACTCCCGTTTTCTGCTCCAGCGGCTGGAGTGGCACTGCCTCCCCGAGAAGTCTGCGTGCGATGTTTCGATAGGAAATGGCTGCCCTTGATTCGTGATTCATAACAGCCGGCTCCCCTTGGTTGGCCGCTTTGATAACATGATCATCATCCGGTACAACACCGATTAAGTCAATGGCTAACAAATCCAGAATATCTTCCACGTCCAGCATATCGCCATTTTTTACCATATGCGGTCGAACTCGGTTGATCACCAGCTTGGGCATCCCCATTTTTTCGCGCTCCAACAGCCCGATAATGCGATCTGCATCACGAACTGCCGCTTTTTCCGGAGTGGTAACCACAATCGCCTGATCAGCACCTGCAACCGCATTGCGGAAGCCTTGCTCAATTCCTGCTGGACAGTCAATGACGACATAATCAAATTCACGCTTAAGCTGCGTGATGATCTCTTCCATCTGCTCCGGCAGGACTGCTGATTTATCTTTGGTCTGTGCAGCTGGCAACAATGACAGGTTTTCAAAACGCTTGTCCTTGATCAAAGCCTGCTGCAAACGGCAGGAGCCTTCCGCTACATCGACCAGGTCGTAGATAATGCGGTTTTCCAACCCCATCACGACATCCAGATTGCGAAGCCCGATATCCGTATCGACCATGCACACTTTTTGTCCCAAAAGCGCAAGCGCTGTTCCCAGATTGGCGGAGGTGGTCGTCTTTCCCACGCCGCCTTTTCCTGATGTTACGACAATTCCAATACCCACATCCGTTCCTCCCTCGTAGTGGCGACCCAGTCGCCCAAGCACCACTATTTACATCTGTATCTCATTTTTGTTTTCACCTAGTTCCGGGCGTATCCGGGACAAGTAGTTCATTTTGGCTACCAGCATCGTGCCATCTTCCAGATAAGCAAACTCGGTGCCACCTGTGGAGCTGGCCCATTCTTCACCCGGTTTGCTGATCACTTCTGCGATCCGCAGCTGTGTTGGCGACATGACAGCGGCAGCGATAATGACCTGCGTATCGCCCTTGATCCCTGCATGTGCATATCCGCGCAAATTTCCCAACACATAAATACTCCCTGTGGTCCGTATCGTCCCGCCCGGATTTACATCTCCCAAAAGCAGCAGGTCACCATCGAACTCCAGTACCTGACCAGAGCGAACTGTAACCACTTGCAAGGAAAACGTAGATTTCAGGCGCTCGGCAAAAGCCTCTTCCTTCGTAATCACATCAGATTCGATCGTATGGATGACAAGATTCCCTTTTTGCCGGATAATCTGGGTCATTTGCTCCTGCTGTTCTGCCGAACAATATCGTTTTCCCAGTTTCAGAGACACGCGGATCAGCGGGCCTGACAGAATTTTTTGATGGCTATGCTCTATTTTTTCGCGCAAGTCGGTCAACAGCTCTTCAAAGGTGCAGGTATCATCCATGAAAAAGACGAGTCCTTCTTTGGTTCCCTTGATTGTGACCTTGCTTTTGACAGTCGTCACCTGTTTCACCTCGACCGATACCATTCGCCATGATGACAAAAGATTCCTGCTCTGCGTGAAAAAATTGCCGAAACAGGTCGGTCTTCAGGCCTATTATTGTCCTGAAGACCCGTGAGATACAGTAGAAGAAACGGAGGTAGCCGGTTGTTCAGTCTCAGATGTAGATGTTGCACCCGCAGGAGGAGCTGGAGAGAGGACACCCGGGAATAATTCATTGTAAGTTTGCAGCAAGCGGCGAGCCACATGACCGGTCGCATCGGAGCTGGAGGTGCCGTCCCGCAAGCTATTCGGGGCGACGACCACGAAAGCGATCTGCGGATTTTCATAGGGAGCATACCCCATCAGTACCGCATTCTCCGCCTTTCTCCCGGTTTGAGCCGTACCTGTTTTGGCTGCGACCGTGAACGGCAGACCGGTAAACATCCGGGAAGCCGTACCGCCCGGCTGGGTAACAAGTCGCATCCCTTCCTGAACTACCTTGATATATTTGGGATCGATATCTACCCGGTTCAATACCTGCGGTTCAATCACAGAAAGGGTTTTCCCTGCTTGCTTGGGATCAGTGGTGCCGCTGCGGATTTCTTTGACCAGATGCGGCCGCATCCGGTAGCCGCCGTTGGCAATCGTGGAAACGTACTGCCCGAGCTGCATCGGAGTATAGCTGTCGTACTGCCCGATCAGGGCGTCCGCCAGGTTTCCGTATTGCTTATAAGGGTTGGGCATGCCTGTTCTCTCACCCGACAAGTCGACACCTGTCTTGACGCCCAAACCAAACTGGGAACTGTAATAGCGGAGTAGAGAGAACTGCTCCGGCAGTTTGGAAATCCAATCCTTCCCCGGACGTTTCGCCAACCGCACCGCCATTTCGTACATATAGGTGTTATTGGACACCTTCAAAGCTGTCCGCGCGTTCACCGGACCATGACCGCCCGGCTTCCAGTTCCTCTTGTAAGAGGTTCCTATATCCAGTCCGCCTCGG
Organism: Brevibacillus ruminantium; assembly: GCF_023746555.1. Classification (NCBI taxonomy): domain Bacteria; kingdom Bacillati; phylum Bacillota; class Bacilli; order Caryophanales; family Paenibacillaceae; genus Brevibacillus; species Brevibacillus ruminantium. Next base: position 3,706,243 of record NZ_CP098755.1, read on the forward strand.
TCATACACCGTTTCGTTGGGATTGGTCAGCCCTTCTTGAAGGGCAATCATGACCGACAGCGGCTTGAACGTGGAAGCCGGAGGGTATGCTGCATTGATAAAGTGGTTTAATTCATTTGGCAGAATCTCTGTTGAGTATCTTTTGTTAAACTCTTTTCGGTCATAATACAGGTTCAAATCGTAGTCAGGGTAGCTGGCCATCGCCAGAATTTCGCCTGTTTTGGGATTCAGTACAAGCACATGTGCGTCTTTGAACTCTTTGGGCGTACTCGGCAGTTTCTTGAATGCTTCTACTTCTTCTTTCAAGATCGCTTCTACCTTGCTCTGGAATCGCCAATCCAGCGAGAGTACCAGATCATTGCCCGGCTCAGCGGGACGTCGCAGGTTCCGCTCCAGTGTCTCGGAGTTTTTATTGACGTGCACTTCCTCGATTCCGTCTTTCCCTCTCAGGTAACGCTCATAGTAGCTCTCCAAGCCGGATACGCCGACGCGATCAACAGGGTTATAGCCTTGAGCCAGGTATTCCTTCAGGTTTTCTGGGCGAATCGCGTTGGTATAGCCCAAAATATGTGTGCCGAAAGCCGATTTGTCGGGGTCCCTGAAGATCTCCCGGACGGGCTCCAGCACCACCGCGATCCCTGGCAAATCCGACAGCCGCTCCTCAATCTGGAATCGCTCGTTCTCGCTGATGTTCACCTTCACCCGGCGCGGGATATAGCTGGGTAGATGAGCGGAGCGCATTTCTTTGAGCAAAGAGAGTTTATGCCATTGAAACTGTCGTTGCTGCTCTGTCAAATTCAAATTGACTTCCAGACCGAACAGAGATGCATAACGCAGTAAATCCATATCCGACTTCTTCTGCAATTCATCTGGAGAAGGCAGCTTGGCGAGCTGGAACTTGACCTCTTTGGTTAAATCCGTGCGGTCGTCTTTGTCCAACGTCAGGTTCAATTCCATATTGGCAGAAATCGCATTTTTCAAGAGCTCGGTATCGGACATTCCGTCAAACGCTAAAGACTGCCCGGGAGCATTCAGCTTCGTCTTCAACATGCTCATTACTTTTTCCCGCTCGATGTTGTCGAAGGGATTGCGGACACGAAGGCCCACGTACAAGGCTGTTTTGACCAGCTCGTAATCTGTCATGCTGTCCAACTGGGATGGTTTGGGCAGCTTATGCAGCTTGGGTACCAGCCTGCCGATCAACGCTTGTGTTTCCTGGCGGTTAAAGGAGACCGGCAAGGTAGAGTTCAGTTCAATCGTTGTTTTCAATAATTCTTCGTCCGTGCCCATTTTATCGACGTCCATGGACAGAATTCTGGCTAAGCGGTCAGCCACTTGCTCTTCGTCGATGTCTTGCCCCTGCTCTTCCACGTACGTGATCGTATAAACCGGTTTGTTTGAAACCAGCACGACCCCGTTCGAATCCAGTATCCGGCCGCGGGGAGCAGATATCGGAAGCTCGCGAATACTGTATTTTTCCAATTGATGCCGATATTGTTCTCCTTCAACCAACTGGACATAGGCCAGTCGAAGAATAATCGCCACAAAAAAAAGAAACACAACGACAAACAGAATGTTTAATCGCACCGGAATATGAGATTTCAGTTCCTTTTTTTCATCCACGACTGCTCTCCTCCTTCCCGGATAATGCGTCCATTTGGCTTTTTACTCCAACGGAACATCTCGTTTTGCATTCACTGCTTGGCATAAATTTTTCATAGGAACGTAAATCAACAGGGCAAAAAACACATTGAGAGCAACCGTTGGCAAAATTTGCCGATTGAGCATCCAATGAACGTCATACGGCGCCGTTGCGAAAAGCCGATGAATGCTGTACAGCAGCCATTCATGGCCGAACAGAATCAAGCAACAGGTGACCATGATCATCGCAAAACCGCGTTGGAACAAAAGCACGATCAGCCCTGCAAAATAACTGGCGACCATCATCGTTACCAAGTACAGACCGACGACCTGTCCGTACAGCACATCGTGAAGAAGCCCGATGGCCAGACCGTAGTACAGCCCTTCCCTCCTGCCCAGGAACATGGAAATCAGAAGCGTTCCCACAAGTGCAAAGCGGGGTACTGCCATCCAGGACAGACCCCAAGAGGAAGGTGATACGAACTGAATCACTGTACCTTCAAGTATAAATAACAGCAGCAGCGTCAGCGTCAACAGGAAGCGTGACATTATTTCCCTCCCTGAGAAGCTGGGGGCTGTTCCGGCTGGGTTGGTACCATCTCTCCGGAGGGTGAAAACGTAAAGTCCCTCTCAACCACCATCACTTCGTTTAATTGGGAAAAGTCTGCGCTCGGCTGAATGTAAGCAGTCTGGGTCAAGCCGTAGTCATCCGGCTCTGTTCGCACGACGTAACCAATCGGCAGGTTGGGGGGAATCACACCGCCAAGACCCGAAGAGACAACCTGCTGATTTGCTTCAATCTTCTGTCCCCACGCAATTTTTCGCATGACTAAAAGCCGTTCCTGTGCATTGTATTCTTCAATCACTCCGCTGATATTCTGATAGGTCGTTCCGCCATTGGCAGTAGGGACTTTCACTTGAATATAAGCAGAGATGTGATTCCGCCGCTCATAGCTAGTCAACAGCTCGACGGTAGAAGAAAAGTTCGAGACGCTCTGTATCCGTCCGATCAAGCCCTTGGCAGTCATCACGGCCATATCTTTTTTAATACCCTGTTTTAATCCCTTGTCGATTGTAATCGTGTTATTCCATGTATCCGGATTTCGAGCGACTGTTTCGGCGACTCGAAGCTGAAACGATTTAACCAGGCTATCCCGTGTATTCAAAAGCTCCCGCAAACGGTCATTTTCTGCTTTCAGTTCGTGAATTTCCGCTGTTGTTCTTGTATATTGATCAAGACTTGCTTTCAGCGTCCGATTTTCTTCGTAAACATTGTAAGCATCGCCAACTCCCTGAAAAAAGCCGGAAACAGCCTGGGCAGGGCGATAAAAAATACCCTGCACCACGCTGAATGTATCCTTTAAGAACATCTCCGGCCAGCTGAGTTTAGACCGTTCCCGGGACGTGAAGCCCACAATAGTAATGAGCAAAACCAGGCCCACAAGGACAATAATCAGTCGCTTATTCCCGAAAAACGACATGACGCAACCTCCGTTTATCTACCGCGTTTTTGCCGGGAAGAGGTGATACCGTGCTTTGATTTGAACAAATGAAGGTTCTCCAGGGCACGGCCGGTTCCGACTGCTACACAATCCAGAGCGTTTTCAGCAACGTGAACGGGCATGCCGGTTTCCTTGCTCAAGAGACGATCCATATTGCGCAGCAAAGCCCCGCCACCGGTCAGTACGATTCCTCTATCCATGATGTCCGCTGCCAGTTCAGGCGGACTTTTTTCCAATGTTACTTTCACGGCTTCGACAATGGCAGTTACGGTCTCAGCCAATGCTTCTGCAACCTCTGTACTGCTCACACTGATTGTTTTCGGCAAGCCGGTCACAAGGTCGCGGCCGCGAATCTCCACAGACTCGGGCTCATCCGGGGCAATGGCAGAGCCAATTTCCAGCTTGAGCGTCTCCGAGCTTCGTTCACCGATCATGAGATTGTACTTTCGTTTGATGTATTGAACGATTGCTTCGTCCATCTCATCACCGGCTACGCGAATAGAACGAGCCGTAACAATCCCGCCGAGCGAGATAATCGCGACTTCAGTCGTACCTCCGCCGATATCAACGACCATGCTGCCAGTCGGTTCCCATACAGGCAGGTCTGCTCCGATCGCGGCCGCAAACGGCTCTTCGATCGTAAAGGCTTCTTTGGCTCCTGCTTGTTTGGTCGCATCTTCTACAGCCCGCTTTTCTACAGCAGTGATCCCTGAAGGAACACAGACCATCACATTAGGCCGGCGACTGAACAAGCCTTGATTCTTTTGCGCCTGATTAATAAAGTATCTCATCATCGTAGCAGTCGTTTCAAAGTCCGCAATCACGCCGTCCTTCATTGGACGAACGGCAACGATATTCCCCGGCGTACGGCCGATCATATTCTTTGCAGCATTACCGACTGCTTCGATTGTATTCGTATCTGTACGGATCGCCACAACGGACGGTTCGCGAACAACAATTCCTTTTCCTTTTGCATAAACAAGTGTATTGGCAGTGCCAAGGTCAATCCCCATGTCACGAGAAAATCCACCAAACATAGAAAAACTCCTTCCGCTAAGTTCCAATTGCTCGTAAGTAGTGTGAGTAGTTAGCGAAACAGCGGGGATTAGAGATATCCCTGCTCCTTCAGGCTGACATAGCTGCCATCGCCAATAATGACATGATCCAGCAAGGAGATACCGATCAGCTCGCCAGCCTCTTTCAGAGTCCGCGTCACTGCAATATCCTCCCTGCTAGGCGTCGGATCGCCGCTGGGATGATTATGTAAGCAGATGACCGAAGCACTGCTGCGTTTGATCGCCTCTTTGAATACTTCCCGCGGGTGGACGATGGATGCATCGAGACTGCCGACAAAAATCGTCTGCTTTCCGATCACCTGATTTTTCGTGTTCAGAAACAGGCAGACAAAATGCTCCTGTGTCAGATGCCTGAGCTCGTGCTGCATCAGGTTTGCAACATCTCGAGGCAGTCGGATCGTCGTCCGCTGATTTCGAGAAAACTCCAAAACCCGCCGTCCCAGTTCAAACGATGCCTGTAATTCAATCGCCTTTACTGGACCGATCCCTTTGATATCTGTCAGCTCAGCATGAGAGGCTTGTGCCAATCCGCCGATATCGCCGAAGGTGGCTAACAAGCGCTGCGCCAGTTGAAAAGCTGTCTCTTTTTCTCTTCCCGTACGAAGCATAATGGCGATCAGTTCTGCATCCGATAGGTAAGCTGCTCCCTCCCGAAGCAGTCTTTCCCTTGGACGGTCATAATAAGGGACGTTTTTCATGTGTATTTTGTTACACTTTTCATGCGCCATTTTTTACCGCCTCCATCTCTCATCGGATAGGATGATAGCAGAAACGGCTGGCAGCGATGGGTCCCCGAAGATGTACGGCCGTCGCCGCTTTTTTTATATGCTCGTTACAGCAGGGAAATTCCGAAACGAGAAAGCATATCTGCCGTCAGCCGAAGTGGCAAACCGACAACGGTAAAATAATCGCCGGCGATGCTTTCAACCAAGGTGGCACCAATCCCTTGAATGGCGTAAGAGCCAGCCTTGTCCATCGGCTCTCCAGTCCGGATATAAGCGAGGATCTCCCGCTCGGTCAACGACCGAATCCTAACCTGTGTCTTGCTGTGATTCAGTTCGACACGCCCTGTTTTCGCATCAATCAGGGCTACTCCACTGTATACGACGTGTTCCCTTCCCTGGAGGGAGGTGAGCATCTGAAATGCATGCTCTTCGTCAGTGGGCTTGCCCAAAATGACGCCGTCCAAAACCACCACCGTATCAGAGCCGAGAACGACTCCTTCCTCCACCTTTTCAGCTACTGTCTTTGCTTTTCGATAAGCAAGCTGTTCTACTACTTCTTGTGGAGAAAGATCAGGTTCTGTAGACTCATCTACATCACTCGTGATCACGGTGAAGCTAAGTCCGATTGTCTGCAGGAGCTCGCGTCGACGCGGAGATGAGGAGGCCAAAATAAGAGTTGTACTTGATTTCATGTCGTTCTCCCTACTTCATTCTGCGATATATCCAAAATGCGAGGGCGAGCCCTCCAATACTAGCCAGATTTAGTTTTACCTGAAAGGTCAGGTCGTACTTCAAAATCTCTAAATCGGCTGCAGGTGACCATGTTATCAGTTTACTCTTCGTCAGAAAAGGGACCCACGGCCCTAATATCTCTCCCAAAATGCTTCCACACAGCAAACCGGAGATTAAAAGAAACAATAGCGTAAGCGTTTCTTTCCCCTTCATGAAAAGCTCCACTCCCTGTTGTAAGGGATTCTATTTTTGCCAACCATAAGTGTAGCAAATGAAACCTCGCGAAACAATCCCTGTAATGCCCTTGGTAATAACTGTACAAAAAGAATAGAACTCCAGCAAGAAATTAACCGGAGTTCTGACACATCCTCTGTTTTATCCTTCGTTTTCAATCTGCGCCACCCAATCCGAGTAGGATTCCCAAAACTGAAGCACACCAGCCTGAACTTGCCACGCATATGATTCCGCACTGTTTTGCTTTTGTCCAGCCATCGATTCCTGCATCTTGTCATGCGCGGCCATCCCCTGGTTGATTCCGTTCATCATCCCCGTAAACAGCGGTTGCCATTTTTCTGGTGTCTGGAGTGTGCGGCTTTCCTCCAGGAAACGGCGGTGCTGCTCTTTTAGATCAGCATCCGACACCTTTGAAACAGAAGGCTGGCCCGAGCTTGCAACCATGCCCGATTGCAGGGAGAGCGCTTTAGTGATTTTCCATCCGTTTTGCAAAAAGCTGTTCAAATCAGGTGCTTTTTCACCAGCAGCTCCCCCGTTTACTGCGATTTCCTTGTTCAGTCCGGGGATCGTCATTTCTTTCACATAGACGTCTATCCCTTTTTGTTTCAGACTGCTGGCAAAGCCAAGAACAGCATTCCGATCAGGGGTGCCGGCCGCGATGAGGAATTGCTTGCCGCTCTCTTTGTACAACAGGTGAGGAAAACCAGCGTCCTTCAGTGGAGCTACAGCCGCCTCCCTAGGCACCTCCAGCTGAAATGCGCCAGCCTGAGCGACAAACAAACGCTCCTCAGGCAGATTTACCTTCACCGCTGCGACAGACGCTTGGATCTGCCCTGACACCGGCTTGTTCTCTCCTTCTTTTGCTGTTGACGGTGTTTTCACTTCGCTCGATTGTGCTGTCAGGGTGTTTACCGTATCGCTCAAAACCGTTTGATAGGATTGGTTAAGCTGCTCCTGGTTGAAGACGGCCAGCACCACAAAGCCAAAAAACAGACCGATGGCCACCGCTCCTCCGGTTGTCAGCAGCGTTTTGACCCAGCCCTGGCTGTGGACCCAATCAGGCACGACCAGGCGTGCTCTGCTACGGGGACCACCAATAGTGTCCCGGTTTTCCTCTGCGGGCAGAATCTGATCCATCCACGGCTCCGGCGTATCGATCTCAGCCTTGCTCCGCAGTTGAGCGAGCCTCGACCAAGCATCCCCTTCCCTCGCCTGTTTGGTTACCGGAGTTTGCTTGGCCACTGTATTCCAGCGAATCGGCTGAGACACGCTCTTTTCTCTCTCAGCTCGCTGCTGATTCCAGTGCTCTCCGTTCAGCTTCACCTTCACTTTGCTGCTCTTTCTTTCCCCGTTCACCCCAAACGCCTCCTCTACCCAGGCTACTTTCTACAAGCATACGCCTGAGAGGGACAGGTTATGACTTGGGCGTGAAGGGTATTACAAAGGTTTCGACGGATTCCAGTCAAGCAGGAGTCCGGCGTGAACCAGTCCGCCTCCAAAGCCGTATACCAGGATCGTATCCCCCGGCTTCAGCTTGCCCTCTTTGATGCCCTTGTTCCATGCCAGCGGGATTGACGCTGCCGATGTATTTCCGAAGTACTCCATGCTGTACAGTGTTTTTTCCAATGGGAAGCCGCTTTTCTCACAAATCGATTCGATCATTCGCAGATTCGCACTGTGTGGGATAAACCAGTCTACATCGTCAAGCGTATAACCCGCTTTCTCGACGACTGCTTTCATTCCTTTCGGGATCGTGGTTGCCGCCCATTTGTAAACCTCACGTCCGTTTTGTACGATACACCCGCCTCCGGTCAACACGTGTTCGCCCATTTTTTGGGACAGGCCGGAACGATAGACGTGAATGCCCCCCTCACCCTTCGTTCCCAAATGTGCAGAGAGAAAGGATGGCTGGTCTGCATCCGCTTCCACCAGGACAGCGCCAGCTCCATCACCAAAAAGAATGCACGTGCTGCGATCTGTATAATCGGTTACCTTTGACATCGTCTCTGTGGCGACGACCAGGACTTTGCGATGCAGACCTGCGCTGATCATCCCGTCTGCCACATGCAGGGCATAAGCAAAGCCGGCACAAGTGGCATTGAGATCAAGAGCTCCCGCATGGGTCATTTCAAAATGAGCTTGCAGCTTGCTCGCCACACTGGGAAAGGGATAGTCGGGAGTCGTCGTCGCCACCAAGATCAGATCGACGTCTGCCAGCTCTTTTTGCCAATCCTGCCGCAGGTTTTCTACAGCTTCAATGGCCAAGTCACTGCTGTATTGGTCCTCGGCTGCGATTCTTCTCTCGTGCATCCCCGTTCGCTGGACAATCCATTCATCTGACGTATCTACGAGCTTTTCCAAATCCGTATTGGTTAAAATGCGCTCGGGTACATACGTACCGATCGCTGTAATCCGCGCCGTTGATATTCGCTTCATCAGGCTGAGCCCCTTCCCTTTTTATTACTAGATATTAGTACCTGGTACTAATTATAAGGATTTGTCCTCGCTTTGACAATACAAAATCCACTGCGTGGTGATCCCGTTTTTCTTAGAATCTCCAAAAGTGGGCATCTTTGCACAGCAAAAAAGCCCGGACATCGCATCCGGGCTTTCTTCATCCAGTCGTATTCGTTATTTCTCCAGTTGATCTGCTAACCAGCGCGCTGATTTCCAAATATCTCCTGCACCCATTGTCAGCACGAGATCCCCCGGCTTCAGAGACTGGACAAGATGATCCTGCACCAGTTCCTTTGTGGGGATATACTGCGCGCGGGGATGACTGTTCGTACGGATTTTCTCCACCAGAACTTCTGCTGTCACACCTTCAATCCGCGCTTCGCCTGCTGGCGAATAGATATCTGTAATAATGACCTCGTCTGCTTCCCCGAAGGCTCTGCTAAACTCGTCCATGAGGAAGAAGGTACGTGTGTAGCGTTGGGGCTGGAAAACCGCGATAACGCGACGTCCTGATGCTCTCGCTCCGTTCAGGGTCGCCATGATTTCCGTTGGGTGGTGCGCGTAGTCATCGACTACCAATATGTCGCGCGCTTCGCCAATTATCTGGAAACGGCGTTTTGCTCCGCTAAATGTGAGAAAGGCGGCAGCAATCTGATTAAAGCTGAGGCCAGCCTCCAGGCAAACGACAATCGCAGCCAGAGCGTTGGAAATATTATGAGTCCCCGGCACATAGAGGGTCAGTTCCCCCAACCGTACATCTTGATGATAGACCTGGCATCGGGTCTGCCGGTCACCGCAAACGATATCCCTGGCGCAGAAATCAGCGTTGTCGATGTACGCGGGTTGAATCGCATAGGTTACTACGCCCTCCGAAACGCCTTCCATCAATTCACGAATATGTTCATCATCCAGAGAGAGAATCGCTTTCCCCCCCGGCTTCAAATGACTGAGGAATTTGGCATACGCTCGCTTCAGGTTGGCAAAATTCCCGTCAAAATGCTCCAGATGATCGGGCTCGATATTGGTTACCACTTCATAGACGGGCTGGTATTCCAGAAACGAGCCGTCGCTTTCGTCTGCTTCCGCGATGACAAAGTCACTTTTTCCCGCTTTTGCATTGGTCCCTGCACTCATCAGCTCACCGCCGATAATAAACGTGGGATCAACACCGCAGACTTCCAGCACATGTGCAATCATAGACGTTGTCGTAGTTTTCCCATGGGCGCCCGCAACAGCTACCCCTGTCCGCTCATTTAAAATACTGGCCAACATCTTGGAGCGATGCATCACCGGAATCCCTAATTCCATTGCTGCTATCACTTCGGGATTATCCGGTGAAATACTCGTGGAATACACTAATTTATCGCACCCTCTGACATGTGATGCGTCATGCCCTATATGCACGATGGCTCCTCGCTGTTCCAGTTTTCTCGCAAGGTCGTTCATGGCGACATCGGAGCCGGTTACCTTGTATCCAAGGTCGATCAAGACGCGGGCAATGGCACTCATACCATAACCGCCTATACCCACAAAGTGGACGTGTTGGGCCTGATCCACCCTATTCACCTGCCTCTTCTACAGTAGTGGGAAAGAATGTACGCACTTGGGCGATGAAATAGAGCGAACCGCAGACAACCAACCAGTCGTCGCCGTTTGCTGTTCGGTTGTCCTCCACCCAAGAAGCAATAAACTGCCGCCAGTCGGAGACAAGTTCCATTTGCTCCTCGTCCCAGCCACCCGTCAAGAATGCGTCATACAGATGACTGGTTTCCGCTGCGCGAGGGAAGTCAAACGATGTCAGTCGAACGGTTTCTACTTTTGTCTGCAATCCTCTCAGCGCTTGTGCCATGCTCGACAGCGGTTTGTCAGCCAGCCCGGAAAACAGCACATGTAGGCGTGTGCCGGGCGATGCCAAGCTGTTCAAGCTGGCAACCAGCGCTTCAATTCCTTCCTGATTATGTGCCCCATCCAGCAAGACCATTGGCCGCTCTGAGACTACCTCTAGACGTCCCGGCCAGCGAGTTTGTTGCAAGCCTCTCGCAATTTCTTTTTCCTCCAGGAGATAAGAGAAGAACTCTCGCAGTACGTCGATAGTCATTAGAGCAAGAGCTGCATTTTCTGCCTGATGCGGGCCGTTCAGGGAAAGACGGTAATCTGTTTCCCCACGCCTGAACAGGCTGCGGTAGCGAATGACCTGCTCTCCCACATGCTCCTGAAGCTGCTCCACTTCAAATTGTGAACCTATGCGGTACACAGTACTGCGCGACCGGTCAGCCGCCTCCTGAAGGACGGCAAGTACCTCTTCCCGTTTTTCACCGGTAATCACAGGAACACCCGGTTTGATGATCCCCGCCTTTTCCCGGGCAATCTCTGCCAAACTTCCTCCCAACACGTCCATGTGATCCATTCCTATGTTCGTGATGACCGTGGCAATCGGGATAACGACGTTGGTCGAGTCAAGCCGTCCTCCCAATCCCGTTTCCCAGACCACAACTGCCGGTCTCGTGACATTGGCAAAATACAGGATAGCGATCAACGTGATCACTTCAAATTCAGTTGGAGAGCCGTAAGCCGTTTCTGACTCACAGCGCTCAACCAACTGCTTTGCCTCCCTGACCAAATCTACCAGGTGATCTTCTGGTATCATCGCTCCGTTGTAGCGGATTCTTTCCCGGAAATCGATCAGATAAGGAGAAGTAAACGTACCCACGCTGTACCCCGCCTCTAACAGCATCTGACTGATATAGGAACAGGTTGACCCTTTCCCGTTCGTGCCAGCAACGTGAACAAAAGCCAGTCGGCGCTCAGGATGGCCTACCTGCTGCAGCATCCACTTTATCCGCTCCAGTCCTGGTCTTTGTCCGAACCGAAGCAATCCGTGGAGCCAGTCTAATGCTTCTTTGTACGCACCCATACCTTCAGTTTTCATGCCGCATTGCTCCATTCTCAAATTATGCAGGGGGACGACAAATCATTCGCCTTTTAACTCTGATAAACGAGCCTTAACTTTATCCCGTTTTTCCATGTATCCAGCCATTTTGGCGCGTTCCTCTGCAACTACTTTTTCCGGAGCCTTAGCCATGAAGCCCGGATTGTTCAGCTTCTTCTCGATTCGTTCCACTTCACTGTGAAGAGTTGCCAGCTCTTTTTCAAGACGCTTCACTTCTTGCTCCAAATCGATCAGACCCGCCAGCGGCAAGAACAGCTCAGCTCCCGAAACGACTGCTGACATGGCCTTATCCGGTGTTTGCAGCTGTTCACTGATCTCCAATCTCTCCGGGTTGCAGAAACGAATCAGGTACTCTTCGCCGCGCTTCAGACGCGCCAGTGTAGCCTCGTCGCCCGGCTTGATCAACAGCTCAATTTTCTTGGACATCGGCACGTTCACTTCCGCACGGATATTGCGCACATTGCGGATCACCTCGACGAGCAGATCCATTTCTGCTTCGGCATCAGGGAAGATCCACTGTTCATTCGCCGTTGGCCACTTTGCAATCGTAATGCTCTCCCCTTCATGCGGAAGCGCATGCCAGATTTCTTCGGTCATGAACGGCATAAACGGATGCAAGAGACGGAGCGTTTGATCCAGAACGGTTACCAGAACCGATTGGGTTGTCTTCTTCGCAGCATCGTCGGCACCATACAATGGGATCTTCGCCATCTCAATGTACCAGTCGCACAGATCATCCCAAATGAAGTTGTAGAGCACACGTCCCGCTTCGCCAAATTCAAACAGATCCATCAAACGGGTCACATCTTTGATCGTGTTCTGGAGGCGGGAGAGAATCCATTTGTCAGGTGTGGAAAGATTGCCGCTCAGATCAATGTCTTCATAACGGAAATTCGCCATGTTCATCAACGCAAAACGGGAAGCATTCCAGATTTTATTGGCAAAGTTGCGGTTGGACTCAACCTTTTCCCAGTAGAAACGCTGGTCATTCCCCGGTGAATTGCCCGTAGCGAGCGTAAAGCGCAGTGCGTCCGCTCCGTATTTTTCAATGACCTCCATCGGGTCTACGCCGTTGCCCAGTGATTTGGACATTTTCCGTCCCTCGGAATCCCGAATAATTCCGTGGATCAGTACGGTTTCAAACGGATTTTTTCCGGTAAACTCCAGTCCGCTGAAAATCATCCGCGCTACCCAGAAGAAGATAATGTCATATCCGGTCACGAGTACATTGGTCGGATAGAAATACTTCATGTCCTCTGTCTCTTCCGGCCAGCCCAGGGTTGAAAACGGCCAGAGACCGGATGAGAACCACGTATCCAGCACATCGGTATCCTGCTCCAGCTTGTGGCTATGACAATGCGGGCACTCGCCTACGTCCTCGCGGGAGACGATGGTTTCCCCGCAGTCCTGGCAATACCAGGCCGGAATCCGATGTCCCCACCAAAGCTGACGAGAGATACACCAATCGCGAATGTTTTCGATCCAGCGCAGGTAGTTGGTTTTAAAACGCTCCGGAACAAATTTGACACTCTCTTCGCTGTATGCGTTGGCTAGCGCTGCATCGGCCAGCGGCTGCATTTTTACAAACCATTGTGTCGACAGATACGGCTCTACGACCGCATCACTGCGCTCACTGTGGCCAACCTGGTGAATATGCTCTTCGATTTTGAACATGACACCTTGCTCTGTCAGATCCCCAATAATCTGCTTGCGGCATGCAAAGCGGTCGAGCCCTTTGTATCCGGCTGCATTTTCGTTCATGGTTCCGGATTCGTCCATCACGACAATTTGCGGGAGGTTATGTCTTTGCCCCAGCTCAAAGTCGTTGGGATCGTGCGCCGGTGTGATTTTTACTGCACCCGAACCAAACTCCGGATCGACATAATCATCTGCGACGATCGGAATCTCGCGTCCGACGATGGGCAGGATAACGGTCTTGCCGACGAGGTGCTTGTAGCGCTCGTCCTCCGGATGAACAGCTACGGCCGTGTCACCCAGCATGGTTTCCGGACGAGTGGTTGCTACTTCGATATAGCCGGTTCCGTCAGACAGCGGGTAGCGCATATGGTGCAGGGCACCTTTTACTTCTTTGTAAATGACTTCAATATCCGAGAGAGCTGTGCGAGCAGCAGGGTCCCAGTTGATGATCCGGTTTCCGCGGTAGATCAGCCCTTTTTCATAGAGACGGACAAACACTTCACGCACAGCGCGGGAAAGTCCCTCATCCATCGTAAAACGCTCGCGGGAATAGTCCAGAGCCAGACCAAGTTTTTCCCATTGCTCCCGGATATGCTCGGCATAGATATGCTTCCATTCCCATACCTTTTCCAGAAACTTTTCACGCCCCAGCTCGTGACGGGAGATGCCTTCTTCACGCAGTGTTGCCTCTACACGGGCCTGTGTTGCGATTCCTGCATGGTCCATTCCCGGTAAAAACAATGTACTGTAGCCCTGCATCCGCTTCGTCCGGGTGATGATATCCTGCAGCGTTGTGTCCAGTGCATGACCCAGATGCAGCTTGCCCGTTACATTCGGGGGCGGAATCACAATCGTGAACGGACGTTTTTCCGGGTCTCTCTCCGCCTTGAAAAACTGGCGATCCATCCAGTACTTATACCACTTGGATTCGGCTGCTTTGGGATCGTAGTTCTTCGGCAGCAGTTGGTCAATGTCATTGGTTGCTTGTTGGTTTGACATAACGTAGCCTCCTTCGGAAAATAAAAAAACCTTTCATCTCAAAGGACGAAAGGATTGTTTCGCGGTACCACCTTTGTTAGCGCTGTTTTGTGTAAAAGTACCGAGCAGCGCTCACTTAGACAGGATAACGGTTGTAAACCGGTCGCGGCTACAGCTTTTCGCTCTCACCGAAACAACTCCCGGGCGACCTTCGATCAGTCCCGTCCTTAGAGAATCTCGCAGCTTTTGATTCTCCCTCTCTGCCAAGGCGTCTTGATCTACTCTTCCCGTTCATGGTTCATTGCTTTTTAGAAGTGGTCATTTCATCGTACATATTATATACAATCGAGGCTCAGCCCGTCAAACCCGCTTTCTTATGCTTGTTTCAACGAGATGCCAAGTGCTTCCGCAAAACCCAACACGTGCAGAATATCCAGGATTTCTTCCCGTACATTGATAATCTCAACTTGTTTTCCCAGGGAAATCAATTCTTTTGTCGTGAAAAAGAGTTGGCCGATCCCGGAAGAATCCACGAAAGTCACACCGTGAAAATCAACGACGACAGAACCGTTCCGTTCTCCGTATTCTCTCAGCAGATCTCCGACTTTATCCCCGACAGCCATATCCAATTCACCGGTAAAATACAGAGTGGCCTGGTCGTTGTTTTCTATTGCCCGGAAGTCCATGTACATACTCCTCTCATGCTTCATATCTTACCTTATCCACAACGATCACATTTTTTCAAGTACCCGCTCGCCGCTTTTTCCAAACATCGGCATTATATAATAGCGGTTTCCAGTACGAACTTGTTACCCGTAGTCGAGGTACCGATGCACAAGCGGTCAGAGAACTGCAGCATGACATGAAATCCCGCCCCCAGAGAATGCTTGCTCGAATAACCATGTCTAAGTGTTGCCCGCGGAAGCTCTTCCAAAAGGATGCCCTGCCCTTGATCATGTACGATGACGCGCAGCACCTTTTCCTCCGGGGAGATATGAATCGTAACCGTTCCCCCTGCTCCATGCTTGATGGTGTTGGTAGCTGCTTCGTTGACGGCTACGAGGAATTGCAGACTTCGCCTTTCAACGATCCCGAGATCAGACAAGAATTGCTTGCACACGGACCGCAGCCCGGAAAGTTCACCTGCTGAGCGGATTTTCAACGTCGCCACTTTTTGCCCGCTCGTGGCCAGTTCCACCATTTCTGCATCTGTCAGCAAGACGAGCTTGTCTTGTGTAACGGCCATCAGCACCTGCTTGTAAAGCTCCCATTCCTTACGCTGCCGTGCTCGCTCCTCAGCGATCGCTTCTGTTACGTCAATCAAGGCGAGTCCACAGGTCTGATCTGGCAAGGGGGAGGCGTACAGCTCGTACATCTTGCTTCCATCCCCTGAGATCAACTGCTCGCGAACGGAAGCGCCCTTTTTCACTGCTTCCCAGGCTACACGCTCAAGATCACCTTCCAGCGGTTCCTCTGTTCGCTTTGCGCCAATCGGTCGGATCACACCATTTTCCATCACATATAGATAAATGGATTGAACCTGCCTTAGAATGGAAAGCTTCTGCAGTTCCTCCCGTATCAAGCGGTGGCGTTCGTCTTCTACGTCTTTAAGTTCAGTCAGCCATTCGTTGGGAAGATTCTCGCCGCTGTGATGCCATTGGAGGAATTCCTCCATGAGCAATCGCTGCAGCACCTCATCCCTGCGGAATACTTTCGTGATATCCACAACGTAATAATGCACATCCCGGATCCCTTGAAAAGCACTGCCGAGGATGCGAAAATCGCTGGCCAGCTCGACCTCAACCGAGTCAGCGAGTGTGTGGTCTGCGCAGTAAAGACCAACCGCAGTTCGACTGATCGCTCTCATTTCTGCCACAACTGTCTGACCCGAAGACAGCTTTACACGTACTTTTCGCGCCGGGATCACTTTTTCGACAACTCCTGCCCGCAATGCATGTACGCAGTTTTGGCAAGCAGGATTTTGTGGACACTCCTCACACAACATCATCGATTACAGCCTCCTGTTCCGTACCTGTTTGAAACCTCAGGATTAACAGGGAAATATCATCGGACTGCATGACTTCTCTGGTTTTCGTCCAGATAAAGTTTTCTACGATGGCAATACTGTCATGCTCATTTGACATGAGACCTGAGTCGATCAACTGTGAATAATAATCCAGCCATGTCTGCAGGTATCGATTCGAATCTTTCCTGTCCATATCCAGTAGACCGTCTGTATAGGCAATCAACATCCCGTTTTCAACTAACGAAACGGTCTCTCTCTCGTACTGGCTGTCCGGAAGCAGTCCGAGTCCCACCCCCCCGCAGCACGGCAACAGACTTGCACCTGCCTCTGTGAGATACATGGGCTGTGGATGTCCGGCACGGCTGAGCATCAAGCAATGCTCTCTGGCATCGTACACGGCAACGAGCATCGTGATGAAGGATCTCGTTTTAATCAGATCTTCATAGAGCAGCGCATTCAATCTGTGCAAAATGACATCCGGCTCCCAGCAGGTCTGGATTACGGCTCGCAGCGCACTGCGAATGCCTGTGGTCATCAGACTGGCTGGCAGACCATGCCCAGAAACATCGGCGACGACAAAACAGGTGTAGCGATCATTCAGCGTCAAATAATCGACATAATCGCCCCCAATATAGGTGTACGGCAGGAAAATGGCTTCCGCCTGAAGCTTCGGAAGTTCAAGTCTGGCACTGGGCGTCAGCATTCGCTGGATACGCTGTGCCAACTCCATTTCCTGTTCCATCAATCGCAGCTCAATCAGTTGATTTTCCTGTAAACAGCGAAGGATCAAGCCCCGGACATTGACCGTCAGCAACTGAAAAAAGGATTGCTCCAGCAACAATTCTTCCCCATCCTCTGTTGTGCTTTTGGCCATCAACACAACATAGCGAGGGACCAACGGTGAATCCTGCTGCTCATCTATTACGATTCTCTCTGAAATAACACGCTTGGCATAGGAATGCTCCTCATCCCCCCGAACCACCTCGTAGTATACGACACCATCCCTAGATTCCAGCGAGAGACTCAAATAGACCAGGTTGTCCATGTTGGCAAACCAGACATCTATCAATTCTTCAATGACTTGCTGCAAATTTTCGTAACTGACTTCTCGCAAACTCTGTTCATTGCTTGCCAACAACAGCTTTTCATAGGTTTGCTTCACTCCCAGCATGTGCGAGAGTTGATAGTTCTTTTTTTGAATCTGTTCCATTTGTTCCGAAAATTTTTTCTCCAGACTGCCTGCTGTTCCAAGGGTCTGTCGTATCAGAGACTGGTTCCTTTGTTTGGTCAGATACAGTCTCAGTACCGTAATCGCAGTTGCAATTCCGATACCACTGAGATAGACCAAGGAATCGGTCCAGGTCAACATGGCTACTACTTCCAATAAGAGCAGCACCTGCATGGCGTTGGAATCCAGGATACTGAATTGGAGCTGTTCATGCAAATAGCTGTGCTCGTTCATGACCTCCCCTTTTGTCCGCAGGCGCGGGAAACGGAGATGGGCGCGAATCAGCACGATGAGCGCCGGTATTCCCGCAATCGCAAGGAAAGCTGGCGGCAAAAAAGGCTCCAGCGTCGCGAGTAAAATGATCAGCAGCGTAGATACCAGCATCTCAGTCTTATTTTCCATCTGTTTTCCGGCAATCTGCCTGGTGGCCAGAAAAACGGTTGTCCACGGGACTAGCAGCAGCATTCCCGTTAATACATGAAGGAAAGTAAGCATCAGTACCCTATGCTCAGGAGACAACACGATCGTGTGAGCTGTGGCTGCATAGATCGCCAGGAACGTCAAAGAGTCCAGGATGCTTTTCCACTGATCATAGTAGATATGTGGAGCCAGTGGAAATACATGCAAGGACATCAGAAAAAAGAGGTAAAACAAAATATCAAATGGCGAACTGACAATCCGCATCAGCGACTCCGGTTGATTTCCCATCAAATGGGCAAAACTCCAGGCAATCAATCCAGCGCCTTGTAAAAAGGATATATCGTACCATCGTTTGATGGATACCAATTGACGGGAGAGCAGCAAGATATATACACCCGCGCCAATCCCACATGCGTGAAGAACTGTGTACCAGACCATTAGGGATCACCTTTTTTGTACTCGTATGTCTTTCCCGCCTCTATAGTTTTTTCCCAAATCAGCATGCCGTCAAACGTTGTTTCTCATTATACCGTAACTCCCTGATTTCGAGCAGAGCGTTTCTGCACAATCCTGACACTGTCCCTTAGGTGATGGCATATACTGCAATGAGGTGATTGTGATGTCCCGGTGGAAATACCACCCTACTTTTTTGCGACTTAAATACGGCTGCAAGCAGATTCTACTGCCGCTGATTGCTTTCCAGTTCTTCCGGACCATTATCTTCCCCACTTCGTTTGATGTGATTTTGCTCGGACTCCTGGCTCTCTTGTACGTTTCCATTACTTTGGACTGGATCTGAGCATCCCTCTTTTCCAAAACAAAAAACGCCCCACTCGGTGAGACGTTTTTTGTCTAAAAGGCGCGCTGTATCCAGCGGTTCAAGCGAAGCAGCCGATCCATATCTTTCTCCAGCCGTTTGACTGCGTACAATTCACTCCACTCTTTCTTTTCCCCGTAATACAGCCCCACATCCCGCACGATTCGCTCAGGGTAGCTTAAAAAGGCGATGAGCAAGTTGGTCTCCTCTGAGCGTAACGGGAATATTTCCACATAACGCCGATACAGTTGACTAGCCCCGGCTTCATCACCGGCCAAGTGAAAATAGGTGCGGTAAAACTGGGTCAAATCGCGAGTAGGCGTATCAAAGACGGCACGGTCAAAATTGATCAAGCGGGCTTTGCCATTCCGGTCCGTCAGAACATGTGCGGGCTGGGGTGCCCCATGAATCAGCGAAAGGCGAAAGTGGGCGTGTGTCCGATGCCGCTCACGCCAATCACGCAAGAGCTTGATCGCAGACTCCGCCGTTTCTTTGACAAAAGCATGATTGGCCAGAAAGACGACATCAAACGGGGAAGGATAGAGTCGCTGGGCTGCCGTCTCCGCCGCTTTATCCACATACGAAAGAGACGTTTGCCATCTGTTTAGCATGGTGTCGATCAAGGGCTCAACCTGTCGCGGATCGTCAAAACGAAAATTCTGTGTCAAGTGATGCAGCTCCGCCAAACGCTCAACAACGGGTTGCGCCCACGCCATCGGTTTTTGTTGTTCTCTTCGACTTGCTGTCTGATGCCAGGGAGTCAGATAGTAAGTGGATTGATCGCGATATACATAGGGTTCATCGTATTTGGTGTAAATAAAAGGAATAGCCCCCTCCCAGCCTTTTCGTTCCAGGTGACGCATCACCCCGCTGACTAATTGCAAGCGTTGAGGAGGTACTTTTGTCTTTTTGCAGGCAAATGATCCGTAGGGGGTAATCGCTTTGTAAAGATTGGGGGCTTTAATGACCTCAACTGTCTGGGCAAACATGTCATATTCCTGAAACACCGGATAGATATCGTCAAAGCGTTTCATGATTTTGACTCACCCCTTATCCCCTCGGCCCGCTCGGCAATCTGCTTCATCAGGACATCCACGGCTTGCTGTGCCTGAACAGCCTGCTGGATTCCAGCCAATCGCTCCTCTTCCGGCTTGCCGTTTTCCCTGAAATGCGATCTGATCTCATTCCAAACCTCTTTGGGTTCGGCCATAAAGGCGAGCACTAGCGTGTAATCGCTTTGATCAAGAGGGCTTCTCTCTTCATATCCGTCCAGAAACGCATCGACTTGCGCAAGATCCTCGTGACGCAGGTAAAGCTCACGCAGATACGTAGCCACATCCCGCAGGGCGATCGATAATGTCGGTTTGAACAAACCGCGCAGGTACAGTTTATTTTGAACCGTTACCCAGTTTTCTTGGCTTAATCGTGCGTGAGTGACAAACAACTTGGTTTCATCGACTCTGGTGCTTCCTAACAGTTCAGCCCGACGTTCCATTCTTTCCAAAAGCGGAGGGAACAGCCAACGATACGTCTCTTGCATTTGTACAGACTGGCGGCCCCGGTAGCGCAGCGTTCCCAGCAAATCCTGCGCCTTCTTCAGTTCTCCCGCCGCTTTTGTTTGCTCCCTCTCCCAGTAATCAGAGGCGTGGAACAGCGCGCTGTCACGGTGTGTGGCATGCATCAACGAGATGATTCGACCACTCTCGTACGAAGTTTCTACAGAAGGAATGACCGACTCGATGTGACGCTGATGATCCGTCAGGGTAAACCCTCGCTGGCCGAGAATCACATACGGTTTGGAGTCGCGTGTACGAATAAATCGATCAAGCTCGCGAAAGCCTTGCCGAACCATACTCTCTCGCCAATGAAATGACCAGCGCATCACGTCGATACGTGGCCATACATGCAATTCTTTCGAGCCGCGGTTTGTCTCCAACAGATAACAATCGTCCAGCGGAGTGATGTGGATTACCCTTGCCCGAAACCGTTGACACAAATCGGACAGATTGATTCTCTCCACGGCCCCCGCTCCTTACTGTGGAATATAAATGATTTGACCCGGAACAATTTGATCCGACCGCAGATTGTTTACTTCCAAGATTCGCGACGGCGACAAGGAATAGCGCTGCGAGATCGTTTCCAGGGTTTCATCCCTTTGAATAATACAAAGCTTGAGACGGCTTTTCTTTTCCTCTTTGCTTTGGACAAAGGAGGTGAGATTTTGCATCGTCTCGATCGAGGCGTTATCGGCCTCAAATCCTCCTTTTCGTGATGCAGAGGAGGATTCCGCTTCGGTCTTTTCTTCCTTTTTCACCCGGGTTGCTTGTGAGAAAATCGAGGTAAGATTGACTTTTTCTTCTTCCTGACGAGAAGCTTTTCCAGAAATCGCCACGCGCACTTCTTTCTCTTCTGCCGCCTCTTCGATTGTCCCTTCTGCCAGGACTTCTTGGTCCACCTCACCAGTTTCTGCTTCATCGGTGGCTTCTGTTTGCTCGGAAACTTCCTCTGTTTGTACAGAGGCTGACTCCGTCACCTCTGCAGTGGCTTCTACCGCGGCCAAATCAACCGCAGGTTCACTTACAGGTTCCGCTGCCTGCTGTTCAGATGACGAGGCTGCTGGCTCAGGTGAGGTATCCGCATGGACAGCCTCTAGCTGATCTTCTTCTCGTGTAGCATTTCCCGCAGCGGATGACTCGACGACTGCCACATCACGCAGTTCTTCCGCTTTGACAGATGCTGATTCCTTGACTTGGGAAGACACTTTTACTGGGGAAAACACGGGTTGTTCCGATTGAGGAGACTCTTCCACTTTGGCAGACACTGGTTGCTCCGATTGCGAAGACTCTTCCCCTTTGCCAGACACTGGCTGTTCCCATTGAGGAGACTCTTCCACTCTGGCAGATACTGGCTGTTCCCATTGGGGAGACTCTTCCCCTTTGGAAGACTCCGGCTGTTCCCATTGGGATGACTCTCCCACTTTGGCAGACGCTGGCTGTTCCTGATTCGAAGCAGCCAAATTCTTTTCGACATCGAGCTTCGCCTTCGCTTCACTTTCCGGGAAGTAGCCTTCAAACAGCGAATGCTGTTCTTCTTTCCACGATACTTCTTCCATCATCTGCTCTGATTCATCATGAGAGATGACTGGCTGCTCTTCCAGATAGACCTCATCTGTTACATCCCCGAAGCCACTGTAATCATGGTGGGCTGGCTGGCTGGCTATTGGCTTGGAGCCAAAAGTGTCAAACATGGCCGCAAACCCCGACGGACTTTCCGACCCTTCGCGCAATAGCTGCGCAGCCTCCTGTGCCGGCTTCTGATCTGGTTCTTGCTGGATTTGGCGTGTCATCTCGCTCTCCAGCTCAGCCAGCTTCTTCTCAATTTCTTCCAAGGAAATTGGCTGAACCAGCGCTTCCGTCTGTGTTTGTGCTTCATGAGCAAATTCCCACTCGTCCGGATCGGATTCCTGTTTATTGGCCCCCTCATTTTCCGCTTGCTCACTGAAGCTCGCTGGTTCTGCATCAGCGGTATGGTGGTTGTCCGCAATTCTAATCCCGGCGATAATCAAGTCTGCTTCGATGAGCAGTTGGTGGCTAGATTGAAGCTGATAATCCAGGCTGTCGATCACTGCGTAAATATCTTCGATGTCCGCGATTCGGTTGAGCGGAATCGTGATATTGAGCGGTATCCGATGACTGAGCTCTTCCTCCTGCTGGTAGAGGTGCTCTTCACTGCCTCCTGGACGAAAGGGTGAAAACGTGACCGCTTCGACCAAGGTTTCCGAGCTGGTCTCCGAAGAATCTGAGACCTCCTTGACCGGTTTGTATTTTCCCAAAAGCTGCAGGCAACCCGTGATCGAGATCGCTGAATCTGTCTCCAGCACCTCGACGTCAGGAACCAATTCCAGCTCCTTCCATTCATCAATACCCGCTTTATCGGATGAGAGGAAAATGGTTTCCTTGATGGCAAACGAAAGCTGTCCATCTTGTATCGTCATGCGTGATCCCCCTTTCAAGTGCAGGACATTTCCCTACACTATATGGGTTTGACGAGCCTTTTAGCACCAGAAGTTCCCGCCAGGTCTTCAGCAGTATTAGAAAACTTGGCAACGCCAAGCTTTTGGCGTGACCTTAGTTGCACTTATCCTTTCACCCTCTATCGCGTTAGCGAAATTATACTTTCTGAAAGTACAAAAAAAGCCAGGGATTAGCTCCCTGACTTTTTCATCCAAAAGTCAAATAATTCCTGAATCGTTTCTTTTGCTTGGTCGATACAGTCAGGCACACCGACTCCACCGTAGGAGCCGCCTGTCAGCCACACCCCTGGAAGCTGTTCCTTCATCCGGGCTGTGGTATCCTTCAGCCATTGCCGGTGACCAACCAGGTACGGCAAACCGCGATTCCAGCGGGTTACGCGATAAAACTCCGGTTGATCATCAATTTTCATCACTTTCTGAAGATCACGGATCACGATGCGAACGATCTCTTCATCTGACCGCTCCACAATTTCCTCATGCCCTGGCTTGCCCACATAACAGCGCACCAAAGCCTTCCCTTTTGGAGTGGTATGCGGCCATTTGCGCTGCGTCCAGGTGCATGCCGTGATCGTGCAGTTCTCCTTGCGAGGGACGACAAATCCCGTCCCTTCCCGGTCCAAGCGAACCCCTTCTTCCGGATAGGCAAGCGCGACTGTCGCCATGATTGTCGGTTTGGCGCCGCTTAGTGGCGGAATCGCTACCTGATCCTTGACAACCTCCTGAGCAAGGTGGTGAGGAATCGCCAAAATAACGGCGTCTGTTTCCAGCTTTTCCCCATTCGCCAATTCCAGGGTGTACCCATCGGTTTTCTTGATCAGTCGGTTCACAGAAGTATTTTTGCGCACAGCATCTGCGGGTAGCAATTCCTCCAGCCGCTCAGCCAATGACTGCAGGCCGCTCGTCAACGTCATGAACATGCCCTTTTTCTTTTGCGGTTCGGCTGGCTGCTTCCTTTGCTGCTGGCGTGAATTCTTCATGGCCAGGATCAAACTGCGGCTTTGCTTCTCCATTTGGGCGTACTGCGGAAACGTGGACAAGAGGCTCAATTTATCAATGTTGCCCCCATAGACGCCGGAGATCAAGGGCTCGATAATATTTTCGATCACTTCATCCCCGAGCCGTCTGCGGAAGAAGTTTCCGACAGACTCATCTTCTCCGCCCTGTGCACCTGGTAGGAACAGATCTGCGGCTGCACGCAGCTTACCCATCGGAGAGATGAGCGGTGTCTTCACAAAGGGCATCAATTGTGTGGGGACTCCCATCACTGCGCCCTCTGGCACGGAGTACAAGCGGTCTTTATGCATAATGTAAGCCTGTCCTGCCTCGTTGTTGACCAACCGATCCCCTAAGCCGACATCCTTGATCAGCTCGACAGCGCTGGTTTTGCGTTCCAAAAAGGAGTCTGCTCCCAGCTCAATCGTAAACCCTTCATGCCGCCAGGTCTGTACCTTGCCTCCGATTTTGTCGCTTGCTTCCAGCAAGGTGAAGCGGAACTGCTGCCCCTTCTCTTTCGACCATTTTTGCAGGTAATAGGCAGCGGTCAGTCCGGTCATGCCACCGCCCACAATCGTTACATGCGGTTGTATGTCGCTCATAGTTATTTCCCCAAATTCGGCAATTTGTTTCCGACGACATCCGCCAGACAGGAAATAAAGGCCGG
The DNA here is from genome assembly GCF_023746555.1 of Brevibacillus ruminantium. Classification (NCBI taxonomy): domain Bacteria; kingdom Bacillati; phylum Bacillota; class Bacilli; order Caryophanales; family Paenibacillaceae; genus Brevibacillus; species Brevibacillus ruminantium. The sequence continues at coordinate 3,730,419 of NZ_CP098755.1, forward strand.
TTTGGCGTTCGGCATCGGCGGCCGGTAGTAATTGGCTCTCAGTTCATCCGTCACTACTTTGCATTCAAAATCATTGTCATACAAAACTTCCAGATGTTCTGCCACAAAGCCCACCGGGCAGTAGACAAAGGTCTCGTAGCCATGCTTCTCATGCAACTCTCTAGTCAAGTCCTGAACATCCGGCCCAAGCCACGGCTCGGGCGTGTTGCCTGCACTTTGCCAGCCGATCGCATAATGAGCAATCCTCGCTTGATCCGCTATCAGTCTGGCTGTCTCTTCCAACTGCTCAGGGTACGGATCGCCGGATATGAGAATTTTTTCAGGCAAGCTGTGAGCAGAAAAGATCACCACTGCTTTCTCGCGCTGTGATTCTGGCATAGAAGCAAAGGTTGTTTGCAGCGCATCACTCCAGTAGGAGATAAAACCGGGCTCTTTGTACCAGCTTTCCACAGAATGAATCACCGGTCCGCCGATGCTCTCGGCATGCTCCCTTGCCCGTCCGTTGTATTCCTTGACGCTGAAGCTGGAGTAGTGGGGCGCGAGCACGAGGCTGATGGCCTCTTTGATCCCGTCGCGATGCATCGCTTCGACAGCATCCTCCACAAATGGGGCGATATGCTTGAGCCCGAGATAACCGACGAATTCTTTATCGGGGTGGCGCCGGTTCATTTCCTGAACGAGCTGACTAACCTGCTCGTCCGTAATTTCTGCGAAGCGGTTCACGCCACCCACTGCCTCATAACGGGCAGTCAGGTCATCCAGCAGCTCCTGCGAGGGCTTTCGACCGCGACGAATATGAGTATAGTAGGGTTCGATCTCCTCTTTGCTGCGCGGCGTTCCATACGCCATCAAAAGCAAACCGATTTTTTGCTTGGACATAATCGCACCTCCGCGTTACGCGTCTCGACGATAGCTGTGGATATAGCTGGTCAGTTTTTGCAGAGTTTCCACCTTGGCATCCGGGAATACGCCATGACCCAGGTTGAAAATGAAGCCTGGCTGCTTGGTACCTTCATCGAGAATTTCTTTCGCTTTGCTCTCCAGTTTTTCCCATGGGGCCAAAAGCAGGGTTGGGTCCAGATTGCCCTGCAGCGTCTTCGTTACGCCCTGCTCGCGAGCCGAGGTGATGGACGTGCGCCAGTCGAGTCCAACGACATCGACAGGGAGCTTGTTCCACTCTTCCAGCAGATGGCCGCAGCCTACACCAAAGTAGATTGTGGGGACATCGGTATCGCGCAGAGCCAGCAAAATCCGCTCCATGACAGGAGTGATATAAGTCCGATAGTCTTCGTCATTCAGTGCGCCTACCCAGGAGTCAAAGACTTGAACGGCTTGCGCCCCTGCCGCGATTTGCGCCTTGAGATAGGTGATCGTTAGCGTACCCAGCTTCTCCATCAGCTTGTTCCAGGCTTCTGGCTGCGTGTACATGAACGCTTTGGTCTTGTGGTAGTGCTTGGACGGACCGCCTTCAATGATATAGCTGGCCAATGTAAACGGTGCTCCTGCAAAGCCGATCAGCGGCACAGACAGCTGCTGACGCAAGATTTTAATCGCTTCCATAATGTAAGGAACATGTGCGTCCGGGTCCAAATCCCCTAGACGATTGACATCATCCATGGATTGGACCGGGTTTGCGATCACAGGTCCGATGCCAGATTCGATGTTGACATCTACACCAATGGGCTTTAGCGGAGTCATAATATCAGCAAAAAGAATAGCCGCGTCCACACCCAGCTGCTCCACAGGAAGACGGGTCACCTCTGCGCATACTTCCGGTATGTAGTTCATTTCAAAAAACGTGTGCTTGGCACGGATAGCACGGTATTCTGGCTGGTAGCGTCCAGCCTGACGCATGTACCATACAGGCACGTGGTCCGTGGGCTCCTTTCGACAAGCTTTCAAAAACGTATCGTTAAACGATTTTACAGTCATGAATAAACCTCGCTTTACACGATAATAATCATTAACCCTATGATACCACCCGGCAATCGACAAAAAATGCTATGATTGTGTCAAAATCGTTATGGTTTCTGCCTGCCAGCTTCTCGTACCAGTCTTTCCAAAAAATTCATTGACGAATCCTGATATCACCGGTAGTGCTGCGAACCTTCAGGTTGGGTCCGCCCGTCCCTGCTGCCCCGGTCAGTTTGTGCTTTCCTTTATCCGTAATGGTCAACTGCGGCCAATCCACTTCCAAATCGCCGGTATCGGAAAAAAGACTGACTTGAGCCTCAGAAGGAAGATTCCGAATCGTCAATTTGATGTCGCCCGTATTCGTGCTGACATTCACATCCTGTTTCATTTCTTCAAGCACCAATCGCTTGATATCACCCGTCACGCTGGTAATGTCGATCTTCCCCTGTGCGGACGCGATATCCATGTTTCCCGTATCTGTTTTTATTTCCAGGCTATCCCCAACGAAACCAGCCAGTACAATATCGCCGGTACTCGTCCGCATCCTTGCCTCTTTTGCTTGCAGACTGCTGATGCGAAAATCGCCTGTCGCACTTGTCACCATGATTTTTTCGTAGACCGCTTCTGGGACCATCACCTGCAGCTCCAGTTTTCTCGAAACAGGCAGGAAGAACCCGATTTGGACGCCATTGTGTTCCCGCAGCTTCACTTGCAGGATGCCCTCAGGTGTCACTTCCGTCAAAAATTCCAGCCTGTCTTTTTGTTTCGTATTAATATCGCCGATCAGGCGAATGCTTGCCTCTGGCTGATTGCCCGTCGACAAAACGACATCTGCCGTGTCCGTATCTACCTCTAGCCCGGTAATTGGTTTTTCGATCGTACGTTTTTCATCGACACTTTCTGTCAGCAGCTTCATATCATGAGTTTGATTGTATTGCCAGATGAGTCCGATCACTCCAATCAGAAAGAGAAGAGCGAAAAAACCAAATACGCCGTTTACCAGACGTTTCATGTTACTTCCCCCTAATCATGCGTACATTAAATTGCAAATAACGCAAAAATTGACGATAGAGCCACCTGCTGAGACGAGCCAGACCAATCGCAAGCATGCCGCCCAGACCGCAGGAGGCCATTGAGGCGAATAACATCATCATCCGATCATGCGACACATTCGGAATACCGTACTGCAGGAAAAAGACAAGCGGTGCGAAAAACAACGTAATGGCCGCCACAAAAAAAGCAAAGAGCGCGCCAATCATTCCAATAAACGGGCCGAGGACAAACACAAGGTTAAAAAAGCCCAAACTGACGGTTGCCAACACCGCTCGGGTTATATTGCCTACTGATGCGTTGGATTGTGCTTGATGGATGCGGTAACCTGCCAATATCTCACGCGCGAGTGCTTTGGGGCTGCCCAGACTTTCTGCGATCTCCTCTTCACTCTTTCCCCTTTCCACCCCGATCAAAAAATGCTCGGTATAATCTGCGACAATATCCAAGCGTTCCTTGTCAGGCAAGTCACGAAGAAGCGCGTTTAGTTCATCTATAAACTCGCGTCTATTCATAGACCGATTCCCTCCTCAATGATCTGGTTGACCCCGCGGGTAAAAATTCGCCATTCCATCACGAGATCATTCATATACGTGCGCCCTTTTTCCGTGAGTTGGTAGTACTTGCGCGGTGGACCTTCAGGCGACTCAGCCAAATAGGTGGTAAAAAAGCCTTCGATGGTCAACCTGCGAAGCAGGGGATAAACGGTTCCTTCTGCGATGTGGAATTTCTCTGAGATGATGGCCACCAGTTCGTAACCATATCTGTCTTCCTGGGCAACAAGCACCAGTACACAAAGTTCCAATACGCCCTTTTTAAATTGAACGTTCACTGAGCATCACCTTGTGTGATATTACCAAATAGCTATTATACAATGCAAGGTACTTTACAAAAAATTATAATTCTTCGTCTGAATTAGGCCGCTTACCGTGAAAAAAGCCCTTTTCCCAACCTTCGGGAAAAGGGCTCGCTGCTATTGTATTCCGATTGTTTCTATTCGTTCACTTCGACAATGCGTCCCTCTACTTTTGGATTGATCGTTTTCCGTTTGATCAGTTCCTCTTCAACGAGGCTGTAGAAGGTCAGACCTGTATTGAATGCAGGTTTTTGGAAGGTTACGTAGCCGTCGCCGCCTGTTGCCAGGAAGTCGTTGGTTGCCACTTTGTAGGTTTTCTTCAGATCAAGAGCTTGGCCGCCTACTTTTACTTCGACTACGCGCTCACCAGCAGGTTTGCTCGGATTGTACGTAAAAGACATACCGCTGATTTGCGGGAAGCGTCCCTCGCCGCTTTCCACTTTGCTTACGCCATCTTCCAGTGCCTGACGCAGTTCTTCTCCTGTCACTTCAATCACAACCAAGGTGTTCGGGAACGGAAGCAGGGTGTACAGATCCTTTTTCGTAATGTCGCCTGCTTTGAGCTGAGTGCGAATTCCGCCCGCATTGGTCAAGGCTACGTCCGCTTCATGACCTTTGATCGATTTGGTGCGCTCCAGCATGATGTCGGCAATCAGGTTCCCTACATTGGTCTCCTTTTTGCGAACCAGCGTTCTGTCGCCGTCCAGGTCTACTTCGGACTTGGCGATAACGACATTCATCACTTCATCAATTTTGGCCACGATTTCCTGAACCATTTTTTCTACTTCAGGATCAGCTTGTACGGATTCATCGTACTCTTTCAGACCGCCGCTGAAAGCAACCAGTTCTTTGCCCAGGTAATAGAGATCAGCACGCCCCAGGGACTTTCCGTACTCCCAGTCTTGAACGATGTACGTGCCGTTCACCAGCTCAGGTTCTTTTAGTGGCGTGTGGGAGTGACCGCCGACGATCAGGTCGATACCCGGTACGTTTTTGGCGATTTCACGGTCTACCTCTACACCGATGTGGGAAACGACAATGACATGATCCGCTTTTTTCTTCAGCTCAGGAACAACAACCTTAGCCACTTCAACCGGATTCTTAAAAGTAAGTCCTTTTACATTGTTCGGGTGAGTCAGAATCGGTGTATCTTCAGCTACAAACCCGACGAAAGCGAACTTTTTGCCTCCGATTTCTGCTTCAAAGGTAGGCACCAGCAATTCTTTGCCGTCCGCTTTGAAAACGTTTGCCGAGATGACCGGATGCTTCAGCATGTCGCGCAGCTTCAAGAGCTGCTCATAGCCGAAGTCAAACTCGTGGTTGCCCGCAGCCATTACGTTATAGTTGAAGTAGTTCAGAATCGGAACAATCGATTCTCCCTGGAATTGGTTGACATAGACTGTGCCCTGGAAGGTATCGCCTGCATCCAGCAAAAGGAAGTTCTCGTTCTCCTCACGCCACTCTTTCAGCAAGCTAGCGATTTTGGCAAAGCCAAACTCCTTCTGGTTTTTATCTTCGGTAATATGGCCGTGCGTATCATTGGTATGGGCGATCGTGACATGCGTCGTCGCAGCATCTCCAAGAGCCTGGAAGAAATCTCCACGGGTTACCTGCGCTTTGTTTTCCAGCTTCACTTCAAAGCCCAGTTTTTTTGCCAGTTCGGTCAGTTTTGCCGAAGAGAGCGTTTGTGTCGGGTTTTTAAAGTCATCCTGGGTCACCGCATCCTTGGTTTTTGCCCATGCCAGGTATGGAGCGGACCAGTGCGAACCTTTGTCTGTCGGTGCAGCAATTTTGGTGTCGCTCAATTTGGCAAATACAACGACGGCTTCAGCCAAGGTCACATTGCGATCCAGAGCGAGATCACCGTTTGCACCCGGGGTTACGATCGACTTCTTTACCATCCAGTCTACATGCTGAACAGGATGCAGCGGGGCTGCAAAGACGGATCCGGCCATCAGCGCCGAACAGATTGCGGCTGCCAAAGCGGACAGGGTAATACGACGTGTTTTTTTCATTTCACGTTTCTCCTCCCATTATGTATATAGATATGAACAATGCCTCTCCAATTATAGCAAATATTTCTGTGGAATGGGGCGATATCCTGCTAGATTTTGGAGAGGAAAGACAGCATCTCTTGCGCTAGTTCATCCGGGGTCTCCAGCATACCCATGTGCCCGGCTCCCTCCAGCAATACCTGGTGGACGCGTGGCCCTTTCACAGTAAAGGTTTTCTCAGGGGCGATGATCTGATCATTTTTTCCTGCTACGAGCAGCAGCGGGCAGGGAAGCGAGGCGAGAATCTCCCTGCGATCCGGTCTGTCTCTCATCGCCTCCAGGGTTCGGATAGCCCCTTCCGCCGGCGTCTGTAGTCCAATCTCTCTGGCCAGGTTCCACTCAGCCGGGATAAGAGTTGCACTCTCGGGAGCAAAAAGCTTGGGGATCAATGCTTTGATAAACGGCTCCACCCCGTTGCGCTGGATGTTGTCCATTCCTTTTGTCCGGTTTGCCTTCGCCTGCTCGTCATCGGGATAGGCAGTGGAGTGGATGAGTCCAATCGCTTTTACTCTTTCCGGGAAAAGCTCAGCAAAGGCAAGCGCTACGTAACCGCCCAGAGAGTGTCCCAGCAGCGTGATTTTTTCTATTCCCGTTTGGTCGAGCAAATGCGCCAGATCCCCCGCCATTTTTTCAACGGTAAATGATTCGGACGGGACCGAGCTATTTCCGTGACCACGCAGATCGGGAGCAATGACACGATGGCTTTTCTCCAACTGCGGAAGAATTTTCTGCCAATAAGCAGAGCTTCCGCAGAATCCGTGGACCAAGCAGACAGCTTCCCCTGCACCGCTGTCCAGATAAGCGATTTCTACATCATTTGCGACGGTTTTCGTCTTCATCGAATGTACCTCCCATTCTTTTATGGCAGCGTTAGCTTACTGGTTAGTGTTTCCTTTGCTCATCAAAACAATGATACGGAAATCCTACTCACCTGAAAAGGAATCACAGTTCGCCCCATGGTTCCCTATGGCATTCCGCTTGGACCTAGACACTTTTACCCCTTTTTGCAAACTCGCGTGATCCCTGCTTATCAAGTTTCTCCAGCCTGCCGATATGAGTAAGGAATACCATTATTGAGTGCTTTTGGGAGCATAGCTCAATGACATCAGGAGGAATTCAACATGAAGCTTTTTCCGCGTACTGTCCTTTTTTTGCTGATCTTACCTGCTTTTTTGTTGACCGGCTTCTCTTCTGCAGAAAAGCCGATCCGAGCCACCTGGCTGTGGCAAACCTACCAGACCGCCTCGCAGCCCGAGCAAATTCTCGCGTTTGCCGCTGAACAAAAGGTCAATCTTCTCTATCTGAAAATTGATACCTCGCTGCGACCGGCCTATTACCAATCCTTTATCAAAAAAGCCCGCGCGGCAGGGATTGAAGTCCACGCATTGTCGGGCAAATCAAGCTGGGGTTTGTCGCAAAACCGCGCAGAAATGCTGGACTTTGCAAACTGGGTGATCCGCTACAATCAAACGGTGGATACGGATGCGGCCATTACGGGTATCCATTTTGACATCGAACCCTATACGTTGCCCGAATGGAAGACGGATCAGGCTGCCGTGATCCGCCAGTGGATGGACAACGTAGATGCCTACGTGAACCTGATTCAAGAACAGCAACCCTCGCTTCATATCGGATGTGATATTCCATTCTGGCTGGACAAGTACCCTCTTCCGGACGATTCCGCTGTCTCCGTTACCGAGCGGCTGATCTCCCGGCATGGTCACGTCACAGTGATGGCCTATCGAGACCGTGCAGAAGGGCCAAACAGCATCTCGGCGCTCGTCCCGGAAGAGCTGGACTTTGCTGAGCGGCTGGGCAAACAGGTCGTGATCGCAGTGGAGACCAAAGCGAGCAATGAAGGTGATTTCGTCACCTTTTACGAAGAAGGCCGCGCCAGGATGGAAGAAGAACTGAGCAAACTGCATCAGCTTTTTTCCAAGCGAACTTCATTCGCCGGAGTAGCCATCCATTCCTATGAGTATTGGACTTTGTTGAAGGAATAAAAGCATCACCCTTTCGCTTCCAGCAAGTGAACGACCCCGCCAAAGCACTGGCGGAGTCGTTTTTTCTTCAGAAATGGGTGTGGGCATGATTCAATTCGCGGGACAACTGGATCAACTGCCTCACCCCTTCGCGAAGCTGTTTTTCATTAATATAGGAATAGCTCAGACGCATCCACGCCTTCTTTTCTTTCAATGGGTCACAGATGGAGCCAGGAACGAATGAAATCGATTTCTCGATGCTTTTGGCCAGCAGCTCATCCATCGGGACGGACGGCGGGAGCTTGACCCAGAGATTTAATCCGCCTGCAGGACTGCTCCAGGTCCAATCTGTAAGCGATAGCTCCTCTTCCATGATGGATTTTCTTACATTCAACGCGATCCGCAGTTTTTCCAGATGCTGCTGAAGCCGAGCAGAGGAAAAGTAATGCAGAAATATCTTTTGATTGAGCAGAGGACTGCCGTTATCCGATAAAGCTTTCAGGGTAAACAGATGCTTCATCAACGCGGGCCGCAGACAAACAGCCGCGATTCGCAAACCTGGGGCCACGTATTTGCTGAAGCTGCGGATATATACGACGTAGCCTTCTGTACTGTACGAAAACAGCGGCAGAGGCGGCTCCCGATCAAAGTAGATATCATGAAACGTATCGTCTTCAAGCAAGAAGCAGCGATGACGCTCCGCCAGCTCGACCAGCTGCTTTCGCTGTTTTGCCGGAATGGTGTAGCCTGTCGGATTGTGAAAGGTGGGATTGAGGTAAAATAAACGCGGCTTGTGTTGGATCATGTACGACTCTACCTGCTCCAAATCGTAGCCATTCGGATGAATATCTACGGGCAGCAGCTTTGCACCCTGCTGCCTGAAAATGTCTATGGCTGCACTGTATGTGGGTCTCTCTATCAGCACCGCATCCATCGGCTGAATCAGCAGGCGAGCCAGTAAATCAATCGCCTGCTGCGAGCCTGAGGTGATGAGGATGTCATCTGCTCCCACGTGAAAATGATGCTGATGGGCAAAGTGGCGGGCCAAGACATGCCGAAGCTCTTCGTCCCCCTGCACGGTGGAATAAGTGCTCAAAACCTTGGGGTACAAATCAAAAATCTCTTTCACATACTCTGAAAAATAGCGGTTCGGCAGCAAATTGGGGTCGATCAGCGCATAAGAAAACTGATAGGTTGCCGGCACGCGATGGATTTCTGACAAATGACTTTTCTGCACATAGGAGGAGACAATCGGAGAATCCAGGTCATCAAATGGCAAAAGTCCGCCGGGATGGACGTAATAGCCGGATTTATCTTTGACATACACCTTTTTATCTTCTTTTAGCCGTTGGTAGGCCTTGAAAACGGTCAACCGGTGAACATTCAGCTCGGATGCGAGCAAGCGGATCGACGGAATCTTTTCATGCTCCCTCCACTCTCCCCGCTGGATCCTGGTCCAGATGTAGTCATATACGTGCTCGGATAATGCCTTGACCTGTGTTCCTCCCCCGTTTACTCTTTCCATCTTGATGCCCCCCTTTTCCTTATCATAGACGAACTGGTCTGCATCTGTTCTATTTGATCGCATCTGTTCTATTCTCTTCTTCTTATGATGATACCAAGGAGGCGTTACTATGGTAATCATCAACTACGCAATCATGTGTCTCGTGTTTGGAACCACCTTTTTGACGATTAAAATCGGCATTGATGCAGGAGCTCCACCCTTTTTCTCGGCCGGAATCCGTTTTTTTCTGGCGGGACTTTTGCTCTTTGTCTGGATGATCTTGAAAAAACGTGCCCGCGTCAACCTGCTGATCCAAAAGGAAATGATGATTACGGGACTCTGCCTGACCTTCGGTACGTTTTCCACCCTGTACTGGGCGGAGCAATACGTTACCTCGGGAGCGGCAGCCATCCTTTCGGCGACAGCACCGATGATGATCTTGCTGCTCCAGATGATAGTAATGCGCGAACAAGTCGCCAGGAAAGCATTGATCGGTTGTCTGATTGGTTTTCTCGGTGTGATTCTTCTGGTCTTCCCTCAAGTAACCATGACCGCCAGCCTGTTTTGGCTGCTCGGCAGTGGAGCAATCCTGATTGGCCAGCTTTTTTACTCGTCAGGTGCTTTGTATTCCAAGCAGGTCATTCGCCGCTTTGCCGATTCTTCACCCGTCGCCCTGAATGCTGTCCAGATGATGTACGGTGGAGCGATGCTGATGATTCTCTCATTTTTTACCGAACCGCTTCATCTGTCATCCATGCTTACACCCAAAGCGATCGGCTCGCTGCTCTATCTGATCATCATCGGTTCCATGGTGGGACATACCATTTTTTACTGGCTGGTAGCCAAAACCAATCCCGTCTTCCCCTCTACCTGGCTTTATCTGTCTCCCGTAATCGCCATGGGGCTGGGCGCCCTTCTATATCATGAAACGGTTACCTGGTTCATGGCACTGGGAGCTGTCACGACCATTGCGGGAATTGTCATCGTTAATTTCGACTCCCTGCGCAATCTGATCAAACGACAGCAGCGAAAAGAACTGGACCTGGCATGACATAACATGGAAGGACTAGCATGGAAGGACGGCTATTTCCAGACTTCCCAGGCGACCATGCCAACGCACAACGTAGATGCTGATCGGCAATCAAAAAAGTCCCCTTTTCGGAGGGGACTTTCGTCTTCATTTCTTTTGATTCGCTGCTTTTCTTTGCCTACAGCTTTTTCATCGCCTTGTAGCTGGCATCAATCGTCCGTTCAATATCCGCTTCTGTATGAGCCAAAGAGACAAACATGCCTTCAAACTGAGATGGCGGAATCATGATGCCTTCCTCCAGCAGATTGCGGAAGTATGCCGAGAATTTATCCAGATCAGAGGTTTTGGCTGTCTCGTAATTAATGACAGGCGTCTCGGTAAAGAACAGGCAAACCATTGATCCCACACGATTCAGGGTATGCGGGATGCCCAATTTGCGGGCGTTGTCTGCCAGCCCTTCAGCCAGACGTGCAGACAGCGTCTCCAATTTTTCATAGGCACACGGCTGCCCCAGTTCCTGCAGAGTCGTAAGACCCGCTGCCATCGCCAGCGGATTGCCTGACAGCGTACCCGCTTGATAGATGGGACCCGCCGGAGCAATTTGTTGCATAATTTCTCGTTTACCGCCGTAGGCACCTACCGGCAGACCACCGCCGATCACCTTGCCCATCGTTGTAAGGTCCGGGGTGATACCGTACAGCTCTTGCGCCCCGCCGCGGGATACGCGGAAACCGGTCATCACTTCATCAAAAATCAGCAGCGTGCCGCTCAGCTCGGTAATCTCGCGCAGCGCTTCCAAAAAGCCTGGCGCTGGCGGCACAACACCCATATTTCCTGCAATTGGCTCCACAATCACTGCGGCCAGATCGGAACCGTAGGATTCAAATGCGAGTTTGACGCTTTCCAGATCATTGTACGGCACCGTGATGGTATTGATCGCGGTCGCTTCCGGAACACCCGGGCTGTCAGGCAGTCCAAGGGTCGCCACGCCAGATCCTGCCTTGATCAGCAAGCTGTCCGCATGACCGTGGTAGCAGCCTTCAAACTTCATGATTTTATTCCGTTTGGTGTAGCCACGGGCCAGGCGCAAAGCGCTCATCGTCGCCTCTGTTCCCGAGTTGACCATCCGCACCACTTCAACAGACGGCACAATTTCGCAAACCAGCTTGGCCATTTCAGTTTCTCTTTCTGTCGGCGCACCGAAGCTCGTTCCCAGTGCGGCTGCCTCCTGGATCGCCGCCAGCACTTTTGGATGGGCATGCCCCAGAATCAGCGGTCCCCAGGAACCGATGTAATCAATGTAGTGATTGCCGTCTACGTCGGTAATCTGAGAGCCTGCTCCCTTAGCCATGTAGATCGGATTGCCGCCGACGCTTTTGAATGCCCGCACCGGGCTGTTTACGCCGCCCGGTATGTACTGCTGCGCCTCTTGAAACATCCGCAATGAATTGTCCATTTTCATGATCCGCTCACCTCGCCAGCCATTTTGCCACGTCTTTGGCATGATAGGTAATAATCAGATCGGCACCAGCGCGTTTGAAGCCGACCAGTGTTTCCATGACGATCCGTTCCTCGTCGATCCAACCGTTTGCCGCTGCTGCTTTTACCATAGAATATTCAGCGCTGACGTTGTATACTACGACAGGCAGATCAAAGCTCTCCCGCAGTCTGAGCACCATATCCATGAATGCCAGCCCCGGCTTCACCATCAAAAAGTCTGCACCTTCGGCGACGTCAGACGCTGCTTCCCTCAGTCCCTCGCGTGCATTGGCCGGGTCCATCTGGTAGGTTTTCCGGTCGCCCGATTGCGGAGTAGAGTGGGCAGCTTCCCGGAACGGACCATAGTAAGAAGAGGCGTATTTGACCGCATAGGACATGATCGGGACATGGACAAAGCCCGCTTCATCCAATCCTTCGCGAATCGCCGCGACAAAGCCATCCATCATGTTGGAAGGAGCGATGATATCGGCACCTGCCTTGGCCTGGGAGACCGCAGTGGCTACCAGCAGCCGGAGGGATTCATCGTTGTCCACCTCGCCGTCATGCAAAACGCCGCAGTGACCATGATCGGTATATTGACAAAGACAGGTGTCCGCAATGACGATCATCTCCGGATAGGCTTCCTTGATCTGGCGAATCGCCCGCTGTGTGATCGCTTCATCGTTGTAGGCCTCAGTACCGCAGTAGTCCTTGTGCTCCGGCACGCCGAACATCAGGACAGACTGAATGCCGGCTGCAGCGATCTCTTTCATTTCCTCTTCCAGACGATCCAGGGAAAAATGGTAAACTCCTGGCATGGACGGGATCTCTTCCTTGATGTTTGACCCTTCTACGACAAACAACGGATAAATCAAATCTTCGATTCGTACGTGGTTTTCTCGCACCAGATTGCGCATCCCTGCACTGGAACGCAAACGGCGATGGCGGTCAAAATTGCTGGTCATAATGATTCCCTCCCCAATATGCAATCAAAGCTTCGATTAAGCCCTCTACCGTATACTCCTCGGCAACGATATCGGCATCTATTCCGTGAGCTTTTGCGGTCTGAGCCGTGATGGGACCGATACAGGCGATGCGTACTCCCTGCAAAAGCTCTTTCCCCCCATAGGGGGCCATTGCTTCCATAAAATAAGTGACGGTGGAAGAACTGGTAAACGCGATGACATCAATTTGGCCCTGCCGTAGACGAGCCGCTGCCTCCGGTGCCTGTTCCCCGTCAATTACCGTTTGGTACACATCCACCTCGGTGACATGCATGCCCATTCGGCCAAGCTCCTGCGGCAAAATCTTGCGGGCAATGTCTGCCCTGGGCAATAGTACATGCTCCCCAGGGTGAAGCTGATCCCGCAAGCTGACAAGCATTCCCTCGGCTACATAGTCAGCGGGAATCACGTCTGCTTCCCAGCCGTGTTTGACCAGCTCGGCAGCGGTCTTGGGACCAACCGCCGCCAGCCTGCCCGTCAACTTTTCCGGAGAAACACCCAGTTGATGCATGCGCTCCAGAAAAAAGCGAACCCCGTTTACGCTGGTGAACATGACCCAATCGAAGCGGTTCAGGCGATGAATCGCCTCATCCAAAGAGCTGCAGTCTGCCGGCGGAACCATTTTCAACAGTGGAAATGCGTAGGCTTCTCCCCCGAAAGACTCAAACTGATCGATCAATTCCCTCGCTTGTTGTCGCGATCTGGTCACCATCAAGCGGATGCCGGTCAACGGCCGTGATTGCCCGCTTTCATGCGGGTAGTTCATGCCTGATTCTCCTTTTTCACCTGTGCCAGTACATCTGCGGCTCCTTCTGCAGCAATGGCCTCGGCAACTTCTAGCCCCAATGCAACGGGGTCAGTCCCCTGCGCTGTTTTCTTGAAGACTTGCTTCCCGTCTGGAGAAGCGACCAATCCCGTCAGCGTAATAACCGGCTGTTCATCTGCAGCCGCTTCGTCCAGAGTGGCGTAGGCACCGATCGGCACCTGACAGCCTCCCTCTAGGCGATGCAAAAAGCTGCGCTCCGCCGTGACGGCCAAACGAGTCGGGAGATGGTCGAACTTGGCGAGCAGGCGGAGCGTCTCTTCATCATCCGAACGGCACTCAATCGCCAATGCTCCCTGTCCGACCGCCGGAAGACTGATCTCTACCGGGAGAAACTGACTGATCTCTCCCTCCCAATTTACCCGCTCCAGCCCTGCGGCTGCCAGCACGATCGCATCAAAATTGCCTTCTTGCAGTTTGCGGATGCGCGTATCTATATTCCCGCGAATCGATTCAATCTGCAGGTCAGGCCGGTAGGCTAAAAGCTGTGCGGAACGGCGCAAGCTGCTGGTTCCAATCAACGCCCCTTGCGGCAATTGATCAAGGGTAAGTCCGTTTTTAGAGAGCAACACGTCGCGCGGATCAACGCGCTTCGGAATCGCGCCGATAACCAGACCCTCAGGCAGTTCTGCAGGCATATCCTTCAGACTGTGCACGGCAAAATCTGTCTCCCCATCAAACAGGGACTGCTCGATCTCTTTGACAAACAGTCCTTTTCCTCCCACCTTGGACAAAGTCACATCGAGAATGCGATCCCCTTTGGTTACGATCTCGTGCAATTCAAAAGTTGCCTCTTGTTCAAGCTGCTTCAATTGTCCAATAACCCAGTTTGTTTGGGTGAGCGCCAGATTGCTGCGGCGTGTCCCCACCATCCATTTTTTCATGGTAGCCTCCTAACCAAGCTGCTTTTTCCTTACAGCCAATTGTGAAAGTTTGAAACATCGGTCGCCAAAAAATTGATCAGCACCAGCCCAAAGCTAACGAGGTTCAGCAGGGCCAAAGTGCGCATTTGCCAGGTGTCGCTATATCTCTTGTACAACCAGAAAGAATAGGCGGCCAGAACCAAGGTGGATAACAGTACCTTCGCATCCAGCCAGAACTTGTCGGGGAGCACCAGCTTCCCCCAGATGATCCCCACCAGTATCGCCAACAAAAGCATCGGCACGCCCATCATATTCATCCGGTACGCATACGACTCCAACCGATCCAGACTGGGAAGTCGCCGCAGCATTGGCGTCCAGCGCTTTGCTTTGAGCATGTGATGCTGAAGCAGATACATCGCTGAGAAAATCATCGACAGAGAAAAGGCG
This sequence comes from Brevibacillus ruminantium, assembly GCF_023746555.1. Lineage (NCBI taxonomy): Bacteria > Bacillati > Bacillota > Bacilli > Caryophanales > Paenibacillaceae > Brevibacillus > Brevibacillus ruminantium. The sequence continues at coordinate 3,745,425 of NZ_CP098755.1, forward strand.
CCATAGCTGAACATGGCCAGAGTGATATGGACCAGCAGCAATTCCGACGTCAGCGGTCCAGAAACGGCGTGAAGCGGTGTTTCCGGTAAAAACATAGACAGGACCAGGACGATAAAGCCAATAATATTGGTAAAAAATACCAGTAAATCTATGCGAAAAAAATAGTTGATCACCAGCGATAACGTAACCAGCACCCATGAATAGAAAAAAAGGGTCTCAAACAGCGTGATGACCGGAAAGTAGGACTTTGCCATCAGCTGCGTCACAAAAAATACGGATTGCAAGGCCCAAACGACAGCAAGCAACCCGAAAGCCAAACGATTGACTTTCCGGTTGCTTTGCAAGAAGTCGTTGAAATAGAAGAGAACACTTGCAGCGTAGAGAAAGATCGTGACATCATAGATCCATCTCACATCGGCCATGTACTCTCTCCTCTCTTTCTCTATCGGAATCTATTTCGGGACTCGGGAGGCCAGGACCTGTTCACGGAAAGCATTTTGCTTCGCTTTTTCTTTTTCCCAATCCGCTTCACGCTCGGCCCGCTCCAGAATCTCTTCCAGTGCAAAAATAGTGGAGAACATGTCCAACGCATCGGGACCATCTTGTTTGGCAGCCATCTCTTTTAGGCGCACGACCGGATCATGCAATAATTGATTAATCATTCCTTTGGTCGTTTTTCTGATGATGTGCCGCTCTTTTTCGGTCAGATGCTGTAATTTGTTTTCAATCTTGCGCATACCTTCCGTGTGGATGTCCAGCGCTTTTTCACGCAGTGCTGCTATCAGCGGAGCCACCCCCAGCGTCTGGTACCAGGTAGTAAACGCAACGAGTTCTTCGCCAATCATTCCTTCCAAGCGCTCTGCTTCTCTCGATCTTTCTTCCAGGTTGCTGGCCACAATTCCTTCCAGATCGTCAATATCGTAGAGATAGACGTTCTCCAGATCATGCAGACTCGGGTCCAAGTCGCGGGGAACGGCGATGTCAATCATGAACAGCGGACGATGCTTGCGCTGCTTCATGATCGGCTGCAGCTGTTGCTTGGTGATGACATAGCCGGATGCACCGGTCGAGCTGATGACGATGTCTGCGGTCAGCAGCGCCTCAGGCAGCTGCTCCATCGTACAGGCGTCCCCTTGAAATTTTTCGGCCAACAGCTGTGCTCTCTCCAGTGTGCGGTTGGCGACACGAACATGACCGGAACCATTGGCATGCAAATGCTTGGCTGTCAGCTCGCTCATTTTTCCGGCACCGACAATCAGCACTTCTTTTCCGGCAAAGGAACCGAAAATCTTTTTCCCCAGCTCGATTGCAGCATAGCTGACGGAGACCGCATTTTGCCCAATAGCTGTTTCCGTATGGGCACGTTTGGCAAACGTAATCGCTTGTTTGAACAAGGTGTTGAAGACGGTTCCTGTCGTTTTCAACTGCTGGGAAAGCGTAAATGCATCCCGCACTTGGCCGAGAATCTGTGTTTCCCCCATGACCATCGAATCCATTCCGCAGGATACACGGAAAAGATGCTCGATTGCCTGTTCGTTTCCTTTTATATAAAGATGTTCTTTGAATGTCTCTTTGCTGACACCAAACCACTCCGCCAAAAATCTGAGCGTGTAGTCACGTCCTACGTTCAACTGATCACAGACGACATAGATTTCTGTACGGTTGCAGGTTCCAAGGATAACGCATTCTGCAATGCTCTTTGTCTGGGAGAGAAGATAAAGAGCCCGAGATGTGCCGTCATCGCTGAAAGTAAATTTCTCGCGAATCTCGACAGGTGCTGTTTTGTAGTTTAGACCCACTAAAAGGATATCCATAACGTCCTCCCGGTAATACAATGCCAGCCGGCTCTGCTTAAAATTCACTATCATTATATCATTATGTCCGAAATGGGTCAGATGTAATTGTGAAAAGTTTATTAACGGATGACACTTCCGGGAAATATGAGAGGTTCGCCTGTTTTTTCAGGGTCAACTCAGATGCGAAAGCGACTCGTGATTCTCTCAAGCGCATGGGTTTTCTCTGCCAGTTCCTCTGCCTCTCCGGCCAGCAGATGCACACTTTGTGTCTGTGTTTCTACCGCAACGGCTGCTTCCGACACACTTGCCGCAAACTGAACGGCAATCCCTTCTACTCCCCGAAGCGTCTGGCTGATCTTTTCGCAGTCCTGGACCAGAATCTCAGCCAGCTCTGCGTTTTCCAGCGACATGCTTTGATTTTCATCCACTACTACCTGCAGATGACGAATGGCCGCACCTGCTTCCTTGACAAAGCGTGTTGAGGATTGCAGCTCTTCCAGCTGACCTTCTACCTCGCTGGCTGCGATCATCACGTCTTGTTGGACAGTCTCTGTGGTCGCCAAAATACGTTCTGCAAATCGTCCTGTCTCTTCAGCCAGATGCCTGATTTCAGCGGCGACGACGGAAAAGCCCCTGCCGTGCTCTCCTGCTCGCGCCGCTTCGATGGAGGCGTTGAGTGCAAGTGTGTTGGTCTGACGCGCAATTTTCGTAATCGCTGACACTTGCTCGCTGATTCTCTCCATCTCTGCTGTCAGTCTGCGAATCGCTTCCGCTGATCGAACCATCCCGGCTTCAGCCAGGCTGACCTGCCGCGAAGCTGCGTCTACTGAGGATGTGCCCTGTTCCGTTGTCGCTGCAGCGCTGTTACTGATCTCTTTTGCACGCTGCAGGGCATATTTCATGCCGTCCAGCATGATCATCATATCGGACAGCTTTGCCACTGCCATCGACAAAGCTTCTCCCTGCTGGGCGCTGCCTGTTTGGAACTGTCCCATCATTCCCCCCAGCTCATCAAAGGTATCAGCCAATTCCTTCGACTGGGAGGCCTGTTTCCGGCTGATTGCACCTGTCGCCTGCGCCGTTGCGGAAATCTCTTTGATCATATGCTGAATCCCCAAGGCCATTTTGTTCAACTCTAAACCCATCTGATGAAATTCGTTTCGCGCTGTCGTTTCAATTTTCCCGGTCAAATCTCCGGCTGAGACCGCTCGCATAAACTCTCGCCATTGACGAATGCTTGCACGCATGCCCCGATGGATGAAAAAGCCTCCAGTCATGCCGACGAACAGCGATACCCCGGCCCAGGCAAGCACGCTTGGTAACGGCAGCTCCATGAGGTATCCGATCATCAAGCCTGCGATGCTGGGTACGGTGCTAAGTCCGAACAAAATCGGGCCGAGGAAGGGGCGATGCAGGATCGTCCCCATGCGCAGGACATAGCGCCTGCCGTGAAATGCTCCGATCGGTATGGCTGTGTCCAACAGCCACTCCCCTGTATCACGCAGGTATAACTGGGAGATGGTCTCGCGAGCAGCCGCCGCATTCCTGCCTACCTCATCCGCAAAGACAATTCCCTCTCGCAGGCGATTGGTATGTATGTGGGCATACCCCGTTTCATCGACAATCACAAAGTACTCCCGATTGCTCAAATTCTGATCGAGCACCCTGCGTATGGCTTCACGCGCGGCCTCCAGTTCTCCTTCCTTCCGTAACAGATCGGAAAGCTGCTCTGCCATCCGTTTTCCCTTGTTTTCTGCCCGTCTGGTTTTTCCCGACCCTGGCAATATTTGCTTCATATAGAGTCCCTCATTTCTCATATCGCTCATCTTTTTTGGACATGTTTGTCAGACCAGGAATGTATTTTCTATATTTTCCGATATTTCCTACAAAAAGCCAAGCCTTCACTTCTATTCCTCTTTCGTTTCGGTTATTTTCCTTGCTTTCATCGACTGTTTCCCTTATCATGCTTGCATGATCACCTGAACGTTTGGAATCGTCTGATTTGTCCTGGAGGGAGAGAGAAAACCTTGAAAAAGCAGTGGATGGCGGATACGACTTTACTCTTGATTGCAATAATCTGGGGAGCTACCTTCCTCGTGGTTCAACAAGCAATCACCGCACTTCCGCCAAATGCTTTTAACGCTGTCCGTTTTTCCATCGCCGTGCTTTTTCTGCTCGTGATCCAGCTTCTGTTTTTTCGACAGCAGTGGCGCGAGTGGAGTATTCCGCTGTTCAAAGCAGGTGCGCTAATCGGCTTTTGGCTCTGCCTCGGTTATGCCCTGCAAACTGTCGGCCTGCTGTACACGACACCTTCAAAGGCCGGTTTTATTACCGGGCTTTCTGTTGTCCTCGTGCCGCTTTTTTCCTTTCTGATCTTGCGTGAACGTGTAAAGACAACCGCGACCGTGGGTGTCATCCTGGCCGCCATCGGCCTGTACCTGTTGACACTGAATCAGTCACTCAGCCTGAATACTGGTGATATGCTCGTATTTGGCTGTGCGATCTGCTTCGCCCTGCAAATCGTGATTACGGGCAAGTATTCGCCCAAATTCCCTGCCTTGCCGCTGGCGATCGTGCAATTAGGTACCGTGGCTGTCCTAAGCTGGGGTTATGCCTTCTTGTTTGAAGACTGGCGTTTGGCACTAAATCCGGAGGTCCTGCTGATTCCGGAGGTCGCGAGGGGACTTTTGATCACATCCATTTTTGCGACAGCCCTTGCCTTTCTGGCTCAGACCGCTTTGCAGAAACAGACCAGCTCGACCCGAGTGGCTCTGATTTTT